>NZ_CP034072.1:5297704-5597704 GCF_003855255.1 Mycolicibacterium nivoides | reverse complement strand
GCGGCGGGCCCAGCGCGATGTCGATCGCACGGGTGGCGATCAGGTCGGCGAAGCGGGCGGCCGGGTGGACACTGAGCTCGACCGAAAGGTCGTCGGCGCGTGAGGAGAACAGCTCGATGAGTCCCGGCGCCGCATGTTCGGCGAACGCGCTGGATGCCGCGATGCGCAACAGCCGCCGGCCGTGCGCGGCCTCGGTCACCTCGATGGCGGTCTGCTGCTGCAGGCCGAGGATCTCGACGGCGCGACTGGCCAGGCGCAGACCACCCGGGGTGAAGGCCAGGCCGGCCGCGGACCTGGTGAACAGCGGATCGTCGAGTTCCTTGCGCAGCTGGGCGACGTGCATCGAGATCCCGGCGTCGGACATACCCAGTTCCTCGGCCGCGGCCCGCACCGAGCCCAGCCTCACGACCGCCGAAAACGCACGCAATTGCGCGGGTGTCACGATTGAAGCCTAGAACGCCTCCTGAGTTCTACGCTCGGACAATGTTCTATCGGTGGTTGGTGCGGAAGCAGGCGATCGCACTCTGGGCGAAGCTCTCGGATCAGCGCATCGATGAGATACCGCTGGCCGACGACGTGCATTTCCAGTATCTGGGGGACCACGCACTGGCGGTGGATCTTCATGGTGCTGAGGCGGAACGGGCATGGTTGCGCGACAGGTTCTTTCGGAGCTTTCCCGACATACAGTTCGAAGTGGAGGCGATGGTCATCGAAGGCGGCCCCTGGTCGACTCGTATCGCCACCAGTTACGCCGCGACCCGGCATGGCCAAATCGTCTATCGCGGTGTCAACATCGGCCGTGTCGTATGGGGCAAGGTCGTCGAGGAGCGGATCCTTCCCGACACCCAGGCGCTGGCCGCGGCACTCGACACGTTCTAGATTGAAACCGTGAGAGATGTGCTGAGCACCTTGTTAGCGGTGTGGCGTGCGGGTGGTACCGCAGGTGTCGGGACTGTGGTGCGCACATTTCGGTCCGCACCGCGCCCCGCGGGTGCGGCGATGGTGGTCGCCCCCGACGGAACTGTCGCCGGGTCGGTGTCGGGCGGCTGTGTCGAGGGCGCGGTGTACGAACTGGCGACCGAGGTGATGGCGAGCGGCACCCCGGTGCTCCAGCGCTACGGCGTCAGCGACGACGACGCGTTCGAGGTCGGCCTCACCTGCGGCGGCATCCTCGATATCTTCGTAGAACCGGTGTCCCAGAACACATTTCATCAGTTGAGCGCCATCGCCGAGGACATCGAGGCCCATCGTCCGGTCGCGGTGGCCACGGTCATCGCCCATCCCGACGGGTCGTGGGTCGGCAAGAGGCTGGTGGTGCATCGCGACGCGGTCGAGGGCTCGTTGGGGTCCCTGCGCGCCGATGCCGCGGTCACCGACGACGCCCGCGGACTGCTGGCGGCGGGTCGCAGTGAGGTACTGACCTACGGTCCCGACGGTCAGCGTCGCGGTGAGGGCATGGAGGTCTTCGTCGCGAGCCACGCGCCGCGGCCCCGGATGCTGGTGTTCGGCGCGATCGACTTCGCGGCAGCCGTCGCCCAGCAGGGCGTGTTTCTCGGCTACCGCGTCACCGTGTGCGACGCCCGGCCGGTGTTCGCCACCTCCGCGCGGTTCCCGACCGCCGACGAGGTGGTGGTGGACTGGCCGCACCGGTACCTGGCTGCCGAGGCCGAGGCGGGGGCGATCGATGCCCGCACGGTGATCTGCGTGCTGACTCACGACCCCAAGTTCGACGTGCCATTGCTGGAGGTGGCGCTGCGACTGCCCGAAGTCGCCTACATCGGTGCGATGGGGTCGCGGCGGACCCACGAGGACCGCGTGGCCCGCCTGCGTGATGCCGGGATTACGGAGGCCGAGCTGGCCAGGTTGTCCAGCCCGATCGGGCTGGACCTCGGCGGCCGGACTCCCGAGGAGACGGCGGTGTCCATCGCGGCCGAGATCATCGCCCAGCGTTGGGGAGGCGGCGGGCGGCCGCTGGCCCAGACCGACGGTCGTATCCACCATGAGCAGGGCGAACGTAGCGCGCTGCCGGCCAGTTAAGTAATCGCTTAACTGGCTGTTGACGCCGAGGTAAGTCGGGTGTGAGCTGGCTCACATGCAAGTTCCCGGCCCCTTTGAGTACGAACGCGCCACCAGCGTCGACCACGCGGTCGGCTTGCTGGACCGGTTGGGCGAGGACGCCAGGATCGTCGCCGGCGGGCACAGCCTGCTGCCGATGATGAAGCTGCGCATCGCCAACCCCGAGTACCTCGTCGACATCAATGACCTCGCCGCCGAGCTCGGCTACATCTCTGTTCTGGATGTCAGCTCCCCGCTCCTGGTCCGCATCGGGGCGATGGTCCGGCACCGGCAGGTGCTCGAGTCGGATCGGCTGGCGGCGGTGTGCCCGATCTTCCGTGACGCCGAACGGGTGATCGCCGACCCTGTCGTGCGCAATCGGGGAACGCTGGGGGGCTCGCTCTGCCAGGCGGACCCGGCCGAAGACCTGACCACCGTATGCAGGGTCCTGTCGGCGGCATGCCTGGTCCATGGGCCGGCCGGCGATCGGGAGATACCCATCGACGATTTCCTCGTGGGTTCCTACGAGACCGCGCTGGCGCACAACGAGATGCTGATCGAGGTGCGGATACCGGTACGCCACCGCACCTCCAGCGCGTACGCGAAAGTGGAACGCCGCGTGGGGGACTGGGCAGTCACCGCCGCAGGAGCCCAGGTCACGCTGGACAACGGTTCGATCGCGGCGGCACGCGTCGGTCTGACCGCGGTGAACGCCGACTGGGACGCTCTGCGTGCATTGTCGGATTCGTTGGTGGGCAGGCCCGCCGTCGAGGAGACCTTCGCCGACGCGGGTGCGGCCGCCGCGCAGGCCTGCGATCCGGTCAGCGACATGCGCGGCAGTGCCGACTACAAACGTCACCTGGCATCTGAACTGACCATCCGCACGCTGCGCGCGTCCGTGGAGCGGGTACGCAGCGCCCCATAGTCCTGGAGGGCGACAGAGAGGATGTGCCATGCAGGTCAACATGACGGTCAACGGCGAAGCGGTCAGTGCCGAGATCGAACCCCGAATGCTGCTGGTGCATTTCCTGCGCGATCAATTGGGGCTGACCGGGACCCATTGGGGCTGCGACACCTCCAACTGCGGCACGTGTGTCGTCGACGTCGACGGCGAACCGGTGAAATCCTGCACCATGCTGGCCGCGATGGCCTCCGGGCATACGATCCGCACGATCGAGGGCATGGAGGTCGACGGCCATCTGGACCCGGTGCAGGAAGGGTTCGTGCAGTGCCACGGTCTGCAGTGCGGGTTCTGCACCCCGGGCATGATGATCACCGCCCGCGCGCTGCTCGACCGTAACCCGGACCCGACCGAAGAGGAGATTCGCGAGGCCATCTCGGGTCAGATCTGCCGCTGTACCGGCTACACCACGATCGTGCGATCGGTCCAGTGGGCGGCACGACGGGCTCATGAGGAGGCGAACGCATGACGACGCTGGAGAACCCGGTCAGCCGACCCGAGGACACCGCGACCAACGACGCGAAACCCTGCGGTCACGGCCGGATGCTGCGCAAGGAGGACCCGCGATTCATCCGGGGCCGCGGCACCTACGTCGACGACGTCACGCTGCCGGGCATGCTGCACCTGGCGATCCTGCGCTCGCCGTACGCGCACGCCAGGATCGCCGGCATCGATGTGACTGCGGCGCAGGCACATCCGAAGGTCAAGGCCGTGGTCACCGGTGCCGACCTGGCAGAGAAGGGCCTGGCCTGGATGCCGACGCTGTCCAACGACGTGCAGGCCGTGTTGGCCACCGACAAGGTCCGTTTCCAGGGGCAGGAGGTGGCCTTCGTGGTGGCCGAGGACCGGTACTCGGCCCGCGACGCCCTGGAACTCATCGACGTCGACTACGACCCGTTGGACCCGGTGATCGACGCCCGTCACGCACTGGACGCGGACGCCCCGGTGATCCGCACCGACCTCGAGGGCAAGACGGACAATCACTGCTTCGACTGGCAGACCGGGGATGCCGCGGCCACCGAGGCGGCCTTCGCGAAAGCCGATCTCGTGGTCAAACAGGAAATCGTCTACCCGCGCGTGCATCCCGCACCGATGGAAACCTGCGGCGCGGTCGCCGATCTGGATCCGGTGACCGGCAAGCTCACCCTGTGGAGCACCTCGCAGGCCCCACACGCGCACCGCACGTTGTACGCACTGGTCGCCGGCCTGCCCGAGCACAAGATCCGGGTGATCTCGCCGGACATCGGCGGCGGGTTCGGCAACAAGGTGCCGATCTATCCCGGCTATGTCTGTGCGATCGTCGGGTCTCTGCTGCTGGGCAAGCCGGTCAAGTGGATGGAGGACCGCAGCGAAAACCTCACCAGCACAGGGTTCGCGCGGGACTACATCATGGTCGGTGAGATCGCGGCGACCTCCGACGGCAAGATCCTGGCGATCCGGTCCAACGTGCTGGCCGACCATGGTGCCTTCAACGGCACCGCGGCCCCGGTGAAATACCCCGCGGGATTCTTCGGCGTGTTCACCGGCAGCTATGACATCGAGGCGGCGTACTGCCACATGACCGCGGTGTACACCAACAAGGCACCCGGCGGGGTGGCCTACGCCTGCTCGTTCCGCATCACCGAGGCGGTGTACTTCGTCGAGCGTCTGGTGGACTGCCTGGCCTATGAACTCAAGATGGATCCTGCTGAGCTGCGGCTGCGAAATCTGTTGAAACCCGAGCAGTTCCCGTACAAATCCAAGACCGGCTGGGTGTACGACTCCGGCGACTATGAGAAGACGATGCGGCTCGCGATGGAGATGATCGGTTACGAGGGCCTGCGCGCCGAGCAGCGGGAGAAGCGCGAGCGCGGCGAACTCATGGGCATCGGCATGTCGTTCTTCACCGAGGCTGTGGGCGCCGGCCCGCGCAAGGACATGGACATCCTCGGTCTCGGCATGGCCGACGGCTGTGAACTGCGGGTGCACCCGACCGGAAAAGCTGTGGTGCGCTTGAGTGTTCAGACCCAGGGGCAGGGCCACGAGACGACCTTCGCCCAGATCGTGGCCGAGGAACTCGGGATCCCGCCCGAGGATATCGATGTGGTGCACGGCGACACCGACCAGACCCCGTTCGGCCTGGGCACCTACGGTAGCCGGTCCACACCGGTGTCGGGCGCGGCGGCCGCGCTTGTCGCGCGCAAGGTCCGCGACAAGGCCAGGATCATCGCGTCCGGGATGCTGGAGGCCTCGGTCGCCGACCTGGAATGGGACAAGGGCAGCTTCCACGTCAGGGGTGATCCGACGGCTTCGGTCACCATCGCCGACATCGCGATGCGCGCGCACGGCGCGGGTGATCTTCCGGAGGGGATCGAGGGCGGTCTGGACGCCCAGATCTGTTACAACCCGGAGAATCTCACCTACCCGTACGGTGCGTACTTCTGCGTCGTCGACGTCGACCCGGGTACCGCCGTGGTAAAGGTGCGCCGGTTCCTCGCGGTCGACGACTGCGGCACCCGGATCAACCCGATGATCATCGAGGGGCAGGTGCACGGCGGCCTGGTCGACGGTATCGGCATGGCCTTGATGGAGATGATCGCGTTCGACGAGGACGGCAACTGCCTGGGCGGCTCGTTGATGGACTACCTCATTCCCACCGCGATGGAGGTGCCGCACTTCGAGACCGGGCACACCGTCACTCCGTCGCCGCACCACCCGATCGGAGCCAAGGGCATCGGGGAGTCCGCGACGGTGGGCTCACCGCCCGCCGTGGTGAACGCCGTGGTGGATGCGTTGGCGCCGTTCGGGGTTCGGCACGCCGATATGCCGTTGACCCCGTCGCGGGTGTGGGAAGCCATGCAGGGGCGGGCCAGGCCGCCTATCTAGAAGGGGCACAGATGACTCTGAGTGAGCGCGTCGCACAACTTCGCCGGGCACGAACGCCATTCGTGCACGCGACGGTGGTGCGTGCGCAGCAGCCCACCTCGGCGCATCCCGGGGATGAGGCGATCCTGTTGGCCGACGGCACAATCGAGGGGTTCGTCGGAGGACATTGCGCTCAGAACTCGGTGCGCAAGGCGGCGCTGGGGGCACTCCAGGTGGGTGAAAGTGTGCTGTTGCGAGTCTTGCCCGACGGCGATGTGCATTTCCCCGAGGCCCCGGGTGCCTGCGTGGTGGTCAACCCCTGTCTGTCCGGCGGCGCGTTGGAGATCTTCCTGGCACCCGAGGTGCCCGCGCCGCTGGTACAGATCTTCGGTGGCACACCGATCGCCGACGCCATGGTCGAGCTATGCGGGATTCTCGGCTACGACGTGCGGCGGCTCGACGATCCCGGCTCCGACCCCGGGGATGCCACTGCCGTGGTGATCGCCAGTCTCGGTGGACCCGAAGGCGAGATGATCCGGGCTGCGCTGGACGCCGGGGTCGGCTACATCGGGCTGGTCGCCAGCCGGGTGCGCGGGGCGTCCATCTTGGACGGCCTGGGATTGACGGAAGCCGAACGTGCCAGGGTCCATACCCCGGTCGGCCTGGCGATCGGCGCGAAAACCCCTGCCGAGATCGCGGTTTCGATCGTCGCCGAGGTCATCGAAGGCATCAGGGTCGGAGGGCTCCGCGGCGCATGAGCACTGACCCGGTCTTCAGTGGTGTCGAGGATGTGGTGCGGCGGTTCGATGCCAGCGATTACCTGCTCGGCGAGGGCACCGCTACAGCCATCTATCTCGCGGTCACGATGGGACGCCCGCTGCTGTTGGAGGGCGAGCCGGGCGTCGGCAAGACCACCGCGGCCAAAACACTGGCGGCCGTTCTGGATACCCCACTGGTCAGGCTGCAGTGTTATGAGGGGCTGACCGCGAGCGAGGCCCTTTACGACTGGAACTACCAGCGCCAGCTTCTTTCCATCCGGCTGGCCGAGGCTCGCGGCGGCGAACAGCTCGACGAGGCACACCTCTATACCGAGGCCTACCTCATCGACCGGCCGATCCTGCAGTGCGTGCGGCACCGCGGACCGCGGCCACCGGTGCTCCTGGTCGACGAGATCGACCGCGCCGACGACGAATTCGAGGCGCTGCTGCTGGAGTTCCTCGGCGAGGCTGCGGTCACTGTTCCCGAGCTCGGCACATTCGTCGCCGACCGGCCGCCCGTCGTGGTGCTGACATCGAACCGCAGTCGTGACCTGCACGACGCGTTGCGCCGTCGCTGCCTCTATCACTGGATCGAATACCCGCAGCGTGCCCACGCCGTGGCGATCGTCCGACGCACGGTGCCAGGGGCCACCGACCCGCTCATCGAGCGGGCTGCCCAATTCGTGGGTGCCGCACGCGATCTCGACCTCGACAAGCCACCAGGTATCGCCGAGATCATCGACTGGGTTGCCGCCCTGGTCACGTTGGGCGTCGGTGACCTGGTGGACCCCGCCGCGCTGGAGACACTCGGGGCACTGGCCAAGACCCCCGACGACACGGGACAACTCCGTGACGCACTGCTGGAACTGAGAGGAAGCGCCCTATGAAGATTGCCAACGAGTTCACCGTCAGCGTGCCGGTCGACGAGGCATGGGACCTGCTCACCGACCTCGAGCAGGTGGTCCCGCTGATGCCGGGCGCACAGCTGACCGGTCAGGAGGGTGAGGACACCTTGGGCAGGGTGAAGATCAAGGTCGGCCCGGTCACCAGTGAGTTCAACGGCAAGGTCCACTTCGTCGAGCAGAACCGCGACGAGCACCGGGCCGTCATCGATGCGTTGGGCAAGGAAGCCCGAGGCACCGGCAATGCCGCCGCGACGGTGACCGCCCGGTTGCACGATGCCGGGCAGGCGACCCGGGTCACGGTCGAGACCGACCTCAAGGTCGTGGGCAAGCTCGCCCAGTTCGGCAGCGGCATGCTGCAGGACGTGTCGGAGAAACTGCTGGGCCAGTTCGTCGAGTCGCTGGAAGCCAAGCTCGCTACCCAGAGAGCTCCGGTGGGGCCCACCGAAAAGCCCGTAGCCGCGCCGGTTCCCGGCCCCGAGCCGATCGACCTGCTGGATCTGGCCGGCGGCAGCGCACTCAAGCGATATGGCCCCCGAGTCGCCGGTGCCTTTCTGCTTGCGGCCCTGGTGTTCACGATCGGGCGGCTTCGGATGGCCAGGCACGCTCGCCGGTGACGTCTTCCCTGCTGCGTGGGGCCGACCTGGCGGCGTTCGCCGTCGCGCTGGTCGACCGGCTTCGCGCGGGCGGGGTGACGGTGTCGGCGGTCGGGCCCTCGACCCTGGTCCAGGCGATGCACGAGCTGGTGCCCGCCGCGCGGTCTCGGCTGTACTGGGCGGCGCGGCTCTCGCTCGTCACCCGTGTCGAGGATCTGCCTGCCTTTGACGCGGTGTTCGATGCGGTTTTCGCCGACGCCGTGCTCGGCCTGGATCCGCCCGGCCTCAAGCGGTCGGCATTGTCGCCGACCGCGCCCGCTCGGAACCTGACCTCCAACGACAGGTACCCGGATGAGAACGGTGACGACCTGCCGTGGACGACCAGGCCGGCGTCCCTCGCCGCGGCGACGGGCTCGCCCGACGGCAGGGCGCTGCCCGACCTGATGCCCAGCTGGCTGGCCGCGCGCGCCGACGAGCCGTTCGATCAGTTCGACAGCGACGAGTTGAGGCGGATCGGCGCCTGGCTGGAAAGCGCGGAAGCCCGCTGGCCGCGCCGCCGCACGCTGCGTCGGCGCCGTCACCCGGCCGGCCGGCGCGTCGACCTCAGGGAAACCATCAGGGCCTCGCGGACCACCGGCTGGGAGCCGTTGCGGGTGGCCAGAACCCTGGCCCGCCTCCGTCCCCGTCGGGTGGTGCTGGTGTGCGACGTCAGCGGATCGATGCAGCCGTACGCCGCGGTGTATCTGCATCTGATGCGCGCGGCCGCGGTGCACCGGCGGACCCGACCCGAGGTGTTCGCGTTCGCGACCACGCTCACCCGGCTCACCGCCGTGCTGTCGCACCGGTCTGCCGAGGTGTCATTGGCCCGAGCCAACGAGAAGGTGGCCGATCGCTACGGAGGCACCCGCCTGGCCCGGTCGATCGGTGCGCTACTGAGCGGTCCGCACGGTCATGCGTTGCGCGGTGCGGTGGTCGTGATCGCCTCCGACGGATGGGATTCGGACCCACCCGAATTACTGCGGCGCGAGATGGTCCGGTTGCGCCGCCGGGCGCATCTGGTGGTGTGGCTCAACCCTCGCGCGGCGGCGCCGGGTTATGTGCCCCTGGCCGGATCGATGGCCGCCGCGTTGCCGCTGTGCGATCACTTCCTGCCGGCGCACACGCTGGCCGGCCTGCGTGAGCTGTTCGACGTGCTCGGCGGCGGTTAGGCCTGCTCGGCGGCGGCCTTCTTGGCGGCGCGGCGGCGTTTGAGCCACTCGAAGAACATCGGGGCCACCGAGGCCACCACGATCAGGATGAAGATGGGCTCGAGCAGTTTCTGGATGATCTCGAACTGGCCCAGCCAGTAGCCGAGCAGTACGAGGCCGACGCCCCACACGACTGCGCCGAGCACGTTGAACGTCGTGAAAACCGAGTAGCGCATCTTGGCGGCACCGGCGACGATCGGCGCCAGAGTACGCACGATCGGCACGAAGCGGGCGATGACGATCGCGAACGGGCCGCGCTGCTCGAAGAACGCGTGGGCCTCGTCGAGGTACTTCTGCTTCAGCACGCGGTTGTCGGGCTTGAACATCTCGACACCGATGAACCGGCCGATGAGGTAGCCGACCTGGCCGCCGAGGATCGCCGCCACCGGGATGAACACCAGCAGTTGCCAGAGTTCGAAGTTGGCGTCCACAGCCGTTCCCTGGGCGGCGGTGCCCGCGGCGAGCATGCCCGCGACGAACAACAACGAGTCACCCGGCAGGACCGGGAACAGCACCCCGGACTCCACGAAGACGACGACCAGGATGCCCACCAGGGCCCAGGTGCCGAAGGACCCGATGAGGTGCAGTGGATCCATGAAATCCGGCATGAGCGCCAGATTGGTCGTAGCCTCAGGGAGGGCGATGTCGATCACGACTCCCTAGGGTACCTGGGCCCCACCACCGGTCTTCACCTGCGATAACCCGCGTCCAGATGGAAGGACAAGCCATGCCGATCGCCACGCCTGAGGTCTATGCCGAGATGCTGGGCCGGGCCAAGGAGCATTCCTTCGCGTTTCCGGCCATCAACTGCACATCGTCGGAGACGATCAACGCCGCCATCAAGGGCTTTGCCGACGCGGGCAGCGACGGCATCATCCAGTTCTCGACCGGTGGGGCCGAATTCGCCTCCGGGTTGGGGGTCAAGGACATGGTGACCGGCGCCGTCGCGCTGGCCGAGTTCGCCCACGTGATCGCCGACAGGTACCCGATCACGGTGGCCCTGCACACCGACCACTGTCCGAAGGACAAGCTGGATACCTATGTGCGGCCGCTGCTGGCCATCTCCGCCGAGCGCGTCGGCGCGGGCCGTAACCCGCTGTTCCAGTCGCATATGTGGGACGGCTCGGCTGTCCCGATCGACGAGAACCTGACCATCGCCCAGGAACTGCTGAAGCTCGCGGCGGCGGCCAAGATCGTCCTCGAGGTCGAGATCGGTGTGGTCGGCGGTGAAGAGGACGGCGTCGAGGCCGAGATCAACGAGAAGCTCTACACGTCCTCGGAGGACTTCGAGAAGACCATCGACGCGCTGGGCGCCGGTGAGCAGGGGGCGTACCTGCTGGCCGCGACCTTCGGCAACGTGCACGGCGTGTACAAGCCCGGCAACGTGGTCCTCAAGCCCGAGGTACTGGCCGAGGGGCAGCGGGTGGCCGCGGCCAAGCTCGGGTTACCCGGTGATGCAAAGCCTTTCGACTTCGTCTTCCACGGCGGATCCGGCTCGCTGAAGTCCGAGATCGAAGATTCCCTCAAGTACGGCGTGGTGAAGATGAACGTCGACACCGACACCCAGTACGCCTTCACCCGTCCGCTCGCCGCGCACATGTTCACCAACTACGACGGTGTGCTCAAGATCGACGGCGAGGTCGGAAACAAGAAGGTGTACGACCCGCGCAGCTACCTGAAGAAGGCTGAGGCGTCCATGTCCGAGCGTGTCATCGAGGCCTGCAACGACCTGCACAGCGCCGGGCGCAGCGTCACCGGCGCTTAGGCGGCCAGCCGGCCGTACCCGAGGATGCCCGCGATCTCGGCGTCGTCGAGGGTGTGCACGCGGATACCGCCCTCCTCATTGCCGCCAACCGTGGTGATCGCGTTGTCATTCGCGACCACAACGAAATTCGTGTGCAACCCGAGTGGGCTGCCGTCGGCGTACATCACCACGTCACCGGGGCGCGGCCGGTAGGAGTCCGGGGCGGCGAACCGGCCGGCGGCCTGGTAGTACCCCTGCAGCGTGTACACGCCCGGGATCCGCCAGTTGCCCGAGTTCGGGTTGGACAGCGGCCGGCCCGCCTCGTTGAGCACCCAGCTGACGAAGTCGGCGCACCACGGCTCCTCGATTCCCTCGGAGAAATGGCTGCCGCCGGGCTGCGCGTCGTACTGCGCCTGCAGCACATCGATGACGCGGGCCTGGGCCGGATCGAGTGCGGCACGGTCGAGCTGGGGAAAGGCCACGGGTTTGCCGGGCAGGACGTCGAATGCCGAGCCCGGATGCCGGACCAGCAGCGCGGCCACGCCGACGACGATGACCACGCTGAGGGTGCACAGTGCCAACCAGAGCTTGGGTCCGCGCAAGGTCACCGGACCAGGTTAGCCGGTGGGTGCCTGGCAGATCTTCCACTGATTGTCGCGGAACTGAAGGTCGAAGCTGCGGGTGGACCGGGTTTGCGGGGCAAAGGCCATGAAGCTCGTGACGTTGGCCTCGGCGTGGTCGCCGTTGACGACCACCTGGTCGATGCTGGCCACCACGGGGTATTGCTTGGCGGCCTCCACCCGGGCGTGAGTTTCGTCCCAGGCCCTCTGGTCGTAGTTGACGTAGTTGTCGCGGGTGGTGCCGCAGGTGATCGAGCGCAGTGCGGCCAGGTCGCCGCGCTGGATGGCCGAGTCGAAGTTCTGGATCGTCGCGCGGACGTCGTCCTCCTGGGACGCGGCCGCCGACGACTTCCGGGTCAGCAGGACGGTGCCGAGCACCGCGATCGCCACCAGCGCCGCGATCACCAACACGACCGCGACCACCCACCCCCAGCTCCGGCGGGCTGCGGGCTGCGGCTTCTGTTCCTGCTCCTCGCGCGGCGGGATGACTTGTGGTGCAGCGCCTTTCGGCACCTCGGCCGCGACGGTGTCGCCCTCGCCGGGCGGAGCGAACACCTCGGTCTCGGGGTCGGGAGGCGTGTCGATCTTCTGCGTCGACGAGTCGAACCCGGACGGCGCGGTGAAGCGTCGTTCGTCGTTGAGGTGGACTTCCCCGGTGACTTCGTCGGCCGAGCCGAAGATCTCGGTGGCCGGCTCGGTCACCTCGGACATGTTCGGCAACTCGACCTTCTCGGTCGGTGTGTCGCTGTGGTCGGCGCGGCCCTCGTCAGGTCCCGTTGGGTTCGACATCCCTGCTGCGGTCCTCCCGTACGTCGGTACCGGTGGAGCTTATCGGTCGGTGCACAATAGGCCCATGACACGGATGGGTGATTTGTTGGGACCGGAACCGGTTTTCCTTCCCGGGGACCCTGAGGCCGAGGACGAATTGGCTGCGGGTGAGAAGGCGGCCGTGGTGGCCGCCGCCCACCCGTCGGCGTCGATCGCGTGGGCGGTGCTGGCCGAGAACGCCCTGGCCGACGACAAGGCTGTCACCGCATATGCGTACGCCCGCACCGGTTATCACCGCGGGCTGGATCAGCTGCGCCGCAACGGCTGGAAGGGTTTCGGCCCGGTGCCGTTCGCCCATGAGCCGAACCAGGGATTCCTGCGGTGCGTGGCCTCGTTGGCCCGGGCCGCCGATGACATCGGCGAGACCGACGAGTTCCAGCGGTGCCTGGATCTTCTCGATGACTGCGATCCGGCTGCGCGCGCCGAGCTCGGTCTGGCCTGACCTCAGTCCTTCGCCTCGCAGGAGCAGTCTTCCGCTGAGGCGGGCGGTTCCACCTGCACGGTGGCGTGAGCCAGGCCGCGGGCGTTGAGCACCGCGCGTGCGTCGTCGAGCACCTGGGCGGTATCGGCGCTGCTGGTCAGGTGTGCGGTGACCATGTCCTTGCCGGGAACGAGCGTCCACACGTGCAGATCGTGCACCTCGGTCACGCCGTCCACCGATTCGAGCGCGGCCCGGAGTTCGTTGACGTCGATGTGCTGCGGGGAGGATTCGCTGAGAATCCGCAGCGCGGCCCGGGCCAGGGCGATGGCCCGCGGCAGCACCCACAGGGCGACGAGGACCGCGACCACCACGTCGGCGTAGGGCCAGGCGGTGGTGACGGTGACGATGCCGGCGACCAGGACGCCGATGCTTCCGACGGTGTCGGCCACGACCTCCATGTAGGCGCCTTTGACCGCGAGGCTGTCCTTGGAGTGCGACCGCAGCATCATCACGACGACGGCATTGGCGGCCAGACCGGCCAACGCCACGACGATCATCGGCACGCCGGGGACGTCGGGAGCATTGCCGAGGCGTTCGAACGCCTCGTAGAGGATGAAGCCCGCCACGCCCAGCAGTAGGGCGGCGTTGGCCACGGCGGTGAACACCTCTGCCCGGTGCCAGCCGTAGGTGCGGGCCGGGGACGTGCTGCCGCGCTTCGCCAGTAGGACCGCGGTCAGCCCCATGAACATGGCGACCAGGTCGGTGAGCATGTGGCCGGCGTCGGCGAGCAGGGCGATCGAGTTGATCAGCAGCGCCGTGACCAGCTCAAGGACGAAGAACGCGCTCAGAATCGCCGCGGCGATGATCATCCTGCTGACGCGGGTATCGCTGCTGTGGCTGTGATCGTGGCCGGCACCCATGCCCCGAAATATATGCGGAAGTACGCATATGTGGCAAGCGTCGAGGCCGTTGCCGGCGACGGGGCATCAGAGCCAGGCGGACCAGAACCGGGTCAGCTGGCTGCCGATCGACACCAGCTGGCTCGGCACGCCGGAGAGGTCGACGAACCAGAACACCACCCCGAAGAACCATCGGTTCAGCACCGGCGTGAACAGCAGGATGATCAGGATGAACAGGCCCCACTGCTTGGCGGGCTCCAGTGCGCGCTGGGTGTCGGGGCTCAGATGTGGTTCCAGTGCGCCGTAGCCGTCCAGCCCGGGAACCGGCAGCAGGTTCAGCACTACCGCGGTGACCTGCAGGAATCCGAGGAAGGCCAGCCCGGACCAGAACACGCTGTGAGCCGGGTCGAAGAAGAGGCGGGTGACGGCGAGCAGCAGGACTGCCAGCACCAGGTTGGCCGCCGGGCCGGCCAGGCTGACCAGCGTCTTCTGTCGGGCCGTCATCCAGGACGTGCGGACGTAGACCGCGCCGCCGGGCAGCCCGATCCCGCCGAGCGCGATGATCAGCACCGGCAAACCCAGAGACAGCAGGGGGTGGGAGTACTTGAACGGGTTGAGGGTCAGGTAGCCCCGCACTGCGACGTCGTGGTCGCCGAACCGCCAAGCGGTGAAGGCGTGGCCGAACTCATGCAGGCACAGCGACACCAGCCAGCCCGCGATCACCAGGATGAACACGCCCACATAGGACAGTGGCTTCACGTTGTCCGCGGCGAGCCAGGCCAGCACTCCGCCGGCCACGGTGAGCGCGACGACGGCCAGGAAAACCGGGCTCGGGCGTACCGACTGATGCAGCGGGCGGATGTTCACGATTCGACGCTACGTCAATTCGGCCGGCAATCCGGCCTGGCTCAGCCGACGCGCAGCCAACCTTCGGTGTGCCGGTAGAACGTCGATCGTCGTACGGTCCGCTGCGCGGGCACCCCGTCGCGGATCACCTGCGCACCCGGGGTTCCGAGCTGCGCGGCACGTCCGGCGACCCAGCGGACCGGCCGGCCCCGGTCCGACAGCACGCTCGCGCGCAGTCCCGGCATGTTCAGTGTGGGCTCGACGCGGACGCCCGGCGCCTCGCCGTCGAACAGGACGACGTCGTCGACGACGGCCTCGCCCTCCAGCGACGCACCGTCAGGCCCGTGCCATTGCGCGGCGCCTACCAGCACTGTTCCCGTCTCGTCGCGGATGAGCGGGACACGCCGGGCGGGGGCGCGCAGTGCGCGCCGGGCTGACCAGCTGCCGGCGGCGGCAGCGACCTCGACGCCGAGCCGATCGGCGCGCAGCAACGCGGTGAGCACGGCGGCCAGCTCGGCTTCGCCGCCGGTCACGACCAGTCTGCGGTGTGCGCCGAGGTCGTCGACATCTACCCTCGGCAGGTTGCGGAGCGGGCGCGGAACAGGCTCTGTGCCGACCACCGCGACCCCGTCTGAGGTGGTCAAAACTGCTCCTTGCGGTCAGACAAATGTGTTCCTGGCGTGAGCTGGGATAAGGTGGCCTACCGGCTGCATCACATTAGTGCGGAAGATTAGGCGGGAGAATACGCCATGCCGGCAATCGTCCTCATCGGCGCCCAGTGGGGCGACGAGGGCAAAGGTAAAGCCACCGATCTGCTCGGTGGACGCGTGCAGTGGGTCGTTCGCTACCAGGGGGGCAACAACGCCGGGCATACCGTCGTCCTGCCCACGGGGGAGAACTTCGCACTGCACCTGATCCCCTCGGGCATCCTGACGCCAGGGGTCACCAACGTCATCGGTAACGGTGTGGTGGTCGATCCGGGTGTGCTGCTCGCCGAGCTCCAGGGGCTGGAAGATCGCGGCGTCGACACCTCGGGCCTGCTGATCTCGGCCGACGCGCATCTGCTGATGCCGTATCACGTCGCCATCGACAAGGTCGTGGAGCGATACGCGGGCAGCAAGAAGATCGGCACCACCGGTCGCGGCATCGGTCCCTGCTATCAGGACAAGATCGCCCGCATCGGGATCCGGGTCGCCGATGTGCTCGACGAGCAGTTGCTGGCCGAAAAGATCGAGGGCGCACTGGAATTCAAGAACCAGGTGCTGGTCAAGATCTACAACCGGAAGGCGCTCGAGCCTGCCGAGGTGGTGGAGAATCTGCTCGCCCAGGCCGAAGGCTTCAAGCACCGCATCGCCGACTCCCGGCTGCTGCTGAACCAGGCTCTGGAACAGGGCGAGACCGTGCTGTTGGAGGGGTCGCAGGGCACCCTGCTCGACGTCGACCACGGCACCTACCCGTTCGTCACCTCGTCGAATCCGACGGCCGGCGGCGCCGCGGTCGGTTCCGGGATCGGTCCGACGCGAATCACCACGGTGCTCGGAATCCTCAAGGCCTACACCACTCGTGTCGGGTCCGGTCCGTTCCCGACCGAGTTGTTCGACGAGCACGGCGCCTACCTGGCCAAGACCGGCGGCGAGGTCGGCGTGACCACCGGCCGGGCCCGGCGCTGCGGCTGGTTCGACGCGGTCATCGCCCGGTACGCGACCCGCGTCAACGGCATCACCGACTACTTCCTGACCAAGCTCGACGTGCTGTCCAGCCTGGAGACCGTGCCGGTGTGCGTCGGCTACAAGGTCGACGGCAAGCGCACCAACGAGATGCCCATGACGCAGTCTGAGATTCACCGCGCCGAGCCGATCTACGAGGAGCTGCCCGGTTGGTGGGAGGACATCTCCGCCGCGCGTGAGTTCTCCGATCTGCCCGCCAAGGCCCAGGACTACGTGCTGCGGCTGGAAGAGCTTGCCGGCGCCCATGTTTCGTGCATCGGTGTCGGTCCGGGCCGTGAGCAGACGATCGTGCGACGTGACATCTTGGCCGCCAAGTGAGCGATGAGCCATCGGTTTTCGAGCAGCACGGCGGATTCCCGGTATTCAAGCCGGCCGATCCGGGGCCGGGTTTCGGGCGCTTCCTGACCGCGATGCGCCGGGTGCAGGATCTGGCTGTCTCGGCGGACCCGGACAGCGATACCTGGGACGACGCGGCTGATCGGGTCGAAGAGCTCGTCAAGCTCCTCGACCCGTACGAGGCCGCCGAGGGCATGGGCCCGGCCAACCGGGTGCCCTCGTTGCCGGGCGCGGGCAGCCTGCTGATGGCGCCGTGGACCATGTCGAAATTCGAGCCCGAGGGCGTCGAATTGCATGTGCAGTTCAGCCGGTTCCACGTCGGCGGCAACTACGCGGTGCACGGCGGAGTGTTGCCACTGCTCTTCGACTCGGTGTTCGGCATGGTGATCCACGCCGCGGGCCGGCCGATCAGTCGCACGGCGTTCCTGCATGTGGACTACCGCAAGGTGACGCCCATCGACACGGTGCTGACCGCACGCGGCTGGGTTCGTGAGGCCGAGGGACGCAAGGCATTTGTGAATGCCGAGCTGCGTGATCCCGACGAGAACCTGCTTGCCGAGGCCCACGGTCTGATGATCAGATTGCTGCCCGGCCAGCCATAGACGGTGTCGCCGCTGGGGCGGCATATTCAATCTCAAAACCTGGTATCAGCGGCGGTACCACAGCTCGCGATCGAACCTGCCGTAGATCGTCACGTACTCGATTCCGCGCCGAATCACGATCTGCCAGCACTTTGCGGCGCCGAATGTCACTATGACGCCGTGGTTCAACAACACTTGCACCGCTTGTCCACGCCGCGGGCGGCTGCGTTGGCGGGGGTTTTGTTCGCTGTGCTGTTCGGGGTGGCCCTCGTGTTGATCCGCACCGCGTTGCCCGAGGGAGCCGAGCCCGGTTCGCAATGGGTCGACGGCGCGACTACTCGCCTGCGGGTGGCGTCGGTGTTGATGCCGTTCGCCGGTATCGCGTTCCTGTGGTTCATCGGTGTGGTGCGCGACGGCTTCGGCCGCTACGAGGACCGCTTCTTCTCGTCGGTTTTCCTCGGCAGCGGAATCCTGTTCTTGGCGATGATGTTCGTTTCATCGGCCGTCGGTGCCGGGTTGATCGCCAGCCGGGCGGGAATCACCGACGCCACCGCCTACAGCCATGTCGCCACGTTCGGGCAGATGGTGTTGATGGCGTTGAGCAAGACGTACGGCGTCCGGATGGCAGCGGTGTTCATGATGTCGTTGGCGACGATCTGGCTGAAGACGGGTCTGATGCCGCGCCCACTGGTGTACACGACTTACCTTGTCGCGGTGGCACTTCTGATCGCCGGCAATGTAAGCATGTGGATCGTCCTGGCGTTCCCGCTCTGGGTGTTCGCGGTCAGTCTGTTGATCCTGGTTCGGGCCGGGGTGATCGACCTGCCGGGCGAGCATCAGCACCCCTCACAGCCCCAGGGGTGATCGCCCACGGTTGTCGGTGGGTGGTGGCATAATCGAACTTATGTTCGAGTTCGATTCCGATGTGGCACTGATCGACAGGATCAGTGCCGCCGCGCGGGCGGAGTCGGTGGCGATCGCGGCCCGGTTGGCCGCGATCGGGGCGTTGGACACCTTGCGCGAAATCGAGTTGGCCGAGTCCATTTTCTGGCGTACCGATCCGTTCGAGGAGGTCGCGGCCGAGGTGTCGGCGGCGTTGCGGATCAGTCGGGGCCGGGCGGGCACGCAGGTTCATCGTGCTCGGGTGTTGCGCGACAAGTTGCCGTTGGTGGCGGCACGGTTGGCGGCCGGGGAGATCGATTATCGGGTGGTGTGCATGATCATCGCTCGTACCGGCATCGCCGATCCGGAGGTGTGGGCGGTGTTGGATGCGGAGTTGGCGGCGCGGGCGCATCGGTGGATGCGGCTGTCGGAACCCAAACTGCGGGATCGGGTGGATCAGTGGATCGCCAAACTCGATCCGAACGGGGAGCGGGTGCCGCCGAATCTGGTCGAGGAGCGGTTCGTGCAGATCGAGCCGCACAGCCCGGGTAGGGCTTCGGTGTGGGGCAACGTCGATGCCGCCGACGGGGCGGCGCTGAGTCAACGCCTTGATGCCGTGGCGGCGACGGTGTGTGAGAACGATCCGCGTACCCAGCAGCAGCGCCGCGCCGACGCGGTGGGTCCGGTGGCCCGGTTGGAATCGCAGTTGGCTTGTCTGTGCGGGCTACCGGACTGCCCCGCCGGGCAGAAACGGGCCGCCGCCAACGCCGCGGTGATCCACGTGTTGGCCGACCACGCCACCTTGGACGGCACCACCGATGATCCGGGCTATCTACCCGGCTATGGGATCCTGCCCGCCCAGAGCGTGCGAGACCTGGCCGCTATGGCCAAGCTCAAGCCGTTGCATGTGCCCAGCGAACCGGGCACGCCGGCTGACATACCTGAACCGCCCCAACCCAGCGCAGTGGAACGCGGTAAGGCCGCCGACACGAGCGACCCGAGCGAACCGAGTGAGGCCGCTGATACGTCGACGGCGTCTGATGCGTCTGAGCCGGGCTATCGGCCCTCGGTGGCGCTCTCGGAGTTCATCCGGTGGCGTGACCTGACCTGCCGGTTCCCTGGCTGTGACGCCCCTGTCGCACGCTGCGACATCGACCACACGATGCCCTATCCACTGGGTCCGACCCATCCGTCCAACACCAAGCTCTACTGCCGTGCGCATCACTTGGTCAAAACGTTCTGCCCCGGATGGTCGGATCGCCAATTACCTGATGGCACCGTCGAAATCACCGCACCGACCGGGCACACCTACGTCACCGAACCCCACGGCGCCGGCCTGTTTCCCGCGCTGGGTCAGCCGACCGGGGAACTCAACCTGCCCGAACCACCGGCAGCGAGCCCGGACCGCGCCGCGATGATGCCGAGACGCCGCCAAACCCGCGAACAGGACCGCAAAGACCGCATCACCGCCGAACGCCGTCAACGCGCCGAACTCAACAACGACCTCGAAGTCGAACGCCAATACCAAGCCTGGCTCGCCGAAGAATACGGACCGCCCCCACCGTTCTGAACGGTGCGGCCCGACTTCACTCCCCGGTGAGCTTCAATGCCGATGCGGGGCACAGCTTGACGGCCTGGCGCGCGTGGTCGATCTCATCGTCGGGAACCTCGTCGACGAGGACTTCGACCACACCGTCGTCGTCCTGGTCGAAGATGACGTCGGAGATCATCACGCAGTTGCCCGATGCGATGCAGGCGTCCTGATCTGCTTCTACTTTCATGGCATTCACCACGTTACCGCCAATGATTTGAGCCCGTAGATGAAGTGAAAAGACCGGTACTGCACTGCGTCGAAGGGTTCCGCGAGCGCCAGGGTGGGGAAGCGGCGCAGCAGCGCGGGAATGGCGATCCGCATCTCCATGCGGGCCAGCGGAGCACCGAGGCAATGGTGCACGCCGTGGCCGAAGGCCAGATGTCCGGGTGCGCCGCGGCGGATGTCGAGAACGTCAGGGCTGTCGATGAACTCGGGGTCCCGGTTGCCCGCGGGCAGCGAGGCGAAGACCAACTCGCCCGCGGAGATCCGCACGCCGGCCACCTCGACATCGGTGGTGGTGAAGCGGGGGATGGCGTTCTGCACGATGGACAGCCAGCGCAGCAGTTCCTCGACGGCCGGACCGACGGCATCCGGGTCGTCGCGCACCGCGGTCAACTGCTCGGGGTGGCGCAGCAGCGCCAGGACACCCAGGCCGAGCATGTTCGACGTGGTCTCATGCCCGGCGAGGAGTAGCAACCCGGCGATGCCGACGAGTTCGTCGTCGCTCAATTCGGCGCCGTGGTCGCGGACCAGCATGCCGAGGATGTCCTCACCCGGATCCCGGCGGGCCCGTCCGACGAGGCCGCGCATGTACTCACGGCTCTGCCGTTGCAGCGCAAGGCGTTCCGCGATGGGCAGGGACAGGTCGAGTTGGAGCGTCGAGCGATGCTGGAAGTCGTCCCGGTCCTCGTAGGGCACCCCGAGCAGTTCGCAGATCACCAGCGACGGGATGGGGAGCGCGAAATCGGCCACCAGATCTGACGGCGGGCCGGCCGCGGTCATCGCGTCGAGGCGGGCGTCGACGATCTCGACGATCCGGGGCTCGAGCCGCTTCATCCGCCGGATGGTGAACTCGGCGGTCAGCATGCGGCGCAGCCGTTGATGCTCGGGCGGGTCGAGGCCCAGCAGGTTCCCGGCCCGTGCGCTGGCCAATTCCTCCTCGGACATTTCGGGCGCCCCGGGCAGGGTGAAACCCGGTGGTCTGCTGTTGGAGAACCGTTCGTGGTCACTCAGCACCGCCTTGACGTCCTCGTGGCGGGTGATGAGGTGCACCGGGTTGCCGAGCGCACTGATGACGGTGCGCACCCCGTCGGCTTCACGGATCTCGGCGAGTTCCGGTGTCGGGTCGAACGCATTGCGCCGCATGTGAAGTGGCGGCAGGGTGACCGGCTCAGTCATGCTTAGACGCTACGCGCGCTCGAGGAAGTCCCTGATCAGGGTGTTGGTGAGGGCCGGATTCTCCAGGGCGGCCAGGTGCGCGACGCCGTCGAGGACCACGAACTCGGCGCCCGGGATGGAATCGGCCATGGCCTTGGTCTCGGTGAGCGGGAAGGTCGCGTCCTCGGCGCCGGCGACCACGAGCACCGGGGTTCGTACCTGTGAGAGCAGGCTCCGCTGATCGGGGCGTCGCGGCACGACGCTTCGCACTGCCCATGCGCTCGAGTCGATGTCGACCTGGTGTGCGGCGTCGTCGACGAACGCGACGACTTCTGGGCGTCCGCGCATCGACGTCGGTCCCAGGAACGCCTTGAGCACCGACCGGGTGAGGGGGCCGCGGATACCGTTGAGCACTTTTGCCGCCCGGAGCAGCAGCCCGTACTCGAACCGTTGACGCCTGCCGGCGGCCGACGCCGTGCAGTTCATCAACACGGCAGGGCCGACGCGGCTGGGGTACAACGCCGCGAACGTCCCGCCGATCATTCCGCCCCACGAGTTACCGACGAAATGCGTACGTTCGACCCCCACGCCGTCGAGGATGTCGGCGACGGTGCCTGCGCAGTCGGTGAAACTGAATGGCGCGGTCAGCTTTTCGCTGCGGCCGTGGCCGGGCGGGTCGACCAGGATGACCCGGTGGGTGGTGCCGAACTCCGCTGCCTGCGCGGCCCACATGTCACCCGTCATCAACAGACTGGGCCAGAACACGATCGCCTCACCCTGACCGGAGACCTGAACCCGGAGCCGGCCGAGCCTGGTCGGCAGCGTCAACTCCTCCACGGGCGACATGGTAGGCAGCCCTAGCGCTCGGCGTTCAGGCCCGGCCACCAGATCCGCGGCCCGATCAGCGTGAACAGCGCCGGGATGATGACGGTGCGGACCACGAAGGTGTCCAGCAGGATGCCCAGTCCGACGATGATGCCCAGCTGGGTCAGCACGATCAGCGGCAGCACGCCCAGCACGCAGAACACCGCTGCCAGCACCACACCGGCACTGGTGATCACCGCACCGGTGGCCGAGACCGCGCGCACGATGCCCTGCCGAGTGCCGTATTCCGGGGTCTCCTCGCGGGCCCGCGTCACCAGGAAGATCGTGTAATCCACGCCGAGGGCCACCAGGAACAGGAACGCGAACAGCGGGGTGCTGTTGTCCAGGGCCGGGAAGCCGAACACATGCACGCTGGCCCAGCCGCCCAGACCGAGCGCGGCCAGCGCGCTCAGCACGGTGACCCCGACCAGCACCAGCGGCGCGAGCGCCGAACGCAGCAGCAGGTAGAGCACCGCCAGAACCACTGCCAGGATCGCCGGGATCACCACGAGCCGGTCGCGCTGGGCCGCCGCGGCGGCATCCCTGGCTTGGGCGTCGGACCCGCCCACGACCGCGGTGCGGTCCGCAGACCTCACCGAATCACGCAGGGCGTCAATGGTTTCGAAGGCCTCGTCGGAGGCCGGTTCGGCCTTGAGTACCACCGACCATTGGCTCAGCCCGGTCGGCGACTGGCCGGCGGGCGACGCGGAGACGACGCCCGGGGTGTCGGTGATCGCCCGCTGCACCGCACCGGCCTTGCCGGTGGAGGCGATGACGCGGGTGGGGTCGGTCAGGCCGCTCGGGAAATGCGCGGCCAGTGTCTGGTATCCGGTCACCGATTCGGCCTGCACCCGGAACTGCTCGGTCTGGGTCAGTCCGATCGGCGTGGCCAGCAGTGCGGTGCACAGCACTGCCAGGCCGGCCAGTGACGCGACCGCGACGCGGGCGGGCTTGCGCGCCACGGAGTCCGCAATCCGGTGCCAGAAACCGCTTTCGGTCAGCGGCGTGGCTCCGACCTTGGGGATGAACGGCCAGAACAGCCGCTTGCCGCACAGCGCGAGCAGTGGCGGCAACACGACCAGCACGAAGATCGCGGCGACCACCAGACCAGATGCGGCCTGCACGCCGAGGCTGCGGTTGCTGGGCGCCGAGGCGAACAGCAGTGTCAGGAGGGCCAGCACCACGGTGGCGTTACTCGCCACGATCGCCGGGGCGGCGGCCCGCACGGCAACCACGAGGGCTTCGCGGTGCTGCTCGGTCCGCCCCAGCTCCTCCCGGTACCGCGAGATCAACAGCAGCGCATAGTTGGTGCCCGCACCGAACACCAGCACGCTCGTGATGCCCGACGTCGAACCATCCGGGCTCAGGCCGAATCCGGAGGCCACCGCGGTCCCGACGACGGCGCCCACGCGGTCGGCGAAGGCGATCACCAACAGCGGCACCAGCCACAGCACCGGCGAGCGATAGGTGACGATCAGCAGCAGCGCCACCACCGTCGCGGTCACCGCGAGCAGTGTGATGTTCGCTCCGGCAAATGAATTGGCGATGTCGGCACCGAATGCGGGGCCGCCGGTGATCTCGGCTCGCAGCTCGGCGGGCAAGCCGTCGGTGGCGGTGGCACGTAGTTCCTTGACGGCGTCGTTCAGCCCGAACCCTGACAGGTCGGCCTTCAACGGCACGGTGACCACCGCGGCCTTGCCGTCGTCGGAGACCACCAACGGCGGGCCGGGTGCATCGGTCATCCGCTGGCGCGCACTGGCGGTGGCGTCGACGTCGGCCATGGTGAGCTCACCGCCGTCGGCTCGGGTGACCACCAGGATCGCCGGAACCTGGTCTCCGCCGGGGAAATCGGCCCGCAGGGTGTCGGCCCGCGCGGACTCGGCGTCCGACGGGACGGCGACCGGCGACTGCGAGGCGGCGTCGCCGCCGCTGAGCAGGCCCAGTAGACCGCCGGAGACCACAACGACCAGCACGGCCAGCCACGTCAGACGCCTAATCACGATTCAGTGTCGCCTCTTCCAGATCGAGCCCATGCAGCACAGTACGCAGGACCTCGTCATCGATGTGGCCTGCGTCGCGTTCGGCGATGAACGTGTCCCGTTCGGCGGCAAGCATTTCCAGTCGCAGCCGGCGGAATGCGGACGTCGGGCTCTCGCCGATGTCGGCGTCGTCGCGGCCCAGCCGCTCCCAGGCGGCATTGCGGCGCCGGGTGTTCCAGGCCCGCAACACGTCGGCGGCGCGCTGGGGCACATCGTTGGTGGCCGATTGCTCGGCCAGCAACGTGTCGAGCCGCTCGGCCGCGGCGCGGGCGGCTTTGTCCTGTGCGGCGGCGGTGGCGATCGCATCGCTGTGTGCCTCGTCGCCCTGGGCCCCGAGGACCCGGATGAACCACGGCAGCGTCAGCCCGTGCAGCAACAGCGTGCCGACCACGACGACGAAGGTCAGGAACACCAACTGCGGGCGGCCGGGGAAGGGATCACCGGCCAGGGTGGTGACGGGTACGGCGAACGCGGCGGCCAAGGACACGACGCCGCGCATACCCGCCCAGGCCACGATGAACACCTGGGCCCGTGCTGGTTCGGGTTCGTGTTCGCGGATGCGCTTGGACATCAGCCGCGGCAGGTAGGTGGTCGCGTACACCCACACCATCCGCACTCCGATCACCGTGGTGAGTACGGCCGCCGAGGAGATCGCCAGCGTGGCGGCAGAGATCCCGGCCAGTTCGGCGATCACCTTCGGCAGCTGCAGGCCGATCAGCAGGAACGCGAACGATTCGAGGATCAGCTGCAGCGCCTTCCACACCGCCTTGTCCTGCAGCCGGGTGGCGTAGCCGGCCTGGGACTCGCGCTGACCCAGCAGCAGGGCCGCCACCACCACGGCGATCACGCCCGAGCCGTGGATCTCCTCGGCCAGCAGGTAGGTGAAGAACGGCGCCACCAGGCCGATCGCGCTTTCGACCAGCGGGTCGTCGAGCCGGGTGCGGATGAAGTGCACCACCATCCCGATCACCCAGCCCACCACCACGCCACCGACCGCGGCCAGGGCGAACGTGCCCAGCCCGCTGCTCCAGGTGGCGGCGGTGCCGATGGCGGCACCGAGGGCCACCTTGTAGGCGGTCAGCGCGGTGGCGTCGTTGAGCAGGCTCTCGCCGCCCAACAGCGTCATGGTGCGCCGTGGCAGCCCGAGCCGACGGCCGACGGCGGTGGCCGAGACGGCGTCGGGCGGGGCCACGATGGCGCCCAGGGTCAGTGCCGCGGCGATGGTGAGCTCGGGCACGGTGTGGAAGGCGACGATGCCGACGACGAATGTGGTGGCCAGCGGCAGCCCGACCGCCAGGAACCCGATCGGGCGGATGTTGCGGCGCAGCGCCACGTAGCTGCTCTCCAGCCCCGCCGACCACAGCAGCGGCGGCAGGATCACGAAGAGCACCAGATCGGGATCCAGGTGAACGTCGTGGAAGCCGGGTAGCGCGCTGCCGGCCAGGCCGGCCACCACCAGCGCCAGCGGCGCCGAGACGTCGAAGCGGCGGGCCACGGCGGCCAGCAGAATTGCGGCGACCAGTGCCGCCAGGAGTGAGGCACCCACGTTGTCGTTCCTCCTTCGTGTGCCGTGCCTATCCTTGATCAACATGTTGAGGAGATCACGCCGGCGGGAGCAGAACCCGGCGCCTCGCACCTGCGAACATCTCGACGCGGCGGTCGACGAGCCGCAACCGTTGACCCCCGGGAAGTGCCAGGAATGCGAGCAAGACGGCGAGACCAACTGGGCGCATCTGCGGATGTGCCTCACGTGCGGTCACGTCGGTTGCTGTGACTCGAGCCCGCATCAGCATGCCACCAAGCACTTTCACCAGAGCGGTCATCCGGTCATGCGCTCGGCCGAACCCGGTGAGAGCTGGCGTTGGTGCTATATCGACCATCGAGTCGGGTGACGATCTGGCAGGCTGGTGCGTGCGATGAGTGAATCGATTGAGGACGCGCAGACCGATGACCTGACCGACGGCCAGGTCGACGGTGCCGAAGATGCTCCGGCCGAGGCCACGACCGACGGATCAGAAGAGCGGACGGACGCCGCCAAGCCCACCGAACCTGCGGCGACGGTGCTGCTGCTGGGTTCGGGCGATCTGAGCCGTGAGCTCGCGCTGGCGTTCCAGCGGCTGGGCGGCGTCGTGGTGGCCGCCGACCGGTACTACGCGCCCGCCCACGGCGTCGCGGACCGCTCCGCGGTGATCAAGATGAACGACGCCGAGGAGCTCGCCGCGCTGATCGAGCGGGAGAAGCCGCGTTACGTGGTCGCCGAGTCCGGCGTCATCGCCGCCGACGCACTGGTCGCGGTGGCCGAGCGGGGCGACATCGAGGTTCTGCCCGCCCCGCGCAGCATCCGGCTCAGCCAGGACCGCGAGGGCCTGCGCCGGCTGGCGTCCGACGAGCTGGGCCTGCCGACGGTGCCGTTCTGGTTCGCCGGGTCGGCCGAGGAGCTGACCGCGGTGGCCGAGCACGCCGGCTTCCCGCTGGTGGTCAAGCCGGTGGTGGGCGCGCAGCGCGACGGCGAGTCGGTGCTGCTGCGCCCTGATGACGTCGAACCCGCCTGGCAGCGTGCGACCACTGCCGGACACATCGCCCACAACCGGGTGCTGGCCGAGTCCGTCGTCGAGGTCGAGTACGAGATCACGATGCTGACCGTGCGCACCACCGGACCGTCCGGCCCCGGCGTGCAGTTCTGCGAGCCGATCGGACACCGGCAGGTGGGGACCGACGTGCTGGAGTCCTGGCAGCCTCAGCCGCTGTCGCCGGCGGCGCTGGACGCCGCGAAGTCGATTTCCGCGCGGATCGTCAACTCGCTGGGCGGCCGCGGGGTGTTCGGGGTCGAGCTGCTGGTTCAGGGCGACGACGTGTACTTCTCCGACGTGCGGATCCGTCCGCACGACAGCGGCCTGGTGACCCTGCGGTCGCAGCGGTTGTCGGAGTTCGAGATGCACGCCAGGGCCATCCTGGGCCTGGCCGTGGACACCATCATGATCTCCCCGGCGGCTGCCGAGGTCAGCTACGGAGGCGCCGACTCCGGCGAGCTGTCGGTCGACATCGGCGCGGTGCTGCAAGAGGCGCTGGCCACCTCCGAAAGCGACGTGCGGCTGTTCGGTCGCCCCGGCGAATCCGAACCTCCGCGCCGGCTCGGGGTGGCGCTGGCCACCGCTCCTGACGTGATCATCGCCCGTGACCGTGCCCGCCGGGTCGGCACGGCGCTGCGCAAGTTGCGGTAGTCGGCCATGGCTGAGGAAGAGGCTGAGGAAGCACAGGATCGGCCCACGATGGCACCGTTCCTCGGGGCGTTGGCCGTCATTGTGCTCGCCGTGATCGTTGTGGTCCTGCTGAACGGCTTCGGCACCGACGGGCGCAGCGAGGAGCAGAAGGTCAGCCTCGCGGCGGTCGGCCAGAACGACGCGCTGCAGCGGGAGAACTTCAGCGAATTCTCCGGTTACACCTGCGCCGCCCAGCGCGGAGCCGAGGCAGATTTCATTGCCCGTCAGCGTGATTCGGTGGCCAAACAGGGGGCCAGGTACGTCGACGACGTGACTGGGGTGAAGGTCGAGGGGGATCGGGCCACCGCAACCGTGGTCTACCACTTCGGCAATACGCCTGACACCAAGGTGAACACCGAGACGGCCTTCGTCCGTGAGGACGGCGAATGGCGCGTCTGCTCGAGTATGGGAGACTCACGCCCGTGAGCTATGCGGGAGACATCACGCCCGAGGAGGCCTGGAAACTTCTGAGTGAGAATTCCGAGGCCGTGCTGGTGGACTGTCGAACTGACGCCGAATGGCGCTTCGTCGGTGTGCCGGACCTGTCCACCCTTGAGCGTGACGTGGTGTACGTGGAATGGAACCGGAACGACGGCAGCCATAACGATGGGTTCGTCGATGATCTTCTGGCGTCCGGCGTGACGCCGGGCGAGCGGCCGGTGGTCTTCCTGTGTCGCTCCGGCAACCGTTCGATCGGTGCAGCCGAGGCCGCCACCGCGGCCGGTATCGCGCCGTCCTACAACGTGCTCGACGGATTCGAGGGCAATCTGGACGAGAACCGCCACCGTGGCGGTACCGGTTGGAAGGCCGTCGGTCTGCCGTGGAAACAGAGCTGAAGTAGAGCTGAGAGTCTCATGACTGACATCCCATCTGTCCGGATCCCGGCTGCCCTGCCCGAGGGCGTCAGCCAGGCCACCATCGGTGTGCGCGGCGGTCTGCTGCGTTCGGAGTTCGAGGAAACCGCCGAGGCGATGTACCTGACCTCGGGGTACGTCTACGAGTCCGCGGCCGCGGCCGAGAAGGCGTTCACCGGCGAGATCGACCGCTTCGTCTACTCCCGCTACGGCAACCCGACCATCTCGATGTTCGAGGAGCGCCTGCGGCTGATCGAGGGTGCACCCGCGTGCTTCGCCACCGCCACCGGCATGGCGGCGGTGTTCACCGCTTTGGGCGCGCTGTTGGGCGCCGGCGACCGCCTGGTGGCCGCCCGCAGCTTGTTCGGGTCGTGCTTCGTGGTGTGTAACGAGATCCTTCCGCGCTGGGGTGTCGAGACGGTGTTCGTCGACGGTGACGACCTCTCACAGTGGGAGGAGGCGCTGTCTGTGCCGACGCAGGCGGTGTTCTTCGAGACGCCGTCGAACCCCATGCAGTCCCTGGTCGATATCGCCGCGGTGTCCGAGCTGGCGCATGCCGCCGGCGCAAAGGTCGTGCTGGACAACGTCTTTGCCACTCCACTTCTGCAGCAGGGCATCCCGCTCGGTGCGGATGTGGTGGTGTACTCCGGTACCAAGCACATCGACGGTCAGGGCCGGGTGCTGGGCGGGGCGATCCTGGGCGACAAGGAGTACATCGACGGCCCGGTGCAGAAGCTCATGCGGCACACCGGCCCGGCGATCAGTGCCTTCAATGCCTGGACGCTGCTGAAAGGCCTTGAGACGCTTGCGGTTCGGGTGGATTACTCGAACCGTTCGGCGCACACGGTGGCCGAGTTCCTGGAGGCCAAGGCCGGCGTGAACTGGGTGAAATACCCGTTCCTGGAGTCGCATCCGCAGTACGACCTGGCCAAGCGGCAGATGCGCGGCGGCGGCACTGTGGTCACCTTCGAACTGGACGGCGGCAAGGACCGCGCCTTCGAGGTGCTCGACAAGCTGCGCGTCATCGACATCTCCAACAACCTCGGCGATGCCAAGTCCCTGATCACCCACCCGGCCACCACCACGCACCGGGCCATGGGCCCGGAAGGGCGCGCCGCCATCGGGCTCGGCGACGGCGTGGTCCGCGTCTCCGTGGGCCTGGAAGGCACCGAGGACCTGATCGCCGACCTGGACCAGGCGCTGGGTTAGCGCGTGTCACGCGGATCCGACGCGAAGAAGGCCCGCCGCCGCAAGCGGCAGGCCGACCGGGGCGTGAACCGGGTCTCGGCGGAGTCCGTCGACGAACTGGCGGACATCCCCGACGCCGTCGTCGCCGATCTGGCCGAGTTCGACGAGCGAATCACCCAGCGCGGCTGGGAGTTCGACGAGGAACAGTCGAACGACGATTACGCCGTGTGGTTCTACGAGCCGTCCGGGGCCCAGGTGGAAGACGGCCTCCCGGTGACCTCACTGTGGCTGGATGCGGCCGAGGACGGCGAGATCGTGCGGGTGGTGTTCGTCGGCAGCGTTGAGCGCTACGAGTTCGCGCACGAGGAATTGACCGGAGCCCTCGACGTGATCGAGGGCTACCGCGCCGGTCAGCCCCTGCCGGAGTTCTAGCTTTCGATGACTCCCTGGGCTGCTTGGGCCCGGTCCTCGTAGCTCTTGCGCTTGGCGGCGTCGAACTCCAGGAAGACGCTGTCCAGGCCCAGCTTCTTGTTCATCCAGCGCCGGCCCTTGGGCGGCAGCATCTGCGCGGCCTGAGCGGTGAACCGCAGCGGCGGCGGTACGGACACGTGGGTCTTGGGCTTGTTGAGCGTCTTGATGATCGCGGCGGCGATATCTTCGGGCTCGACCGGCTTGATCGCCCCGCTGGATTTGGTGCCCGAGATCAGATCGGTGTTGGTGAACGGCGGCATGACCACTGACACGTCCACCCCGTGTGGGGCCATTTCATCGGCCAGCGCGGTGGTCAGTCCCACCACGGCGTACTTGGCGCCCACGTAGACCACCTGGCCCGGCAGCGGGATCAGCCCCGACAGCGACGCGATGTTGATGACGTGGCCGCTGCGCCGCTTCACCATCTCCGGCAGCGCCAGCTGGCAACCCGTGAGCACGCCGTAGACGTTGACCTCGATGGAGGACCGGATCGACTGCTCGGACTGCTCCAGGAACGGGCCGATCGGCATGACGCCGGCGTTGTTGATCAGCACGTCGATGTGTCCGCCACCGTCGGTGCGGGCCTTGTCGAGGAACGTCGCGAACGATTCGCGGTCGGTGACGTCGAGCGGGTAGCCGGACACCGGGCCGAGCTTGCTCAGTTCGACGACGGCCGACTCCTGAAGCGCCACGTCGCGGTCACCGATGACGACGCGGGCACCGCGGGCCAGCAGGGCCTTGGCAGTGGCGTAACCGATGCCTCGTGCGGCACCGGTGATCGCGATGGTCTTGCCCCTGATGTTGTCCATGGCGGCGAACTTTACACGTGTCAAGTTTTGGGCGGAAGGGGGCGATGAGGTCTACCGTTCACAGCAAGCGCGGAGGCCGCCATGCAGATCAAGGGCGCACAGGCATTGGTAACCGGGGCTGCCGGTGGCCTCGGCTCGAAGGGGGTCACGACCGACTTCGTGGCGCGCCGCGTGATCGCCGCCATCGAGAAGAACCGTGCTGAAGTCGACGCGGCCGAGCTCCCGGTCCGGATCGTGGCCCGGTCGCGGGCCTGGCGCCTGGGGTGATCGGGTGAGCGAGGGACTACGTCATCTCCGCTGATCCCGCAGGGCCCCGTCAGCGTCAACCGGGGGCGCCGTATGACGACTCCGCCGGGTATGACCCCCACGACGGCGGCGACGGCCACGTCGGGTCCGCCGGGTAGCTCGAGTCGGCGGGGTAGGACGAAACGGGTGAAGTCGCCGCGGCGGTGCCGATCCCGACAAATGGTATGGAAATGGCCGCCCCGAACATTAATGCGGCGATGAGCATTTTCTTTGTGGCGCCTGACGTTGATCGAATCCCCATTTCGAAACCCCTCCCCGGATCGCAATGTGTGGCATGTCAGAGCAATCTGAGGATGCACTCAGTGCCTGGTCAGTGCAACATTTGAAGGGGTGCGCGAAATGCCTTCATTGCCGAGGAAAATTAAATCTGAATTTCACCTTACGGCTAAATCGGAGGTTGAAATGTTGCTCAAGATCTGCCATTCCCGTGGTTGGGAGCGGCGAGCGGTGTTTGCCGATGCGGTGTCGGCCGAGGCCGGCCCGGCGGGCGGACCGGGCAGGCTTTTAATCAGGCTGATCGTGGTTGGAATGGTGTGGCCGGATGTGCGTTGAAACTGCCGTGGGTATGCAAACGGTGGTTAAGTCAGCCCCCGTGAGTGGTGTGCGGTTCGTAGCGGTCGGCTTGGATGATCCACTGGCCGCCCCACTACTGGCCGAGTTGTCGGTCGAGTACTCGGGGCGCTACGGCGGGACACCCGAGTTGATGATGGGCTGGCTGCGCGGAAAGTCCGCCGACGAGTTCGCCCCGCCCGGCGGCGGTCTGTACATCGGGGTGCTCGACGGCGTGCCGGTCACCGGCGGCGCCTTCACCCGATTCGACGCCGAGACAGCCGAACTGAAACGCATCTGGACGGACAGTCGCTTCCGGAAGCGCGGTCATGCCGCGGCGCTGCTCGCTCACCTGGAGCGCGAGATCGCCGCACGCGGATACCGCAGGGTCTATCTGACGACGGGTCATCTCCAGCCCGAGGCCGAAGCGCTCTACGACTCGGCGGGCTACACCCGACTGATCGCCCCGTTGCCTCCTGAAGGGGAGGGAACCGTCTTCCCGATCGCGTTCGAGAAGGAACTGTCGGGGGAGGGGGCCACATGACAGCCGACGAGCGCTCGCGCGAGGAGCCGAAGGCGGTGCCGCTCTCGATTCTCGACCTGGCCCCCATCAGTGCCGGCGGCGACGCGGTGACCGCGCTGCGCAATACCGTAGACCTGGCTCAGCACGCCGAACAGTGGGGCTTTCAACGGTATTGGGTCGCCGAGCATCATTTCGTGTCGGTGGCCAGCTCGTCACCCGCCGTTCTGGTGGGGCAGATCGCCGCGGCAACCGAACGGATCAGGGTCGGCACCGCGGCAGTGCAACTCGGCCACACGACCGCCGTCGCCGTGGTGGAGAGCTTCGGCACGCTGGCCGCGTTCCATCCCGGCCGGATCGATCTGGGGGTGGGCCGCTCGGGGCAGAAACGTGCCGAAGCGGTGCGGGACAAGCCCCGCGAGCCACGGCCGCCGAGGGAGTGGCACGAGGTCGACGGGGTGGTGGTCCCGGCGCCGTACGACGTCAGCGCGCTGATGCGCGATCCCAAGTTGCGGTCCCGGATGGCGGTGTTGCAGCAACCCGAAGCTGTCACACCGGATTTCGCCGAACAGCTGGATGACATCCTGGCCATGCTCGCCGGCAGGTATGAGGTCGGTACGGCCGTTCCCGGCGCAGGCGCCGGTCTGACCCCGTGGGTGTTCGGCAGCAGCAAGGGGCAGAGCGCCCGCGTCGCGGCCGCGCGTGGGCTGCCGTTCGTGGCCAGCTATCACATCACCCCGGCCACCGCGCTGGAGGCAATCGAGGTGTACCGCAACGGATTCACCCCGTCGGAGTATTTGTCCGAACCGTACGTGGCGGTATCGGCCGATGTGGTGGTGGCCGAGGATGAAGCCGCCGCGCGGTACCTGGCGTCCAGCTACGGCCACTGGGTGTACTCGATCCGGGCCGGCGGCGGCGCGATTCCCTACCCGGACCCGGCCGACTGCGGACCGCTGTCCGACGAACAGCTGGAGGTGGTCCGGGACCGTATCGCAACGCAATTCGTCGGAGACCCGGATCAGGTGGCCGCGCGGCTGGAGGCCCTGGCGCGGGTGAGCGGGGCGGACGAACTCGTCATCACCTCGGTGACGCACCGGCACGAGGACCGTTTGCGCTCCCACCGGCTGATAGCTGAGCGGTGGGGCGGTTAGCGACTAGGCTGGCCCCCGAAGCTGTCGTCACCGCTAGGGGGGTATTTGCCGAGCCTGCAGGTAATCGTGGGATCGCTGCTGCTGGTAGCGGCTGCGGTGGTGTTCGCGACCGGGGTGGCTTTGCGGTTGTTCATCGGTCGTCGGGCGGACTCGGCGGAATCACAACGACGGATGCACGCGTTCCGCCAGACCAAGTTTGCCCGGGTGCTGTTCGGTTCGGTGTACGACGACGAGGTGTTCGACCCCGACGAACTCGATCAGATGGTCCTGATGCCGACGATCGTGCTGGCCTGCGGCCTGTGCCTGACCGGGTTCTTCCTGCTCGGGTACCGCATCTTGCAGCACTAGGCGTGCCGGGCCGCCGCAGCGGAGGCGGCGTCGGCGATCGATCCGCGCCACAGCGGCCCGTGTCCGGGCAGCATCACATCGGCCTCGACTGCCGCCAGCGTCTTCAGGCTGGTCAGGCAGCCCTCCTCGTCGTGGTTGAACAGGGCAGGCAGCAGCGTCGGGCCGGTATGCCGCAGCAGCGGATGTCCGGTGACCAGGGCGTCGCCGCTGACCAGAACCCCGTCGACGATGAAGGAACAGTGCCCGCCGGTGTGCCCCGGGGTGGGAACCGGCACCGGATTGCCCGGGAGATCGTCGTCGTCGGTCAGCGCCCGTGCGGTCGGGATGCCGGCGTGGTTCATCCCGCCCTTGGCGGTGATGGTGGCCGCCCACTTCAGCCAGCGGGGCTGCCAGATGTTGCGGACCACGTCCGCGGGCGCGGCCTGCTCGAGATACTCACGCTTGGTGTGCCCGAGTTCGGTGTCGTGGCAAAACACCGGTGTGCCATGGGTTTTCGCCAGCCAGATGGCAGTCCCGAAGTGGTCGATGTGGGCGTGGGTCAGCAGAACGGCGGCGATGTCGTCGATGGTGAACCCGAGCCGGCGGACCGAGCCGATGACGTCCTCGCGCTGCCCCGGGAACCCCGCGTCGATCAGCATGACCCGGTTTCCGTCGGTCACCAGGGTCCAGTTGACCAAGTCGGTTTGTGCGAAGTGCACATGCTCGGTGATCGCGGTCAGGGCTGCTGCCATGTCGCGAGTTTAGGCATAGGAGTAGAAACGAACTGTCGCGCACGCGAGGAGCAGAAAGAGATATGGCTGAACTGAAACTGGGATACAAGGCATCGGCGGAGCAGTTTGCCCCGCGTGAACTCGTCGAGCTGGCAGTGCTGGCCGAGGCGGCGGGAATGGACAGTGCGACGGTCAGCGACCATTTCCAGCCCTGGCGCCACGAGGGCGGGCACGCACCGTTCTCACTGGCCTGGATGACGGCGGTGGGCGAGCGCACCGAGCGGCTGGTACTGGGCACATCGGTGCTCACGCCGACGTTCCGGTACAACCCGGCGGTGATCGCGCAGGCGTTCGCGACCATGGGCTGCCTGTACCCGGGCCGGATCTTCCTCGGGGTGGGCACCGGTGAGGCGCTCAACGAGATCGCCACCGGCTACATCGGGGAGTGGCCCGAGTTCAAGGAGCGCTTCGCCCGGCTGCGTGAGTCGGTGAAGCTCATGCGCGAGCTGTGGGTGGGCGACCGCGTCGATTTCGACGGTGAGTACTACAAGCTCAAGGGCGCCTCGATCTACGACGTGCCCGAGGGCGGCATCCCGGTGTACATCGCCGCGGGCGGCCCGGTGGTGGCCAAGTACGCGGGCCGCGCGGGCGACGGCTTCATCTGCACCTCCGGCAAGGGTGAGGAGCTGTACAAGGACAAGCTCATCCCCGCCGTGAAGGAGGGCGCCGAGGCCGCCGGGCGCAATCCCGACGACATCGACCGGATGATCGAGATCAAGATCTCCTACGATCCCGACCCCGAGCTGGCCCTGGAGAACACCAGGTTCTGGGCGCCGCTGTCGCTGACACCCGAGCAGAAGCACTCGATCGACGATCCGATCGAGATGGAGAAGGCCGCCGACGCGCTGCCCATCGAGCAGGTCGCCAAGCGCTGGATCGTCGCGTCGGATCCCGACGAGGCGGTGGAAAAGGTCGGCCAGTACGTCAAGTGGGGCCTGAACCACCTGGTCTTCCACGCTCCAGGGCACGACCAGCGCCGGTTCCTCGACCTGTTCAAGAAGGACCTGGAGCCCCGGCTGCGCAAGCTGGGCTGATCAGGCGCTGCTGACTGATCGCTGAACCGCGCCGACCGCGCCGTGGCTCGTCGCTGTGAGCCGGACCCGGTCGGCGCGGAACAGATCGCAGGCGTACTCGAACGGCTCGCCACTGCTGTCACGCGTGATGCGCGTGATCGCCAACAGAGGCTTGCGGTGGGCGATGTCGAGCCACTGGGCCTCGCGGGGGCTGGCGCTGACCACTTCGATGGTCTCGGTGGTGACAGCGGGCGCCAGGCCGTACCGCACTCGCACCAACTCGTAGAGCGAGCCCCCGAGCGGTTGTTCCAGCAGGTCCTCCATCCGCTCGGCCACGAAGCAGGACAGATCCACCGACAGCGGCACACCGTCGGCGTAGCGCAGCCTGCGGATCGTGAATATCTCTGCGCCATCGGCGATTTCGAGCGCATGCGACTCCACCTGGGTGGCCGGCCTGCGGTCGGTCGCCAGGACCCGGGTAGCGCTGCTGTGACCGCCGCTGTGCAACCGGGCGGGAAGCCCGGCCAGCTCGGCTGCGTTGCGTTCCACGACGTCGGCCCGCACGAACGTGCCGCCGTTTCGCCCGGTCCGGCGCTCCAGCACACCCGCCTGGCTCAACGGCAGTAGTGCGCTGCGCAGCGTGGATCGCGACACCGCGAAGCTCTCCGCCATCTCACGCTCGGTGCCCAGCCGCGAGCCGGGACGCAGGGTGCCCAGGGCCAGCATGGACAGGATGCGTCGGCGCACGTCCTCGGCTACAGGGCCGCCCGGTGTCATGGACATGCCCCGAGTGTGAACCAAATCGAGCCCGCAGAGCAGACCAAAAACAGCCGATTAACCTGGCTGTTGCACGACTCCCAGGTTCGAAACATGACGGCAACAAAGGGCTTGACCCGCAACAATTTTCGAGTTGCCCAATGATCTGGGCGGGATAACAATGTGCTGCGTCGCACCACAATGCTGTCGTCGACGCCAAACAATCAGACCAAATAGTGGTCCGAAAACCGTCCTTCAGTTAGGACCCGCAATGAGCGAGATCATCGATCCGCCGGCTCCGTCCGGTGCCTCCATCCAACGTCTCAAACCCAACGCCGTGGGACTGGTCGGCGTGCTGTTCATGGCGGTCGCCACGGCCGCTCCCATCACGGCCATGGTCGGCAACGTGCCGATCGCGGTCGGCTTCGGCAACGGCGCCTATGCGCCCGCCGGATACTTCGTCGCCACCATCGTGCTGACCCTGTTCGCCATCGGCTATGCCGCGATGAGCAAGCACATCACCGCCACCGGTGCCTTCTACGGGTACATCTCGCACGGCCTGGGCCGCGTCGTGGGCCTGGGAGCGGGATTCCTCACCGCCCTGGCCTACATGGTGTTCGAGGCGTCGCTGATCGGCATCTTCTCGTTCTTCGGAAACGATCTGTTCAAATCGTTCTTCAACATCGACGTGCCGTGGGTCCTGTTCGCCGTGGTGATGCTGGCCGTGAACGCCGTGCTGACCTACTTCGACATCAACCTGGCGGCCAAGGTGCTCGGGGTCTTCCTGATCACCGAGATCATCATGCTGGCCATGATGGCGCTGTCCGTGGTGTTCACCGGCGGCGGTCCGCAGGGCTGGTCGCTGGGATCGCTCAACCCGCTCAACGGTTTCCAGAGTCTCTCCGGTGAGGTGGCCGGTGTCGACGGCAGCATGATCACCGTCGCCGGATCGGCCGGAGTCGGCCTGTTCTTCGCGTTCTGGTCGTGGGTGGGCTTCGAGTCCAGCGCCATGTACGGCGAAGAGTCCCGAAATCCCAAGAAGATCATCCCGATTGCGGTGATCTGTTCGGTCGTCGGCATAGGCGCGTTCTACGTTCTGGTCTCGTGGCTGGCGATCGTCGGTACCGGCCCGCAGAATGCCATTGCGCTGGCGCAGGATTCGACCACGGCGGGAGACATCTTCTTCACCCCGGTGCACCAGCATCTGGGCGAGTGGGCCGTCGACCTGTTCAAGATCCTGCTGATGACGGGCTCGTTCGCCTGCGGCATGGCTTTCCACAACTGCGCCGCGCGCTACCTGTACGCCATCGGCCGGGAGAACGTCATCCCGGGCATGCGCAAGACCATCGGCGCCACCCACCCGGTGCACGGCTCACCGCACATCGCCGGATTCGTGCAAACCGGTTTCGCCACCGTGGTGGTGCTGTTCTTCGACATCACCGGCCGCGACCCCTACACCGGCCTCTACGGCCTGATGGCGTTGCTGGGCACCACGGCCATCATGATCGTGCAGGCCCTGGCAGCATTCTCGGTGATCTCGTTCTTCCACGTGCAGAAGCGGCATCCCGAGACCTCGAACTGGTTCACCACCTTCCTGGCTCCGCTGCTGGGCGGGGTGGGCATGCTCTACGTCATCTACCTGCTCGCCAAGAACGCGTCGTTTGCTGCGGGTTCAGCCGCTTCGGACTGGATCTTCACGTCGATCCCGTATGTTGTTGGCATCGCCGGAATCGGTGGTGTGCTGTGGGCGCTGTTCCTGAAATTCAAGGATCCGCAACGCTATTCCGATCTCGGGCGCACAGTGTTGGAGGAAGCGCACGAACGTTAGCGGGGCGTGCGGGTGGCGAAAGGACGTGCCATGGGGTTCTCGAACATCATGGACTCCAACAGCTATTCGGGGGGTCTGGCGACCGATCCCGACACCGAACGGCTGATCGAGGCCCGTGCCCACCTGCTGGGCCCGGCGTACCGGCTGTTCTATGAACGGCCGGTACACCTGGTCCGGGGCAGCGGCAGTCACCTGTTCGACGCGGACGGCGGGCGTTATCTCGACGCCTACAACAACGTCGTCAGCGTCGGCCACTGCCACCCACGCGTGGTCGCCGCCATCACCCGCCAGGCCGAGACACTCAACACCCACACCCGGTATCTGCACGACGGCATCGTGGACTACTCGCAGCGGCTGTTGGCCACGCTCCCAGGGGAAGTCGACCAGGTGATGTACGCCTGCACCGGCTCGGAGGCCAATGATCTGGCCCTGCGGGTGGCCCAGATGTACACCGGGGCACGCGGTGTGATCGTCACCCGGGACGCCTACCACGGCAATACCGAAGCAGTGACAGCGATTTCACCGTCGATCGGTGGTGCGACCACCATCGGTCCGCATGTGCGCGCCGTGGCCGCTCCGGACAGTTACCGCTCCGGGGGCGATGTGGCGGGCCGGTTCCTGGCCGACGTGGAAGCAGCGATCGCCGACCTGTCGGCGGCAGGCCACGGCCTGAGCTGCCTGATCGTGGACACCTTCTTCTCCTCCGACGGCATCTACCCCGACCCCTCGGTGCTGGCACCCGCGGTGGCGGCGGTACGTGCGGCCGGCGGGGTGTTCATCGCGGACGAGGTGCAACCCGGCTTCGGCCGCACCGGGGAGGCGATGTGGGGCTTCACCCGCCACGGCGTCGTGCCCGACCTGGTCACCATGGGCAAGCCGATGGCCAACGGGTTGCCGGTGGCGGCGATGGCCGCCCGCAGTGAGGTGCTCGAGGCGTTCGCTCGGGAGGTGCCGTACTTCAACACGTTCGGTGGCAACCCGGTATCGATGGCAGCGGCGGGTGCGGTGCTCGACGTCATCGAGGACGAGCAGCTGATGGCCAATGCGGCAAAGGTGGGCACCGCGCTGCGCGACGAGCTCGCCCGGGTGGCCGTCGACAATCCGCGTATCGGGGATGTTCGCGGGGCCGGTCTCTACGTCGGCGTCGAGATGGTCACCGACCCCGATCTTTTGACCCCCGATCGCGCCGGTGCGCACGATCTGGTCAACGCGATGCGGGACCGCAAGGTGCTCATCTCCGTTTGCGGAGCGGAGGGCAGTGTGCTGAAGGTGAGACCCCCGCTGGTATTCTCTCTGTCGGATGTGGACTGGTTCTGCACCGAATTCGCCGATGCGCTGCGGGAGCTGCGCTGAGCAAAAGCAGAGCATCTGGCTGTCCAAACCCTGATGAGGGAAGCTGTATCAGTGCCAGAGGCAGTTGTCGCTACGGCGATCTATATTGCGTCGCCCGAAGGTGACACCGGCAAGTCGACGATTGCGCTCGGCATTCTCCACCGACTTGCTGCGACCGTGCCGAGGGTGGGGGTCTTCCGCCCGATCACCCGGCTGGGCGAGGACCGCGACTACATCCTCGAACTGCTGCTGGCCGGTACCACGGCGGGGCTGAGTTACGACGAGTGTGTCGGGGTCAGCTACCAGCAGGTACACGAGGATCCCGACGTCGCGATCGCCGACATCGTCGACCGGTTCCACCGCGTGGCCGAGCAGTGCGACGCGGTGCTGATCGTCGGCAGCGACTACACCGATGTCGCCACGCCCAGCGAGCTGAGCATGAACGCGCGCATCGCGGTCAACCTCGGCGCCCCCGTGGTGCTCGCGGTCAAGGCCGCCGACCGCGCGCCCGACGAGGTGGCCCACGTGGTCGAGGTGTGTCTGGCCGAGCTGAACCACCAGCATGCGCACGCCGCGGCAGTCGTCGCCAACCGGTGTGACCCCGCGCAGCTGACCGCGGTGGCCGAGGCCCTCAAACCGCTCGGCCCGCCCGCCTACGTGCTTCCCGAGGAGCCGTTGCTGGTGGCGCCGTCAGTGGCCGAACTGAAGGTCGCGGTCGACGGCACGGTGATCGCCGGGGACCCGGAGCTGCTGTCCCGTGAGGCGATGGGTGTGCTGGTGGCGGGCATGACCGCCGAGCACGTGCTGGAGCGCCTGACCGAGGGTGTCGCGGTGGTGACCCCGGGTGATCGGTCCGACGTGGTGCTGGCCGTGGTGAGTGCCCATGCCGCAGAAGGATTTCCGTCACTGTCCTGCATCATCCTCAACGGCGGGCTCGAACTGCACCCGGCCATCGCCTCGTTGGTCGACGGGCTGGGGCTGCGGTTGCCCATCGTGGCCACCGAGTACGGAACCTTCGAGACCGCCAGCCGGGTCGCCGGCGCGCGCGGCCGGGTCACCGCGAAATCGCAGCGCAAGATCGACACCGCGCTGGCGTTGATGGACAAACACGTCGACGTCAACGATCTGCTGGCGCAGCTGAGCATCCCGATCCCCGCGGTCACCACTCCGCAGATGTTCACCTACCAGCTGCTCGACCAGGCCCGCTCCGACCGCAAGCGCATCGTCTTGCCCGAGGGCACCGACGACCGCATCCTCAGAGCCGCGGGCCGGCTGTTGCAGCATGAGGTGGCCGAGCTGACCATCCTCGGCGAGGAAAGCCAGATCCGTTCCCGGGCAGCGGAACTCGGCGTGAACCTCGACGCGGCCGTCGTCCTCGATCCGCGTACCAGTGAGTTGTGCGACCAGTTCGCCGAGCAGTACGCCGAACTCCGGCGCAAGAAGGGCGTGACGGTCGAGCAGGCCCGCGAGATCATCCACGACGTCTCCTACTTCGGCACGATGCTGGTGCACAACAAGATGGTCGACGGAATGGTGTCGGGCGCCGCGCACACCACCGCGCACACCGTGCGTCCCGCCTTCGAGATCATCCGGACCGCGCCGGGAATCTCGACGGTGTCCAGCATCTTCCTGATGTGCCTGGCCGACAGGGTGCTGGCCTACGGCGACTGCGCGATCGTGCCCGATCCGACCTCCGAGCAACTCGCCGACATCGCGATCTCCTCGGCGCGCACCGCGGCGCAGTTCGGCATCGATCCGCGGGTGGCCATGCTGTCGTATTCGACAGGCACCTCGGGCACCGGCGCCGATGTCGACAAGGTCAGGGCGGCAACCGAACTGGTGCGCCAACGTGATCCCGATCTGCTGGTCGAGGGCCCGATCCAGTACGACGCCGCGGTGGAGCCTTCGGTCGCGCTGACCAAGATGCCCGATTCGCCGGTGGCGGGCCGGGCCACGGTGCTGATCTTCCCGGACCTCAACACCGGCAACAACACCTACAAGGCCGTGCAACGCAGTGCCGGCGCCATCGCGATCGGCCCGGTGCTGCAGGGCTTGAACAAGCCGGTCAACGATCTGTCCCGAGGAGCGCTGGTGGAGGACATCGTCAACACCGTGGCGATCACGGCGATTCAGGCACAGGGCGACTCATGACGGTTCTGGTCGTCAACTCCGGTTCGTCCTCGCTGAAATACGCAGTGGTAAAACCGAGTTCAGGAGAGTTTCTGGCCGACGGCATCATCGAGCAGATCGGCTCGGCGCAGGTGCCCGATCATGACGCCGCACTGCGGGCCGCGTTCGACGAACTGGCCGGTCAGGGTCTGCACCTGGACACCCTGGGCCTGGTGGCGGTGGGGCACCGGGTCGTGCACGGCGGCAAGACCTTCTATCAGCCCACCCTGATCGACGGTGACCTGATCGCCAAGCTCGAAGAGCTGTCACCGCTGGCCCCGCTGCACAATCCGCCGGCCATCCTCGGTATCGAGGTGGCCCGCAAGCTGCTTCCCCATCTGCCCCACGTCGCGGTCTTCGACACCGCGTTCTTCCACAACCTGCCGGCGGCCGCGGCGACCTACGCCATCGATCGCGAGGTGGCCGAGCGCTGGGGCATCCGCCGGTACGGCTTCCACGGCACCTCGCACCAGTACGTCAGCCAGCAGGCCGCCGTCCTGCTCGATCGACCCTACGAGTCGCTGAATCAGATTGTCCTGCATCTGGGTAACGGTGCGTCGGCGTCGGCGATCGCCGGCGGAAGGCCGGTGGACACCTCGATGGGCCTGACGCCGATGGAGGGCCTGGTGATGGGCACCCGCAGCGGCGATGTCGACCCGGGCATCATCATGTATCTGTGCCGCGCGGCCGGTATGGGTGTCGAGGAAGTCGACACGATGCTCAACCGCCAGTCGGGCGTACGTGGTCTCGGCGGCGAGAACGACTTCCGCAAATTGCACGCCCGGATCAAGTCCGGTGATGAGGACGCGCAATTGGCTTACGACGTCTACATCCACCGGCTGCGCAAGTATGTCGGTGCGTACCTGGCGGTGCTGGGCCGGACCGATGTCATCAGCTTCACCGCGGGGGTGGGCGAGAATGACGCCGCGGTGCGCCGCGACGCGCTGGCCGGGCTGTCCGGGCTGGGGATCGAGATCGACGAGGAACTCAACGCGACCCGGTCTCGCGAGGCCCGACAGATCTCGGCACCGGACTCGCGGGTGACGGTGCTGGTGGTGCCGACCAATGAGGAGTTGGCGATCGCGCGGGCCAGCGCGGCCCTGGTCTGACCTGGATCATCCCGGCAATCGCCGATTGAGCACGAGTCCGGCCATGGCCGCGGCGGCCAGCGTCAGGGTGGCGAGAACGATCCATCCGGCGCTGGCATCGGCGGGGACGAGCTGGAACCCGATCTGCTGTTGCAGCGTGCCGTACACCTCCTCCAGGGAACCGACGGTGTCGGCGTGGAACACCCGGCCGTCGCCGGAGAGCTTGCTGATCTCCTGCAACGTCTGATCGTCAACGGGCACGGCGATTTTCTGGTCGTTGAGGTTGACGTAGCCGTCCGGGGTGCCGAAGGAGATGGCCGAGATCGGGACGCCCTGGGCCTGGGCGGCGCGGGCGGCGGCGAACGCGCCACGTGGCTGCTCGGGGTCCAGCGGCACGGTTTCCTTGCCGTCGGACTCCAGCACGATCCGCGCGGGCGGTGGGCCGTCACCTCCTCCGATCACTCCGCTGACTGTCGCGATCGCCTGCAGTGCGGTGTAGATGCCCTCCCCGGTCGCGGTGCGCTCGGCCGCTTCGAGTTTGTCGATCGCGGCCTTCATCGGCGCTCGCTTGGTCGTCGGTGGCACCAACAACGTTGCGGTACCGGCGAATGCGACCAATCCGAGGTTGACGCTCGGGTTGAGTCCGGCGACGAACTTCCTTCCCGCCTCCTTGGCGGCCGTCAGCCGGCTGGGGGCGACATCGGTGGCGGCCATCGATTCCGAGACGTCGATGACCAGCATGACCACCGCGCGATTGCGCGGTATCAGGTGATCGCGGGTCGGGTCTGCCAACGCGACGGTCAGCAGGAGCAGCGAGATCAGCAGCAATGCCGCAGGCGCGTGCCGCAGCCGGCGGATCCGTCGAGGGGCCACGGCGGCCAGCACGTGCATGTTGGCGAACCGGAGCACCGGGGTGCCTTTCGCCCGTAGCCGGTAGACGTAGAGCGCGAGCATTCCGACCGCGACCAGTGCGCACAGGAAGAACCAGCGGTGCTGGAATCCCGACAACGACAAAGCGTTCACGCCCTGAGGCTCGGACTGCAGCCCTCACAACGCCAGCACAATGGCCTGGCGGAATGCTGCCAGGTTCGGGGCGTACGTTCGCGCTGTGTCTGAGGTGGCCCTGCTGCTGATCCTCGTGATCGGCGCGGGCTACTACCTGTGCCATCGGCGCGCGCGAGGCGCCACTGGTGTCGGGCAGCGCCAGGCCTGGTGCTTCGGTGCCGGCACGGTGTGCTGGCTGCTCGCCACCCAGGGGGCCATTGCGCACTACGCCCTGGTCTTGTTCTGGGTGCGGGCGCTGCAGGTGCTGCTGTTGCTGTACGTGGTGCCGTTCCTGCTGGCGTCGGGCCGGCCGGTGACCGCTCTGCGTGAGGCCTCGAGCCCGAATGCCCGCGTGCGGATCGACACGGTGCTCGGGTCACGGGCGGCCCGGGTGGTGCTGTCACCGCCGGTGACGTCGGTGCTGATGTTGGCGACGCCCTGGCTGCTCTACCTGACTCGGTGGTACGTCGCGTCATTGGTCAACCCGGTGATCGCGGATCTGACCAGCATCGCGTTGTCCGCCATAGGTTTCTGCTACTTCTACGCGCGTTTGCAGTCGGACCCCGTTCCGCGGCGGTACTCGCCCCTGCTGTCGATATGCATCAGCGTTGCCGAGGGCCTGGGCGACGGCGTCCTCGGCCTGGTGCTGTGGCTGGGGCCGCTGATCGCCTATGACTACTACTCTGCGCTGCACCGGGATTGGGGACCCAGCCTGCGCGACGACCAGACCCTGGGCGCCGGGGTGCTGTGGATTCTGGGCGACGTGCTGGGCATCCCGTTCATCATGGTGTTGATGCGGGCGCTGGGGTCCCATGAGCGCACGCGCGCCGCCGAGGTGGACGCCGAGATCGACGCCGGAATCGAGGAGCAGCGCGCTACCGGAAGTTCCGCGCTCTGGTGGGAATCCGACCCGCAACTGCGGGACCGGTATCGCCGCTGAAGGGCTCAGAAAGTGCTCATCGGCCGCACACTGTTGGCCAAGTCGACCAGCGCGTAGCGGTGCGACTGGGTGGGAGCGACCCGGGCCAACGCCCGCAACGACGCCTCGACGCCCAGCTTCAGACCGTGCTCGGTGAACGGGAATCCCAGGATGTGATTGCTGCTCGCCGTGTTGTCGGCCAGCCAGTCCATCGCGGTGCCCAGCACCAGTGCCCGGATCTGCAGCACGCGGGGCTCCGAATCGGGCAGTGCCTCCACACGTCGAGCCGCATCGCGGATGTTCTGTTCGGTGATCTCACCGGTGGACCGTCCTGACAGCAGGGTGACGGCGCTCGTCAGCCGGGCGGTGGTGAAATGCCTTGAGGTGGGCGGAACTTGGTCGAGGGTCTGGACCGCCTCGTCGCGCGCGCCGGCGACCGACTCGGCGCGGGCCAGTCCGAAACCGGCCGAGATCACGCCGTTGTCGGTGCTCCACACGGTGTTGTAGAACTTCAGCTCATCGGCGGTGCCGGCCAGTTCAGCCGTCGCGGCCAACGCCAGCTTGGGCGCCAGCTCCCCGGGAAGAGTGTCCAGCACCTCGGTGAAATGCTTTGTCGCCGAGTCGTAATCGGCTGACAGCATCTCGGCGACGGCGCGGAACCAGAGCAGCTGCCAGCGCCACCCCGCCCAGGTCGCCAGGTCGTCGAGCTTGCGGGTGGCCTTGGCGACGTCGCCCAGGTCGAGCAGGGCGCGTGCCTCCATCAACGGCAGCTCCACCGATTCGGACAGGTCGACGCCTTCGGCGTCGATCGCGCCGTGGCGCGCCGCGCGCAGCTGGTCCAGGGTGTGCACGGGCTGGCTGAGCACGCTGGCCACCAGCATCGGGGCCCCGACATCGGTGCGGTCCACCAGTGGCACGGGCAGCGCGCGCACGATCTCCTGCGCCGTCAGCTTCTCCGAATGCACCTGTCCGTCAACATAGACATCGGTGTGGGCGACCAGCAGATCGACGCCGAACGTGGACCGGGACGGGCTGAACACGGTCGACAGACCGGGGCGGGGGATACCGGTATCGGCCGCCACCACCTCGCGCAGCACACCGAGCAGCTGGGACGACATCTCCTCGGCGCTGCGGAACCGGCGTCGCGGATCGGGATCGATGGCGCGGCGCAGGAACCGGCCGAAGGAATCGTAGTTGTCGAGCACCGGGTCCTCGGACGGCAGCCCGTCGACGTAGCGGCCCCGCCGGGTCCGAAGGTTCATGGTCAGCGCGGCCAGCGTGCGTCCAACGGTGTAGATGTCGGTGGCCACCGTCGGCCCGGTGCGCACGATCTCGGGCGCCTGGAATCCCGGTGTGCCGTACAGGTATCCGTAAGAGTTGAGCTTCGACACCGCACCGAGGTCGATCAGCTTGAGCTGTTCCTCGGTGATCATGATGTTCTCGGGCTTGAGGTCGTTGTAGGCCAGCCCGATCGAATGCAGATAGCCCAGCGCGGGCAGGATCTCCAGCATGTAGCCGATCGCCTCGGCCACCGGAAGCCGGGTGCCCCTGGCCTGTTTGAGCGACGTTCCGCCGACGTACTCCATCACGATGTAGCCGACCGGATTGCCGTGCTTGTCATCGTGTTCGACGAAGTTGTAGATCTTCACGATTCCCGGGTGCGTCACCTCGGCCAGGAACTGGCGTTCGGCCATGGCGATCACCTGGGCCTCGGCGTCACCGGAATGCACCAGGCCCTTGAGCACCACCGGACGCTCATTCACGTTGTGGTCGAAGGCCAGATACACCCAGCCCAAACCACCGTGGGCGATACAGCCCTTGATCTCGTACTGGTCGGCGACGATCTCGCCCGGGGACAGCTGCGGCAGGAACGAGTACGCGCTGCCGCAGTGCGGACACCAGCCCTCCGACAGGGCATGCCCATCGGGCGAGGACCTGCCGACCGGCTTGCCGCAATTCCAGCAGAACCGCTTCTGCTCGGCCACCACCGGGTTGGTCATCAACGCCGTCAACGGATCTCGCTCGGGCACCCGCGCGATCTCGACCAGCCCGCCGCCCAGCCTGCGGATCGGCGAGAGCATCCGGGTGGCGATCGTGGCCAGGTTCTGCGGTTCGGTGTCGCCGCCGCCGAACGTCGGATCGTCGGATTCGTCGAACTCCGGGCGGAACACCGCCTGCGTCGCCATGGGCCGCAGGGTCGACTGCGAGTCCAACTCGAGGTCTTCGAGGCTCGCCGGCTGCGTCCCGGGTCCGCCCTCGGTGTCGGGGGTGTCCGGGAGTCCGCTGTCGTCGGGCTTGTTCATCAGTCGACATACCTCGCGACCGGGGGCGACGGTGCCGGCCCCAGAACCGTCAACCACTTGCGGTACAACGTGTTCCAGGTGCCGTCGCGGCGGATACGTTCCAGCGTCGCGTTGACGACCCGGACCAGCGGCGTGTTGTCCAGGTTCAGCCCGATGCCGTAGGGCTCCTCGTTGAGGCTGGGGCCGACGATGTGCAGATACGGATCCTGGGCCACCAGCCCGGCCAGGATCGAATCGTCGGTACTGACCGCGTCGGCCTGGCGCTGCTGCAGTGCCACCAGGCAATCGGCCCAGGTCACCACCGAGACGATGATCGGTGACGGGCTGATCTGCTGGATCCGCTTGAGCGACGTGGTCCCGTCCACCACGCACACCCGCTTGCCCGAGAGGTCGGAGGCCTGCGAGATGTTGGAGTCCCGTGCGGCCAGGATGCGTTGGTGGGCCATGAAATACACCGTGGAGAAGTTGACCTCCTTGCGGCGCTCGCAGGTGATCGTCATGGTCTTGACCACGATGTCGACCTGATTGTTCTGCAGCGCGGTGATGCGGTCGGCCGAGGACAGGATGCGGTACTCGACCTGCGACGGCGTGCCGAAGATGTCGCGCGCGACCTCCCCGGCGATGTCGACGTCGAACCCGTTGATCTGACCGGTGATCGGATCGCGGAACGAGAACAGATTGCTGCCGATGTCGAGCCCGACGACCAGCCGCCCGCGGTCACGGATCTTCGCCACCGCCGCGTCGGCGTCGGCCTGATTGCTGAACGGCCGCAGGCTGGCGGTGCGGTTGCACTCGTCGGTGTCCTGCGTCGGCACCCGAACGGGCTGGGGCGCAAGCTCCTGCATGCCGGCCGGGCTGGGCGGCGCCAGCGTCATCGTCGGCAACGTCAATGCCGGCGCGCTCTGACTGCACCCGGCCACTGCCAGGGTCGCGGTCAGGACGGCCAATAGCTTCTGCACTGCCTTCTTCACGGTGCTCATCTGTACTCGCTGAGTCGGGGCCACAGTCCCAACGCCACCGCCAGCGCCGCGGCCACACTGAGCAGCGCGGCGCCCACGGTCGCACCGGACAGCACCCGGCGGGCATTGGCGATGTCATTGCGCAACTGGCTGCGGCTCTGTTCGATGCCCTTGGACAAGGCGTCGTCGAGCTTGTCGAAGGCCGACGTGGAATCGTCCTCGCCGGTGCCCAGCGCCACCTGTGTCGCGGCCTGGTAGTTGCCCACCGCGATATAGGCGTTGATCCGGTCATCGGCCGCGCGCCACTTGGTGAGCAGATCCTCGGCCCCCGTCAGATCACTCTTGTCGATGCGGGTGTCGCGGGCCAGATACTGGGCGAGCTGCTGCTGCATGGCGTCGATGCGCTGGTAGTAGGACTGCTTGCGCAGGTTCTCGTCGCCGCGCCGGATCAGCGCCAGCGTCTCGTCGGCCCGGGCCTGCTGCGCGGTGATGGCCAGGTTGGTCACGGTCTTGAGGGACTCGGCGGCGGTGTCCTTGGCGCTGCGGCTGTCCGACGTCGAGATCACCAGTGCGGTGGTCACCCAGATCAGCATGATCAGCACGGCCATCCCGCCGGCCACGAAACCGATGTTCACCCGGCGCCGGGTGCGCCGCGCCAGCCAGCGGTTGGCGAACGCGCCGAACATCAACGTGGCCAGCACCACCAGCATCACCGCGGCCGGGATCCGGGTGGAGGCGGTCGTCTCGGCATCCACCCGCGCCGAGGTCTCCTCGTACAGGCGTTGCGCGTCGGGCAGGATCTGCGACTGCATCAGCGCCGAGGCTTCCGACAGGTAGGACGAACCCACCGGGTTGCCGGCCCGGTTGTTGGTCCGCGCGGTCTCCACCAGGCCGGTGTAGACCGCCAGCCGTGCGTTGATCCGGCCGAGCAGCTGCACCAGTGCTTCGTCGGTCAACCCGCTCGATGCCCGGGTCACCGCGACCGAGGCGTCGGTGATGGCCTGCTCGTATCGCTGACGGACGTCTCGGGGTTCAGCGCCGGCGATGAAGGCCGTCGCCGCGGCGGCGTCGGCGACCGACAGCGTGGTGTAGAGCTGGCCGGCCGCGAACGCCAGCGGCTCGGTGTGATCGAGCACCGTGGTCAACGCCTGCTGACGGTCGTTGATCGTGGTGGACGTCGCGAACGCGCTGGCTATAACCAGCCCGGCGAGCGTCACTCCGATCGTCAGGATGCGCCCCGGTGTGGTCCACAGAAACCACCAGCGCGGGTGGGCAGGAGTGGTCGGCGACCGGGACGCGAGCGGTTCGGTCGAGGGATGTGCCAAATCCACGGTCACCTGCGCACGGACCTCATTTAGTTTCGGTGCTTACGGGGTGTCCCAACACTATAAAAAAATTCTAAGAGCGCCGCGCTTAGGCTCGCGGAGAAATTGCGGCCCACCGAAACTGGCGGCGTTCCCTATCCTGTACGGGTGCGTGGCGACGGTGACGGCTGGGTGTTCTCCGACAACGGCGCCCGCTATTGGGGGCGCCACGGTGCGGCCGGTCTGTTGCTGCGGGCACCGTGGCCAGGCGGATCGGCGGCGGTGCTGCTGCAACATCGAGCTCCGTGGAGCCATCAGGGCGGAACGTGGGCGCTGCCCGGCGGTGCCCGCGACAGTCATGAGACCGCCGAGCAGGCCGCGGTCCGGGAAGCCCACGAGGAAGCCGGGGTGACGGCCGAACAGCTCACCGTGCGCACCACCGTGGTGACGGCCGAGGTGGCCGGTATCGGTGGCACCCACTGGTCCTACACGACGGTGATCGCCGACGTGCCCGAGCCGTTGGAGACGATCCCGAACCGGGAGAGCTCGGAGTTGCGGTGGGTGGCCGAGGACGAGGTGGCCGAGCTGCCGCTGCATCCCGGGTTCGCCGCGAGCTGGGAGCAGTTGCGTGCGGTGACGGCGTCCCTGCCGCTGGACCTCAACCCGCCGCGCTGATCGAGGCCTTGAGTTCGGCGGCCGCGGCGCGGGGATCCTCGGCGGCGGTGATCGCGCGGACCACCACGATGCGCCGGGCACCGGCGGCCAGTACCTCGGGAAGTCGCTGCTGATCGATCCCGCCGATCGCGAACCACGGCTTGGCCGGATTCAGCGCGGCAGTCGAGCGCACCAGGTCCAGACCCGGTGCCGACCGGCCCGGCTTGGTCGGGGTGGGCCAGCACGGTCCGACGCAGAAGTAGTCCACCTGTTCTTCGATCGCGGCAGCGGCCTGCTCCGCGTCGTGGGTGGAGCGGCCGATCACCGGACGCTCGCCGATGATGCCGCGGGCGACCGCGAGCGGCAGGTCGTCCTGACCGAGGTGCAGGATGTCGGCTCCGGCGGCCAGCGCGATGTCGGCGCGGTCGTTGACCGCAAGCAACGCGCCGTGGCGGCGGGCGGCGTCGGCCAGGATCTGAAGCGCCTCGAGCTCCTGACGCGCCTCCAGCGGGCCGAACTGCTTCTCCCCGGGCGACCCCTTGTCCCGCAGCTGGATCAGATCCACCCCGCCCGCCAGCGCCGCGTCGGCGAATTCGGCCAGGTCACCACGTTCCCGGCGGGCATCGGTGCACAGGTAGAGGGTGGCGCGCTGCAAACGGTCGGCGGGTGATTCCACACCGCGACGGTAGCCGGTACCGCCCGAGTACCCTGGACTGGCAATACGGGAGCCCCGGGGACGTGGGGCTGAGAGTGGGCATACGGACCGGCCCTGACCGTCACACCTGATCCGGGTCATGCCGGCGAAGGGAGCGGGTATGGCGCGAACACTTGCCGTCATCGGCGGCGGTGTCATCGGGCTGTCGGTCGCACGCCGGGCGGCGTTGGACGGCTGGACGGTGCGGCTGCACTGCACCACCGAGCGCGGCGCATCGTGGGTGGCCGGTGGCATGCTGGCCCCGCACAGCGAAGGCTGGCCGGGCGAGGAACAGATACTGCAGATCGGCCTGGAATCGCTGAAGCTGTGGCACTCCGGATTCCTCGACGGGCTGGCGCCGGAGGTGGTCACCGCGCGCGAGTCGCTGGTGGTGGCCGTCGACCGGGCCGATGTAGCCGACCTGCACACCGTCGCCGAATGGCTCTCCGCGCAGGGGCAGCCGGTCGAGCTGACCACGGCCGCCCGGGATGTGGAACCCCTTCTGGCCCAAGGCATCCGGCACGGGTTCCGGGCCACCACCGAACTCGCCGTGGACAACCGTGCTGTGGTCGACGGACTGGCCGCGCATTGCGAACGGCTGGCTGTGCGCTGGGCCGGGCCGGTCGAGGATCTGGCCGAGATCAACGACGCTGCCGCGGTCGTCGTCGCCAACGGAATCGACGCCCCGAAGCTCCTGCCCGGCCTGCCGGTGCGTCCGGTGAAGGGTGAGGTGCTGCGGCTGCGGTGGCGCAAGGGCTGTATGCCGGTGCCGCAGCGGGTGATCCGGGCCCGCGTTCACGGCCGGCCGGTGTACCTGGTGCCGCGCGCTGACGGCGTGGTGGTCGGGGCCACCCAGTACGAGCACGGTCGCGATACCGCGCCGGTGGTCAGCGGGGTGCGCGATCTGCTGGAGGACGCCTGTGCGGTGATGCCCGCGCTGGGCGAGTACGAGCTGGCCGAGACCGCGGCCGGGCTGCGGCCGATGACGCCGGACGGGCTGCCGATCGTCGAACGTGTCGACGAGCGCACTCTGGTGGCCGTGGGACACGGCCGGAACGGATTTCTGTTGGCGCCGTGGACCGCTGAGCGGATCGCGGCTGAACTCGAGGTGAGCGTGGGAGCGAAATGATCACCATCACGGTCAACAACGAGACCCTCGAGGTGGACGAGCAGACCACCGTCGAGGGGCTGCTGGAAACCCGGGGTTTCCCGGACAAGGGCATCGCGGTAGCACTGGACTGGACGGTGCTGCCCCGTTCGGAATGGGATCAGACCCTGTCCGACGGTGCCCGGGTCGAGGTCGTGACGGCGGTGCAGGGTGGGTGATTCCGCGCTCGTCATCGGCGGCCGGGAGTTCGGCTCCCGGCTGATCATGGGTACCGGTGGCGCACCGAATCTGGCTGTGCTGGAAGAGGCCCTGGTGGCCTCGGGGACAGAGTTGACGACCGTGGCGATGCGACGGGTCGACGCCGAGACCGGCACCGGGGTGCTCGACCTGCTCAACCGGTTGGGTATCGCGGCGCTGCCCAACACCGCGGGCTGTCGCGGTGCGGCCGAGGCCGTGCTGACCGCGCAGCTGGCTCGTGAGGCGCTGGGCACCGACATGGTCAAGCTCGAAGTCATCGCCGATGAGCGCACGCTGCTGCCCGACGCAATCGAACTGGTCAAGGCCGCAGAGCAATTGGTCGACGACGGGTTCATCGTGCTGCCCTACACCAACGACGACCCGGTGCTGGCCCGCCGGTTGGAGGACGCCGGCTGTGCCGCCGTCATGCCGCTGGGCTCGCCGATCGGGACCGGCCTTGGCATCTCAAACCCGCACAACATCGAGATGATCGTCGAGCGGGCCGGGGTGCCGGTGGTGCTGGACGCCGGTATCGGCACCGCCTCCGATGCCGCGATGGCAATGGAATTGGGTTGCGATGCAGTGCTGTTGGCCACTGCTGTCACCCGCGCCGCCGACCCGCCGACCATGGCCGCCGCGATGTCGGCAGCCGTCACCGCCGGATACCTGGCGCGGCAGGCGGGGCGTATCCCGAAGCGGTTCTGGGCCCAGGCGTCGAGCCCGGCGCTGTGATTTCGCGCCGAGGCTGCGGTGAGTGCGCCGAGTCTGCGCTGAGATCGTGAAAATGAACAGAATCGCGATCTGGGCGCAGGCTCGATGCGGGGGAGTGGTGTTATGACGCGCTATGTGGCCCTGGGCAGTTCGATGGCGGCCGGGCCGGGCATCAAACCGTCGGCACCCGGTGCGCCGTGGCAGGCGGGCCGCTCGGCACGCAACTACCCCCATCTGGCGGCCGCCCGACTCGGGCTCGATCTGGTGGACGTGACGTACTCCGGGGCCACCACCGCGCACATCCTGAGTGAGCGTCAGAACGGTGCGCCGCCTCAGATCGACGCGCTCGACGGGTCCGAGGCCCTGGTCACCGTCACGATCGGTGGCAACGACGCCGGCTACGTGCCCCAGTTGATGGCGGCCGCGTTGCCGCGATTCACCCGATCCGTGCCGCTGGTGGGGCCGTTCCTTCGCGGCCTGCTGGATCCTGCCGCACGGGACGCGGCCTTGACGCAGGTGGCCGACGCGCTGGTGACGGTCGGGCGCGAGATCCGGCAACGCGCTCCCGCGGCCAGGGTGCTGTTCGTGGACTACCTGACCGTGCTGCCGCCCGAAGGCGTCGCGGCCTCACCGCTACCGGAGGCTGACGCGGCGCTCGGGCGACACGTCGCAGCCACGCTGGAACGACTCACCGGAACGGCCGCCGCTGAAACCGGCTGCGGATGGGTGCGCGCAGCACAAGCCAGCCTGACGCACCATGCCTGGTCGGCCCAGCCGTGGACCACGCGGCCCGGGTTGCCCTGGCCGGGACGTCCCGCGCCGCTGCACCCGAACGCCGCCGGCATGCGGGCGGTCGCCGAATTGGTGGTGGCACAGGCCGGCCCGAGCAGCTGAATTCGTGCGATCAGGGCTGATGGCGGCGTGTAAGAATCTCCCCATGGGCCTCGAGTTGAATGGTGACGAGCTTCGGAAGAAGTCCGCCCAACTGTCGAAATTCGCACAGGAACGCGCGCAGCACGAGCGCCGGGTGACGGAGCTCGCGGGTGAGTTCGCCGGGACCTGGACGGGAGCAGCGGGCTCAGCTGTCCAGTCCGCCCTCTCGAACTACCTCACTCAGGCCTCAGATGTCCGTCGGGAAGAGCTCGATATGTCGCACCTTCTCGACGAAGCGATCGCGGCGTACGAGGGGACCGACGGCAACGCGGCCGGCTCGCTGGCCCAGTCCATGAACATCTGAGTCGGAAGGTTCCGGATGAGCACCGATATCGCCGTCCAGTTCGAGCGGACGCGGCAACTGGCCGCCGAACTGGATGCCGAGGCCGCCAAGGTCAAGCAGATCCTGGAAGAGGAGACCGCGCTGATCGCCGACATCGGCGGTACCTGGACCGGCTCGGCTGCCGAACAGTTCAGTCAGCAGTACAGCGAGTGGAACAAAGAAGCCGACGAAGAGGCGGCCGCGTTGGACAAGCTGTGCGCCGCGGTTCACGCGGGCATCGACACGCTCAACTCCACCGAGACCGACGTGACGGGAATGTTCAGTTGAACTGAACCTGAGCAGTCAGAACAACACCGCCTGCAATGATGGCGGTGATGATCGAACTGACCGGGCTGACAAAACTCTATGGATCCCACCGAGCCGTCGACGATCTGACGTTCACCGTCGAACCGGGCGTGGTGACCGGATTCCTCGGGCCCAACGGCGCGGGCAAGACCACCACCATGCGGTTGATCCTCGGGCTGGACCATCCCAACACCGGTTCCGCGACCATCGACGGCAAGAAGTACCGGGAACTGCGCGATCCGCTGCGCGCGGTCGGCGCCCTGCTCGACGCGCGTCAGGCCCACCCGAACCGCTCGGCCCGCAACCACCTGCGCTGGATCGCGGCGGCCAACCGGATCGCGCCGGCCCGGGTGGACGAGGTGCTCGAGACAGTCGGGCTGACAGCGGTGGGGGACCGCAACGCCGGGACACTGTCGCTGGGCATGAGCCAGCGGCTGGGGATCGCCGCCGCGCTGCTGGGCGATCCGCCCGTCCTGCTGTTCGACGAACCGGTCAACGGCCTGGACCCCGAGGGCATCCACTGGGTGCGCACGCTGATGCGCAACCTGGCCGCCGAGGGGCGCACGGTGTTCGTGTCCAGTCACCTGCTGGCCGAGATGGCCAACACCGCCGACCGTTTGGTGGTGATCGGGCAGGGCAAGCTGATCGCCTCGACCACGGTGAGCGAGTTCGTCAGCGGCACGTCCGCGGACACCGTGCGGGTGCGCACACCACAACTCGAGACGCTGCGTGAGGTTCTCACCGACGCCGGGTTCGAGGTGGAGGCCGCCGCCGACGGCGATGCGCTGGCGGTGCACGGCGCGGCCATCGAGGTGATCGGCGACCTCGCCGCGCGCAATGCGATCACCCTGCACGAGTTGAGCCAGCGGCAGGCCTCGCTGGAGGAGGCGTATCTGAAACTCACCGATGATGCCGTCGACTACCGGGCGGTGAAGAAGTGAGCGCGCTGGCGGCGCTCGACGCCGAGCGCATCAAGCTGGCCACCACCCGCTCCCCGCTGTGGTCGACGGTCGGGGTGGCGGTGCTCAGCCTCGGTCTGGCCGCCATGCAGGGCCTGACGGCGCACCACTACTCCGGGCTGTCCCCCTCGAAGGCCGCATTGGGTGTCGCGGTGTTCGGGGTTCCGGTGCTGATGGTGCTGTCCTCGATGACGATGACCGGCGAATACCGCAGCGGGCTGATCCGCACCACCTTGCTGGCCACGCCGAACCGGACGCAGGTGCTGACCGCCAAAGCGGTGGTGTGCGCGGCCTTCTCCTCGGTGTGTGCGGTGATCATGGTGCTGGCCTCGGTGCTGGTGGCCCGGATGGTCGCCGACCCGGTGGTCGGCACCCAACTGTCGATGGCCAACCCGGCGACCTGGCGGGTGGCCGGCGGATTCGCGCTCTATGCCGCGCTGGCCGCGGTGCTCGGGGTGGCCGTCGGGGCGCTGCTGCGATTCGCCGCCGGTGCGGTGGCCATCCTGCTGCTGTGGCCGCTGGTGGCGGAGCCCCTGCTGGGCAACATGCCCAACACCGGCCCGAAGATCGGACCGTGGCTGCCGTTCGCCAACATGTTCCGGTTCCTTCAGGTCGAGTGGTTGTTCCCGACCTATTACACGTCGTGGAGTGAGCTGGGCTCGCTGTTCTACTTCCTGGTGTGGGTGGCGGTGGCGTTCGTGGCCGCCGCGGTGGTGCTGAACAGGCGTGACGCCTGACCCGGAACTACTCCGGGTCAGACGCCACATCGTGGGGACCGCTGCTGCCGGCCGTGTCATTACCGAGGGCCAGTACCACCTTCGACCCGTACGGCACGTGCTGGATCAGCTGCAGCTGAGCCAGCGCCGGGTGGGCGTCCAGCAGCTTGCCGGCATTGGCCAGCGCACGCAGGGCCGCCGTCTCGGCACGGGCGGCTTCCAGCTTCGCCGCACCCGTGGCCTTGGCAGTCGCCAGCTGCAGTGCCGCGGCCCGGATCTCGGTCGGGACGATCACGTCCTTGACGAACGCCCCGATGACCTGGACTCCGGTGCGGGCACCGGCCGTCCGCGCTGCCGCGGCGATCGCGTCGGCGTCAATGCGGTTGCCGCGCTGCATCACCTCGTCGGCGGTCACTGCCGCGGCGAGATCGCGCAGTGCGATCTGCGCGGCCAGGTACACCGCAGCCATCGGGTCGGCCGCGGCCTCCACGTAGGCCACCGCGTCGCGGACCTTGAACTGCAGCGCGACTGTGATACGCAGCGTCACCGCATCCGAGGTCAGCACCTCCTGCGGAGCCAGCGTCAGCACCTGCTCACGCATCTCGACACGCACCACCGAGGCCGCCACATCAATGCGGTGGCGTCCCGGGGGCAGGACACGACCCAGCGTGCCGTCCTTGTACTCCAGCGCGCACTGGCCTGCGGAAACAGTGATTCGGTTGAACGTGAAGATACTCATGTCGTGTCCTCCTTCCGGTGTATGTGTCTGTGCAGCAAAGGGATACCGCCGCCGGGCGCAATCGGGGACGGGGCGTCACATCCCCGTCCCGGCGGATGTGGGCCGCAAGGTCACCGACTGCGCGATCCCGGCGACGGTATCGGGGTTATCGGAGAGGATTCGAACCTCAGGCCCTTTACCTGTGCCATGACGCCGCCGGCAACACGCAGAAACGTTGCGGTACCCCGCTTCGCCTGCCTCCCTGTCGGCGCCGGGGAACACCATGCCACCACAGCAAATCACCAGGCAACCGATTTATGCGCCAGGCCGTTCGGGGGAGCCGCTACCGTGGGTGCAATGCGACGTACTTCGACGGGGGCGGTTCTCTGCGCGCTGGCGCTGACCGCGGGGCTGGCCGGCTGTGATGCAAAGACCGAACTGCAGACCGACGGGCGGCAATCCCAGGAGTCCTCATCGGCGGCGGCGCAGTTCGCCGACCAGTTGCGTGGGCGGGTCTCGGCCGACGCGATGATGGGGCATCTGAGCAAGCTGCAGGACATTGCCAACGCCAACAAGGGCAACCGCGCGCTGGGCAGCCCGGGGTACGACGCGAGCGTGGACTACGTGGCCGGCGCGCTGCGCGACAAGGGGTTTGACGTGGAAACCCCTGAGTTCGAGGTGAAACTCCCGTTCGCCGAGGACCCCCAGGTCACCGTCGGCGGCCAACCCGTCGCCGCCAAGCCGCTGGAGTTCACCATCGGTACCGACCAGGTTGGGGTGTCCGGGCCGCTGGTGCCGGCGAAGGTCGAGGACACTCCCGGATGTGAGGCCGCCGACTACGACGGACTCCCGGTTGCCGGTGCGGTGGTGCTGGTCGACCGCGGCTCGTGCCCGTTCGCGGACAAACAGGCTGCCGCCGCCGAGCGCGGCGCGGTCGCGATGATCGTGGTCAACACCAACAACGACGAGAAGATGGGCGGCACGCTGGGCCGCAACACCGACGTCAAGATCCCGGTGGTCAGCGTGACCAAGGACGAGGGCACCCGGCTGCGCAACTCACCCGGGCCTACCACGCTCAAGCTCGTCGCGGGCGTGCGTGTCGAGCACACCCGCAACATCATCGCCCAGACCAAGACCGGCTCGACCTCGGACGTGGTCATGGTCGGTGCCCACCTCGACAGCGTTCCCGAGGGCCCCGGAATCAACGACAACGGCTCCGGCGTGGCCGCGGTGCTGGAAACGGCCTTGCAGTTGGGCGATTCGCCGCAGGTGGCCAACGCGGTGCGGTTCGGGTTTTGGGGAGCCGAGGAAGAAGGTTTGCTCGGGTCGACCAACTACGTCGAGTCCCTCGACACCGAGCAGCTCAAAGACATTGCCATGTACCTGAACTTCGACATGCTCGGCTCACCCAACGCGGGCTACTTCACCTACGACGGCGACCAGTCCGCACCGCTGGACGAGCAGGGCCGCCCCCGCGTCCCCGAGGGTTCGGCGGGAATCGAGCGCACCCTGGCGGCCTATCTGCAGAATGCCGGAAAGACGCCGCGCGACACCAGTTTTGACGGTCGATCCGACTATGACGGGTTCACCATGGCGGGCATTCCCTCCGGTGGGTTGTTCTCCGGCGCCGAGGACAAGATGGACGCCGAGGAAGCAAAATTGTGGGCCGGCGAGGTGGATCAACCGTTCGACCCGAACTATCACAAGAACACCGATACCCTTGACCACGTGAACCGGGACGCACTGCAGATACATGGTGAGGGAGTCGCATTCGCTGTCGGGCTGTATGCCCAAGATCAGCGGGGCCGCAACGGTTTACCGGTTCGTTCGGATCGCACGCGCCACCAGATCACCGCGCAGTGACGGCGCGTCGACTAGCAGCCCTATTGCTCGGTGCCGCACTGGCGGGATGCTCGGCACAGCCATCGCCGAAGGCTGTCGAGCCGCAGGAACTGGCGGGCAAGATCACCGTGGACGCCATGTTCACCCACCTGCGCAAGCTCCAGGAGATCGCAGACAGTCACGACGGGAACCGGGCGGTCGGCAGCCCCGGTTACGAAGCCAGCGTCGACTATGTGGCACAACTGCTGCGGGACAAAGGTTTCGATGTCCAGACGCCGGAGTTCGAGCGCATGGGCACGATGCGCGGGGGCAACCCGGCGCTGACCGTGTCCGGGAGCAAATACGAGGTGGATCAGGCGTCGATGCTGGTGACGACGGCGCCCGACGGGATCAGCGCGCCCACGCTGCGTCCGGGCAAGCCGTCCGGATGTGCGGCCACCGACTACGGGTCGATGAACATCACGGGTGCCATCGCGGTCGTTGATGCCAGCGGGTGTTCCGTTGTTGTCAAACAGAACACCGCGTTGGACAAGGGCGCGGTGGGGCTGCTGGTGGTCAATACCGGCCAGCCCGTACCCGGTGGCTTGTTCACCACCGGCTACTACCGCGAACTCACCGTCCCGGTCGGCATCATCGACGAAAACGCAGATGCGGCGTTGCGACGCACCAGCGCCCCGGTCCGGCTGACGCTCGACGGCAAAGCCGAAATGATCAAATCCCGCAACCTGACCGCGCAGACCAAGACCGGGTCGGCCTCCGATGTCGTACTGGTGGGTGCCCACCTCGACAGCGTCGGCGGCGGTCCGGGTATCAACGACAACGGGTCGGGGGTGGCGGCCGTCCTGGAAACCGCGCTGCAGCTGGGCAGTTCGCCGAATGTGAGCAATGCGGTGCGGTTCGCGTTCTGGGGTGCCGAGGAAATGGGGTTGGACGGGTCGAAGCAGTACGTGCGCGGCCTGCCGCTGGACCAGCTCGACGATCTCGCGCTGTATCTGAACTTCGACATGGTCGGCTCGCCCAACGCCGGGTACTTCACCTATGACGGCGACCAGTCCGGCCAGGCCACCGACCCCAAGCCGATGCCCGAAGGATCGGCCGGTATCGAAAGGACCATGGCCGGCTACCTCAACCTGGCCGGGGCGCGGCCCGCGGACATGCCGATCAGCGCCAACACCGACTATCACCCGTTCCTGCAGGCCGGCGTGCCGATCGGGGGCACGACCACCGGATCGTCGCAACGCAAGACCGAGGTTCAGGCCCGGTTGTGGGGCGGACGGGCCGGGGTGGCCTTCGATCCGAACTATCACACGGCCCGCGACACCATCGACAACGTCGATGCCCGCGCGCTCGGGATCATGGGATCGGCGATCGCGTTCACCGTCGGCACGTACGCCCGGTCGATCGAGGGCCCCAATGGTGTGCCGGCACGTGACAAGCGTCACCGCGGCTGATCCGGATTGACCGAGGGAGCGTTGAACCGGCGAGGGTAGGCCCCCGTGGTACGGGTATGGGAATTAACGTCGCGAGAATGCCCAGCTACAGCACCATTGCCGGCGTCCATGCCGTATTGCCTCCGCATCGGTATACGCAGGACGAGGTCACCAGCGCCCTGCTCGATCTGCCGGGATACGCCGAGGTCGAGGATGTGGTGCGGGCCCTGCACAAGAGTGCGAAAGTGAACAGCAGGTATCTGGTCCGGCCGCTCGAGGAATACGCCGATCTCGACGATTTCGGTAAGAGCAACGGCCTGTTCATCGAGCATGCGACCGAACTGGGCTGCGCCGCGCTGTCCGGCGCGCTCGACGAGGCGGGGCTGCGCCCCGAGGACGTCGATCTGATCGTCACCACCACGGTCACGGGCGCCGTGGTCCCGTCCCTGGACGCGCGCATCGCCGGGCGACTCGGCCTGCGGCCCGACGTACGGCGCATCCCGATCTTCGGACTGGGCTGTGTGGCCGGCGCCGCAGGAATCGCGCGGCTCAACGACTATCTGCGGGGCGCGCCCGACAAGGTGGCGGTCCTGGTGTCGGTCGAATTGTGTTCGCTGACCCGCAAACACAATCCCACGATGCCGACGCTGGTGGCCGGCGCGCTGTTCGGCGACGGCGCCGCCGCGGTGGTCGCGGTCGGCGAACAACGGGCCCGCAAGCTCAACCCGACGGGACCCGATGTGCTGGACTCACGCAGTCATCTGTATCCAGACTCGTTGCACGCCATGGGTTGGGACATCGGCTCCGACGGCTTCGAGATCGTGCTGAGCGCCGAAGTCCCGAGCTTCGTGGGGCGCTACCTGGGTGACGACGTCACCGGGTTCCTCGGCGATCACGGTCTTTCCGTCGACGATGTGTCCGCATGGGTCAGCCATCCCGGTGGGCCGAAGGTGATCGAGGCGATCATCGATACCCTCGGATTGCCCGAGGACGCATTGGATCTCACCTGGCAGTCGCTCGCCGACGTCGGCAATCTCTCCTCGTCCTCGGTGCTGCACGTGCTGCGCGACACCATCCGCAAACGGCCGGAGTCGAATACCCCCGGGGTGATGATGGCCATGGGTCCGGGCTTCTGCTCGGAGCTCGTCCTGCTGCGCTGGCGCTGATGGCGGCCAAGAGATTCACCGCGCTGATCGCCCTCGTCGCCGTCGAGCGGGTCCTCGAGCTGGTGGTGTCCAAACGCAACCTGCAGTGGAGTATCGCCCAGGGCGGCAAGGAATTCGGGGCAAGGCACTATCCGGTCATGGTGGCGCTGCACAGCGCGCTTCTGGTCGGCGCGGTGGTGGAGGCGCGCCGGCGCCGGCCATCGCCGGTGCTCGGCCGGATCATGGTGGTGGTCGTGCTCGCCGCCCAGGCGCTGCGGTGGTGGTGCATCAGCACGCTGGGCAGGCAGTGGAACACCAGGGTCGTGGTGGTTCCCGGAGCCACGCGCGTCGTCGACGGTCCGTACCGGGTGTTGCCGCACCCGAACTACGTGGCCGTGGTCACCGAGGGAGCGGCACTGCCGCTGGCCGGCGGTGCGTGGATCACCGCTCTGGTGTTCACGGTGGCCAACGCCGCGCTGCTGCGGACCCGGATCCGCGTGGAAAATGAAGCGCTGCAAGGCCTGACGTGATCGATCTGCTCGTCGCGGGCGGCGGCCCGGCGGGGCTGGCCACGGCGGTGCACGCAGCGCGTTCCGGGCTGGAGACCGTGGTGGTGGAACGGCGCCAAGGCCCGATCGACAAGGCATGCGGTGAGGGGCTGATGCCGCACTCGGTCCGGCAGCTGCAACGCCTGGGCGTCCAACCCGAGGGTCGTGCCTTTCATGGCATCCGCTATCTGGACGGACACCGCACCGCTGAGGCCAGGTTCCGCGACGGGGCCGGGCGTGGAGTGCGTCGTACGGTTCTGCACGCCGCGCTGTCCGAGGCCGCGTCGGAAGCCGGGGTCCGGGTGGTCCAGGGTGAGGTGGGGCCGGTGACCCAGGACTCGGCATCGGTGAGCGCGGCCGGTTTTCGGGCCCGCTACCTGGCGGCCGCCGACGGCCTGCATTCGCCGATCCGCCGCTCGCTCGGGCTCAGCGGCGGTGAGGGCAGGAGACGCCGCTGGGGAATCCGGCGGCATGTCCAGATCGCGCCGTGGTCGGATTGTGTCGAGGTGTACTGGGGTCCTGACGCCGAGGCGTATGTGACGCCGGTCGGGGACAACTGTGTCGGGGTGGCGATTCTGACCTCGGTGCGCGGCGGCTTCGACGAGCACCTGGCGGCATTCCCGTTGCTGGCCGACCGGATTCACGGCCTCGAGCACGGCCACGACCGGGCGGCCGGGCCGTTGCGGCAGAAGGTCCGCGACCGGAGCGCGGGCCGGGTGTTGCTGGTCGGCGACGCGGCGGGATACGTCGATGCCCTCACCGGGGAGGGGATGGGCCTTGCCTTCGGCGCGGCCGAACTCCTGGTGGGGTGTGTACGCGCGGACCGGCCGGGTGATTACGACCGGCAGTGGCGGGCGATGACGCGCCGCTATCGGTTACTGACGGCAGCTCTGTTGCACGGCAGCGGTTTTGGTCCGGTGCGGGCGTGTATCACCCCGGCGTCGGCGGCGCTGCCCTCGGTCTTCGCCCGCGTGGTCAACGCTCTTGGCGAGTAGGTTGTGCCAGGTTCCCCAGGTACTCCAACAACCTCATGCTGTGGAAGACCAGCAACGCGGCGATGGAACCCAGCGCGATCCCGGTGAACGTCAGAGAGCCGAGCTGCCAGGTGAAGTCGGCGATCCCGATAATCAGCGGAATGGCGGCGGTCATCTGGTTGACCGGCTTGGAGAAGTCGACGTGATTGGTGAGCCAGATCCGCACGCCCAGGATGCCGACCAGGCCGTAGAGCACGATCGTCGCGCCGCCCAGCACACCCGGCGGGATCGCCGAGATCGCCGCTCCGACCTTGGGGCACAACGACAACGCGATCGCCACTATCGCGGCAACCCAGTACGCCGCGGTCGAGTAGACCCGGGTCGCCGCCATGACGCCGATGTTTTCGGCGTAGGTGGTGGTGGCCGATCCGCCCCCCGCGCCGGCCAGCACGGTGGCCACGCCGTCGGCGGCCAGCGCACGGCCGATCATCGGATCGAGATCGGTGCCGGTCATCTGCCCCACCGACTTGACGTGCCCGATGTTCTCGGCGACCAGTGCGATCACCGCGGGCAGGAACAGCGGCAGAACCGCCAGGTTGAACGTCGGGGTGTGGAACTCGGGCAGCCCCAGCCACGGTGCCGCGGCGATCGCCGCGGTGTCCACATCGCCGAGGACCAGTGCCAGCAGATACCCGATCAGTACCGCGCCGAAGATGGCCAGCCTGCCGATCAATCCCTTGAAGAACGCCAGCGTGGCGACGAGCAACACCAACGTCACCAGCCCGACCAAGGGGCCCTTCTCGAAATTGGCCTTGGCGGCCGGCGCGAGGTTGAAGCCGATCAGTGCGACGATCGCGCCCGTCACCACCGGCGGTAGGGCCAGGTCGATCCAGTGGGTGCCGACCAGGTGCACCACCGCTCCGATGAGGATCAACAACACCCCGACCGCGATCAAACCGCCCAGCGCGCTTCCGGTTCCGTGCGAGGCCACCGCCGCGGTGACCGGGGCGATCACCGAGAAACTCGACCCCAGGTAGCTCGGTAACCGGTTGCCGGTGATGAGCAGGAACAGAATGGTGCCAACGCCGGAGAACAGCAGCGTGGTGGCGGGCGGAAAGCCGGTGAGCACCGGGACCAGGAACGTGGCACCGAACATGGCCACCACATGCTGGGCCCCGATACCGATGGTGCTCGACCAGTTGAGCCGTTCCCCGGGATTGACGACGAAGTCGTCATCGGTGCGCGTCTCGACGTATTTCCAACTCAGCGGGATCACGAGTGTTGACTGAACACCATGAGCGTTGGTCGCGCACGCCAAACGTGGGTCCCCGGACTGGCGCAGTTCACCGGCTACCGGCGGTCCTGGCTGCGCGGCGACGTCCTGGCCGGGGTGACGGTAGCGGCGTACCTGGTGCCGCAGGTGATGGCCTATGCGACCGTGGCCGGCCTGCCACCGGTCGCGGGGTTGTGGGCCGCGCTGGTCCCGATGGCGGTCTACGCACTGCTGGGTTCTTCACGGCAACTGTCGGTCGGGCCGGAGTCCACCACGGCCCTGATGACGGCCACGGCGCTGGCTCCGTTGGTCATCGGCGACCCGGTGCGCTACGCGGCGCTGTCGGCGGTGCTGGCACTGCTGGTGGGGGCGATCTGCCTGGTGGCCGGTCTGTGCCGGCTCGGGTTCCTTGCCGATCTGCTGTCGCGCCCGGTCCTGGTCGGCTACATGACCGGCGTGGCCGTCATCATGATCAGCGGCCAGCTCGGGAAGATCAGCGGGATCGAGGTCACCGGCGACGAGTTCGTCGATCAGGTCCGCTCTTTCGTCAGCGGCCTCGAATCGGTGCACCTACCCACGGTCGCGCTGTCGGTCACGGTTCTGGTGCTGCTGTTCGTGCTGTACCGGATCTCGCCGCGGTTCCCCGGCCCGCTGGTCGCGGTACTGGCGGCGACCGCTGTGGTGTGGCTGTTCTCCCTGGACGACAAGGGGATTCGGGTGGTCGGCGGCATCCCGGTCGGGTTGCCGAAACCCACTCTTCCGCCGGTCCCGATGACGGAGCTGGCGGCCCTGGTGATCCCGGCGGTGGGCATCGCGGTGGTCGCGTTCTCCGACAACGCCCTGACGGCGCGCACCTTCGCGGCGCGCAAGGGGGAGACCATCGATGCCAACGCCGAACTGCGGGCGCTGGGTGTGTGCAACCTGACAACGGGTGTCACGCAAGGCTTTCCGGTCAGCTCCAGCGGCAGCCGTACCGCACTGGGCGACACCGTGGGCAGCCGAACGCAGCTGTACTCGTTGGTGATGCTGGCGACGGTCCTGCTGGTCATGCTGGCCGGCCGTGATCTGCTGGAGAACTTCCCGATGGCCGCCCTTGGTGCACTCGTGGTCTACGCCGCCTTACGGCTGATCGACGTGGCGGAGTTCCGGCGGCTGGCCCGCTTCCGGCGCAGTGAGCTGATTCTGGCGGTGGCCACCACGGTCGCGGTACTGGGCCTCGGCGTGCTGTACGGGGTGCTGGTGGCGATCGCCCTGTCACTGATGGACGCGTTGCGGCGCATTGCCCGCCCGCACGACAGCGTGCTCGGCTATGTTCCCGGGATCGCCGGGATGCACGACGTCGACGACTATCCGGAGGCCCAGCTGGTTCCGGGGCTGGTGGTCTACCGCTACGATGCCCCGCTGTTCTTCGCCAACGCGGAGGATTTCCGGGAACGCGCATTGGCCGCGGTGGAGAACGCCCCCGGCAAGGTCGAATGGTTCGTCTTCAACGCCGAGGCCAACGTCGACCCGGACCTGACGGCGGTCGATGCGCTGGAGCAGTTGCGCAGTGAGCTGGTCGCACGGGGCATCGTGTTCGCGATGGCTCGGGTCAAGTCCGATCTGCGCGACGACCTGGTGGCAGCGGGCTTTCTCGACCGCGTCGGCGCGGAGCGGATCTTTCCCACCCTGCCGACCGCGGTAGAGGCATTCCGCAACCGCGCGCACGAACACGGTGGGTCATAACGGGGCGAGCAGAAGCGCGCAGGCCGTCTTGAGGCTGTCCTGCGCCTCGGCGACGGACATGCGCCCGTTCAGGCTGGACTGCAGGATCCCGTGCCAGGTCTGTTGGACAAGACGCACCAATGAGATCTGTTGTGGGCTTGGGTCGTTGACTCCGGAGGCGTCCAACAGCATGGTGCGTACCAGCTGATCGATCCTGCCCACCTCGGCGACCACGGCCCCATCGGCAGCGTTGAGGGAGTTGAGCATGGCGGCGCTCAGGTGGGGTTGGCGCAGCATCGTGCGGGTGGCCCGCTCCAGGACGTCGAAGACCCGGTCGGCTGCCGTCCCCGATGGGGTGGGCCGGCGGCGGACACCGTCCTGCATCCCCTCGACCCGGTCGGCCATCACGGCAAGGAACAGGTGCGTCTTGGACGGGAAGTACCGGTACAGCGTGCCCAGCGCCACCCCTGCCGACTTCGCGACCTCTTGCATCTGAACCTGCTCGGCCGGTCGAAGCGCGCCCAGCACACCGGCCGCGCGCAGGATCGCCTCACGCCGCTCCTGCTGGAGCTCCGAACTGGGCTCCGCTGCGGGCCGTGGTTCCCCGATCCTCGGCAATGCTGCTTCTCCCTGTCGATGGCGAACTCACACTAGAACACAGTGCGCTTGCGCTGTAGCCTCAGCCAAAACTGAAATTCATTCTAGTTCCATGGAGAGGGGCCCGACATGCCGAAATTCACGCGTGATGAGCTGGCCGGCGCGCTCGACCACTACACGAAGACCGTCGAGGTCTGCTCGAAGACGGGCGACTGGGCTCCGTTCGCGGACCTGTTCACCGAGGACGTCACCTACATCGAGCACGCCTATGGCGTCTTCGAAGGCCGCGAGGCGGTCAGGGAGTGGATCACCGCCACCATGGCGCCGTTCCCGCACATGCGCTTCCCACACACCTGGGTGGCCTTCGACGAGGAAAACGGCGCGATCGTGATGGAGATCCTCAATGTTCTCGACCACCCGACCGAGCCCGGCCGTGAGTTCGGCTTCCCCAACGTCACCCGCCTCGTCTACGCGGGGGACAACCTGTTCTCCAGCGAGGAAGACGTCTACAACCCCAACCGGGACGCACCGCGCACGGTCGGTGCGTGGCTGAAGGCGGGCGGGGTCATGCTCGGCGAGGTGCCCGCCGCGAAGCACGCCTGAGATTCAATTCAGTTATACCTATGAAGTTCATCTATGCCCTGTGGGGCCCAGGGCTCGACACCGCCCTGAGAACCGCTGAGTTCCGCGAGGCGATGCGAGCGGCAGGTGCGAGCAGGCTGCAGGTCAACGTGGACGACGCCGACGTCGGGCCGGCGACGCTGCGCATCACGACCCTCGACACCCCGGTCCCCGCCGTGGTGAGCGTGTGGACCGAGGCGGAACCCGGCGACATCTCGGCGGTGTTGTCCGGACTGGCCGAGCGGTGCGCGGGCTGGGAGGTCCAGGAGCGGACGCCATTGGTTCCGCCGGATACGGCCGACGGCGTCCGCGCCCCGGCCCTCGCCCAGATCGGTTTTCTGCGAATCCCCGCCGAACTGGACGCCGCGGAATGGTTGCACATCTGGCAGGGGCTGCACACCGATGTGGCCATCGAGACCCAATCGACCTTCGGTTACATCCAGAACCGGGTCCTGCGAACGGTTCTCGGGAGCGACCGGGTCGACGCCGTGGTCGAGGAACTGTTCCCGATGGCAGCCATGACCGATATGCACGCCTTCTACGGCAGCGGTGGTGACGACGCCGAACTCCGGCGGCGGCTCACCCTGATGATCGAGAGCGTCACCCGTTTCGGGGCGCACGAGAACCTGGACTCGGTGCCGACCAGTCGCTACGTGTACGACCTCACCGCGTAGATCGCCACCCCCACGGCGACGACGACCAGCCCGGCGAGCACCGAGGCCAGGGGCAGCGAGAAGGCCAGCACCAGGCAACCGATCAGGCCGACGGCCGCAACCACGCGCGACCACCGGTTCCCGGTCCGCAGCGTCCACGCCGAGACATTCGCGATGGCGTAGTACAGCAGCACCGCGAACGATGAAAACCCGATCGCCCCACGGAGATCCGCCACCGCGGCCAGCACTGCCACCGCGATGCCCACCACCACCTCGGCCCGGTGCGGGACGGCGAACCGGGGATGCACCGCGGCCAGCCAATGCGGCAGGTGGTGGTCACGGGCCATCGCCAGGGTGGTGCGCGACACGCCCAGGATCAGGGCCAGCAGGGAGCCCAGTGCTGCCACGGCGGCCCCGGCCCGCACCACCGGCTGCCACTGCGGCGCGCCGGCCGCCGCGACCGCGTCGGCCAGCGGTGCGGGTGCGGACGCCAACCCGGATTCGCCGAGCACCGACAGCACGGCGACCGCCACCACGGCATAGATCACCAGTGCGATACCCAGCGCGATCGGGATCGCGCGCGGAATGGTGCGGGCCGGGTCGCGGACCTCTTCCCCCAGGGTGGCGATCCGGGCGTATCCGGCGAACGCGAAGAACAGCAGCCCCGCGGCCTGGAGTACGCCACCGGCACCGACGTCGTCGCCGATACCCAGGCGGGCGGGGTCGGCGGCGCCGGATCCGGCGATGATCACCACCACCGCGGCCAGGACCGCCAGCACGCACGCGACGATGACGCGGGTCAGCAATGCCGACTTCTGGATTCCGGCGTAGTTCACCGCCGTCAGGGCCACCACCGCGGCGACCGCCACCGCATGCGCCCATTGCGGCCACACATACATCCCGACCGTCAGCGCCATCGCCGCGCACGACGCGGTCTTGCCGACGATGAAGCTCCACCCGGCCGTGTAGCCCCAGAACTCGCCGAGCCGTTCGCGCCCGTATACGTAGGTGCCGCCGGACTGCGGGTAGCGCGCTGCCAGCCGTGCCGAGGATGCCGCATTGCAGTAGGCGACGACGGCGGCGACGGCGAGGCCGATGAGCAGCCCGCTTCCGGCCGCGGCCGCCGCGGGGGCCAGGGCGGCGAAAATGCCCGCCCCCACCATCGATCCGAGGCCGATCACCACGGCGTCGGTTGTCCCGAGCCTGCGTTGCAGCCCGCCGGGCGTGGTCACCCCGCGATACTAGTGCCGTGACTGCTATCGAGCAGATCTGCGGGGATGAAAGAAGACACCTTCCGCGCGGACCGTGACGCCATCCGAGGTCGCGAGATGGCCGACCGCAAAAGTCTTCACTCCTTCTACCCGGTCGATGTGCGCCTCGGCGCGAACAGGTCCGAGCCGAGTGCCGGCTTCATAGCGAATCGTGAGGGTGCCGGTGACCGCGGGTTGGCCCGGCTTGTGGGCGGTCGCGCCGAGGATGTGGTCGAGTAGCAGGGCACAGATTCCACCGTGCACGTGGCCGGCGGGCCCTTCGTATGCCGCGCCGAGCGTCACATCGGCCCAAACTCGGCCGTCGGACTCGTAGTGGACCACGAGTGGCGGAGCCAAGGCATTGCGTAACCCGATGACGGCGTTGCCCCAGGCAAGGGGTCGCCCATCCAACGCTGCTTGGACACCGTAGGAACCTGGGATCAGCGACTGGCTGAGTTCGTCTGCCGCCGCATCGATCTTCGCTTTTGCGGACAGGACGGTGTCCAGATCGGCTTGACTTCGGATGGTCGCATCGACGAGTCGGCGGACGGAATCGGTGATGGACGCGTAAAGCGCTTCTGGGACATCGGTTTCGCTGTGTATGGACAATCCCTCACTCCGTCGTGGAATCGAGTCGCCGGTCATCGAAGCCACCGTAATCGCCGCGGTAGAACAACAATGGCTGGCCGTCGTGGGCGCTCAACGAGGTGACGTGGGCGACGACGATGGTGTGGTCGCCCGCGCCGTGCTCGTACTCGAGGTCGGCTTCGATGGTGGCCAACGTGCCGTGCAGGCGTGGGGCGCCATTGTTGGCCGGGCTCCACTGGACTCCGGCGAACTTGTCCGCGCTGCTGCGTGCGAACTGGGCGCATACCGCTTGCTGATGGTCGGCCAGGATGTTGATACACATCCGGCCGGAAGCTCGGATCAGCGGCCACGTCGAGGAGGATCGCGACGGGCAGAACGATACATAGGGCGGCTCCAGCGACACTGATGTCACCGATTGACAGGTGAAACCCAGTGGTCGCTGCCCGTCCTGACCGGTGATGACAGCGATGCCGGTGCAGAAGTGACCGAGCACCGCCCGCATGTCCTGAGGGCCTGGTCGTTGGGGTGGGCTGCTCAGTGTCGCAGTGCTATCGAGTCCCATCGCTGCGTCTCCCTCATCTGTTGTCATCAACCAGATTCGTCGAGACATGGACCGCGGGCAACGGTGTCTCCCGGTCAGCGGTTCGGCCGGACAAGTGTCGTGACCTCGATTGTTACCCTTGCACCATGGAAGAATCCGAGCAGGCAGCCAAGCCGGCGCTCGCCGCCACCAGCTGGGCGCTGCTCGGGTTGCTGTCGTATGAGCAAGAACTCTCCGGCTACGACATCCGCAAATGGCTCCACTGGAGCATGCGCTATTACTACGGCAGTCCGGCTTACAGCCAGATCTACTCCGATCTGAAGAAGCTCGAAAAGATGGGTTACCTGACCTCGCGGGTGGACGGGACCGGCACGCGAAACCGCCGGCTCTACAAGATCACCGAATCCGGTCTGGATGCCGTCACGCAGTGGGCCAGGAAGACACCGCCGGATCCGCCGTCGTTGAAGCACCCGGCGCTCATGCGGGTGACGATGGGTCACCTGAGTGACCCCGCCACGCTGAAGCAGATGCTGCATGAGCATCTTGCCTATGTGGATGGGATGCAACGCGACGCCGCCAAGGAGGCCCGTTGGTCCGGAGCTGATCCAGCGTGGGCATACGCGAAGATCGCGTTGGATTGGGCGGATCGCTACTACGCGTCCGAGCGGGAACTGACGCTGCAACTGATCAAGGATCTCGACGAGGCCGAGGCCAACTTCCCGAAAGTCGGTGAAGGCGCCAAGATCCCGTGGCCAGATCCTGCGTATTGGTATGAGATCGAGAGGAAAGCCGACGCCGAGGACACAGAAGGCACCGACTGACCTCCGCCCGTCGGTATTACCTTCCTGCCGCGTCGAGTGCGGCGATGTACCCGTAGACCAACCCTTGGGCGATGGTCGCCCCGGCGCCGGGATAGGTGTTGCCGAATGCGTTGGCAGCGGTGTTGCCGATCGCGTAGAGCCCGTCGATGACGGTGCCGTCCTCGCGAAGCACGCGTGCACGGGCGTCGGCTCGCAGACCGCCGCACGTACCCAGGTCGCTGAGCACCATCTTGACTGCGTAGAACGGGCCTTTGACCAGCGGGCGCAGGTTCGGGTTAGGTGTGACCGTGGGGTCGCCGTAGTAGCGGTCGTAGGCACTGCGGCCGCGTTCGAAGTCGGGATCCTCTCCGGCGAAGGAGTTCTCGTTGAATCGCCTGACGGTGGCCGAGAAGCTGTCCTCGGGCACACGCATCTTGGCTGCCAGTTCGGTGAAATTATCTGCCCTGACGGCGATTCCGGCGTCATACCAGGTCTGAGGTATCGGCATGCGCGGAAACAGTTCGGCGGCAAAGACGTAGCTGTTGCGGTACTGCTGGTCGAACACGATCCACATGTCTTCGACCGGCGTACCGGCTTTTTCGAGCTCCAGGACGCGTTGCCCGAAGCTCATGTAGTCGGCCGATTCGTTGGCGAACCGGTGACCGGAGTGGTCGACGATGAACGACCCGGGCAGCGATCGTTCGGCGAGCATCACCGCTGGGGCGGCGCCCGGTAGTGGGGCGACGGCGGGAAACCACCAGGATTGATCCATCAAAGTGATGTCGGCACCGACATCCTGGCCCAACCGGATGGCGTCGCCGGTGTTGGATTCTGCACCCAGGCTGAGATTGCTGCCCAGAGACTCGGATTGGAACTTGTGGCGCATGTCCATGTGGTGATCGAAGCCGCCGGCCGCGAGCACGACACCACGCCGCGCGGTGACGGTGAACGTCTTGTCGCCATGCTCGACGACGGCGCCGGTGACTCGGCCTCCGTCGGTGATCAGCTCGGTCAGTGAGGTGTCGAGCCAGATCGGGATCCCGGCACGAATTGCTCCGGCGAACAGGCCCGCGGCCAGCGCCTGGCCGCCGGCGGCGTAGCGCCTGCCGAGCGCGAGCCCGCCGATGCCCTGGGCAAGTCGTTTGGCGATGGTGGGCAGCCCTTTTCGTGGCACCCGGCTCATCAGGTTCAGCCAGCGGTAGTCGGCACCCGTGGTCGGCATCGGAATCTTGACTTCCATGACACCGGGCCGCAGGTCGGCCAGGTACTCGCCGAGCACAGCCGTGTTGAACGGGCGACATTCACAAGTGCGCCCTGCCGCCGATCCACCGGGTGCCTCGGGGTGATAGTCGGAGTACTCCTTGGCCCAGAACAGCTTCATGGGCGTGGTTCGGCGCAACATTTCGACCGTTGCCGGCAGGTTGTCGAGGTATGCGGCGGAACGCTCCTGTGGCGCGGAATCCCCGACGACCGATTCCAGGTACGTGTGTGCCCGAGACACGGGGTCGTTGCCGCCGCAGTCCTCGATCACCGGGCTCGACGGCAACCAGAGCGCTCCACCGGATCGGGCCGTCGAGCCGCCGACGTAGGACGACTTCTCGACGACGAGAACGGACAACCCCTGTTCGTGGGCTGCCAGGGCGGCGGCCAGGCCGGTACCGGATCCGACGACGAGAAGGTCGACGTCGATGGCGGCAACGGTCAGCCCGGCGGGAATGGTCTTGTGGGTGGTGGCGGTCACGACGGAAGACGATAGGGCGACAACCGGCAAAGTTGATTCCGGTCTCCTGTTGAGCGGAACAGTGACCTTCCCGCCTGTCCGTCACCGCAGTTCAATGGGGCCATGACGACGCACGCAGATGCCGACGAGATTCGATTGATCGAGGCCGGTTCGGCACCCACCAGATTCGCCCGAGGCTGGCACTGCCTGGGGTTGGTGCGCGATTTCGGTGATGGAAAGCCGCACCAGATCAACGCCTTCGGGCAGAAGCTGGTGGTGTTCCGGGGGGAGGATGGCGCCATCAACGTGCTCGACGGGTACTGCCGGCACATGGGCGGAGACCTGTCGCAGGGAACGGTGAAGGGCAACGAGATCGCCTGCCCGTTCCACGATTGGCGCTGGGGTGGCGACGGCCGCTGCAAGATGGTGCCCTACAGCAAGCGCACCCCGCGATTGGCGCGAACCGCGGCCTGGCCCACGCTGGAGCAGGACGGCATGCTGTTCGTCTGGAATGACCCCGAGCGCAAGCCGCCGCCGGCGGATGTGACTATTCCGCGCATCGAGGGGGCCACCAGCGACGGTTGGACCGAATGGCACTGGTACACCACGGTCGTCAACACAAACTGCCGCGAGATCATCGACAACGTCGTCGACATGGCGCATTTCTTCTACATCCACGGTTCGCTTCCCACGCACTTCAAGAACATTTTCGAAGGTCAAGTCGCGACTCAGTACATGAAGAGTGCGGGCCGACCGGATATCGGCGACCCCGAGGGGTCCAAGCTGCTCGGCACCACCTCACTGGCCGCCTACCATGGTCCGTCGTTCATGATCGACGATCTGACCTATCACTACCAGGAGTTCGATCAGCGCACGGTCCTGATCAACTGCCACTACCCGATCGACGCCAATTCTTTTGTGTTGCAGTACGGCATCGTGGTGGAGAAGAACGCGGCGATGCCGGAGGAACTCGCCATGGAGACCGCGATCGCGCTCGGCGACTTCGTCAAGATGGGATTCGAACAGGACGTCGAGATCTGGCGCAACAAGACCCGGATCGACAATCCGCTACTGGTCGAAGAGGACGGCCCGGTGTATCAGCTGAGGCGCTGGTACGAGCAGTTCTATGTCGATGCGGCGGACGTCGCGCCGGACATGGTGGACCGCTTTGAGTTCGAGCTGGACACCACCCGCCCGTACGAGGCCTGGATGAGGGAAGTCGAAGCCAATCTGGCTGCCCGGACCGCGGCCGCCGGCCCGGTGGGGTGAGAATGGCTGTGCGCCCGGACAATCGCCTCGACGATGCGCCGATGACGCCGGTGACGTGCGCGCGCTGTGGCGCCGGTGTCGAGGTGCGCAAGAGCAGCTGGAACCAGACCAGCGTTCAGTGGACCGGTACTGCCCTGGCCCGCTGCGAAGAGCGTTGCACAGCGGCACAGTTGGTCGGCGACGGTGGGCACGGTTTGTTCCTCGCCTGCTCGGCTTTGGGTGTTTCCATCGTCGACGCAGTGAGTTCGGGAGCGTTGAGGGTCGTCGACGAGACGTCGTGAAGCCCGGAGACCGTCGGCTACCCCTTCAGGAGGCCGACGGTACGGGCGATCCGTTCTGACAGTTCCGCCACCGCGATGCGCTGCTGAGCGAATGCGGCGACATTGGACATCCAGACGTCGGAGAGGATTTCGGCAGCGCCGATCTCCCTCGTTGCCGAATTTTCGCCTCCGACGGCACCAACAAAGATCCGAACGGTCTGCCGTCGCACCAGGTCGGCCTGGGTCGCAGCAGCGCCGTCGGCATAGAGGTACGGGCGAATCATGGCTTCGGCGAATTGTGGCGAGGAGCAGAGCCTGCCGGTGAGTGCAAGGGAAACCTGCAGCAGACGCTGAAATGGATCCGTGTTGCTGGTGCCGCAACGATACTCAGTTTCGAAATCCCACAGCCATTCGAAAAAACATGCGAGCAGCAGGTCGTCCTTCGATGGGAAGTATTGGTACACAGTGCTGGCGGACATGCCTGCCGTCGCGGCGACTGTGCGGATCTGGCATGCGTCGTAGCCCTGGAGGGCCAGTGACATCGCGGCATTGACGATCCGCTCGCGACGGGCCATCCGGCGCGGTGTGAGTTCTGTTGTCCCCGAGCATACTTCTGCAGCCGGGAGGCAAAACGTCGTCTCCACCTTCAATTCAGATGACCTCACGGTGTCAACACTAGGTTCGGCTCAAGCGATTGAGCAGCCGTGCTCTCGCTGACCGGGCACTCGAAGTCGGATTGCATTACACATGTTGCACTGCACAGTGCCCCAGTCGCCGAGGCATTGCGCGGCGACTGGGGCACCGCAGGGTTCCTACGTAGACGACACCGGCATGATCGGGAGCTTCTTCATCGCGCTGGCGCGGGGGTCTGGCGCGGCAGCTGCGGCCGCGTGGTTCTCGTCTCCTCGGGTATAGGTCCACACGCAGAAGGGCTCGCCGTCGGCGAACTTGAAGTCCTTGGGCGGCAGGTTGATGGCGAGCTTGCAACCTGGGAAGAACGGAGCTGAGATGCGTTGCTCGAAGGTGCAATTCATCCATGCCCGCGCCGGTGGGTAGAGGCCCTCATCGGTGTATTTCTGGAGCACCTCGCACCGACGCATGTTCAGGACGACGTGGTCGGGGTTGTACACGATGTACTCGCCGCCGTAGCCCAAGGTTCCGTCGATGCTCAGTACCGCCAGCTTGAGGAAGTCGACGACGTGCACAGGCTCGATCTTGAAGACCTTCGCAAGCTTCGGGTACTGGTAGTCGATGATGAGCTGGTACATGTCAGGTAACCCGAGCCAGACCTCCTCCTCTGGGAGGATCTTCGTCCACTGGTCGATGAAGTAGTTGTGGCCCTTGAGGTACTGGTCCCAGTAGGTCTTGATCAACCGGATCAACGCCGGCTTTGTCAGGTCCTCGGTCTGAACATCGAACGGGATGGCCTGGTACTGCGCGTTCTTCCAGTCCCATCCAGGTGGCGCGATGAAGCGTCCCATTGGCATTACCTGTCGCATTCCTGCCCTGGAAACGTCGGCGGCAACGTCCATGGCGGTGTTGATGCCGACCTTCTCTGAATAGATCTTGACGTGGGCGTAGGGGACAAAGTTCAAGACATCTTCGAACACTCGGGCCAGGCCGAGAAGAAAGTCGCGCGAAAAGTCCTGGATGTTTCCGACCTTGCCCATGAATTCGTGGGTGTAGTCGTCGTAGTTGAGTTCCTCGCCCTCAACGGTGTATTCGTCGGTTTCGGTTGTCACGGATTCCTCCTAAGTGGCTGCCACGAATCGGTGGCAGATTCTGCCCATATGGCAGAATCTGACAATGGGAAGTTAATGGCGGACGTCCAACGGACCCTCGCCGATTCCCGGTCACCGGGAGGTGCGTCGAGCTGTGAGCCTTAACAGGCGCTCACCGCCGATATGATCGAATGCGCTGTTCAGAAGGGAGGAATCGCAGATGGAGATGGTCAGCAAGCCGGCGACGCTGAGTGAGCGGCGCGCCGAAGAGCTTCGATTTGACATCGCGCTCGCCGCACGCGATCTCTTCCTCGCAGAAGGTTCGACCTCGGTCACTGTGGACCGGATCTGTACCGCGGCCGGCATTGCGCCGCGCACATTTCACCGGCACTTTCCGGTGAAGGAGGATGTGGTCCTGCCGTTGTTTCGCCGTTTCGGAACACTGAGTGTCGAGATGCTTGCGCACGCTGAACCGCACGGCGATGTTGTCGAGTCGCTGGTCGAGGCGTTCAGCACCGAAGTCCCCAACCGGGGAACGGTCGAGTTTGACCGTACGTTCATGTCGTTGGTGGTCAACGACCCCCAGTACCGGCTGCGCTGGTTGGACTGGGGGCAAGACCTCGTCGGCCCGATTACCGAGTTCTTGGCGGCCCGGTTCGACCTGGGCAACAATCCGAACACGCGAGAATTACCAGCACAGTTGGCAATTCAGGTGTGTAGACACGCCTATGTGCGCTGGGTCGCGGACGGTGACTTCGCCGGACTCCGAGCCGCGTTGCAGGTTGGCATGCAGATGGTTGTGGGGGCCTTGCCGATTCTGTCGAAACAGGGCTGACCGCAATTGATGCGGACGGAAATCAGTTAACTACCAAAGATTTCCAGCGGACCCACATACGCACGGTTGGCCTTGATGCGTTCGGTGATGCGCCAACGGCCATCATTGTCCCGCCGCCAGGTGTCGTGGTAGTCGCCCAGCGTGTAGAAGCGGGTTGACGGGTCGCCGGCCGCATTCAGGTGGACGTCGCGGACGTAGGCCTCGCTTGTGGCGTTGTCGTCGACGACGTCGATGATGATGTTTCCCAACAGATGTTGGGTAGGGCCACAACTGTCGAGGAATCCGCGAATCATGTCGACGATCGCGGCAATGCCCACCAGGCGTCCGGTGCCGAAATCTCCTTCGATGTCATCGGCCAGGATCGCGGCCATCGCTGCCCAGTCCCGGTTGTCCATGGCGCGGGCAAACAGATTCAGTGCCCGTTCGATGTCTCGCTCATCGCGCATCACTCTCAGGGCGACTGAATCCATGCCAAATTCCTTCCACTGCTCAGGCGTGCGCTCCGCCGTCGACGCGAATCTCGGTGCCGGTGATGAACGCGCCGTCATCAGAGGCGACCATCGCGATGACCGATGCTACTGCGCCTGGGTCCCCGAGGATTTCGCTTTCGGTGCCGTGCAACAGCGGGGTCTGCTTGGCCCAGAGGCCCAGGTCGTATCCTTCGGGCATCTTGTCCAGGGTGCTGTTGGCCAGGGCCGTGGAGACCCCACCCGGCTGGATGTTGATCGCGCGCAGACCTTGCTTCGAGTACTCCAGTGCCAGTGAGTGGGTGAAGCTGAGGATGCCACCCTTACTGGCTGCATAGGCCGCCATGTAAGGGTGCGCGAACATCGCAGCGGTGGACGTGAAGTTCACGACGACGCCTCGTCCCGATTCGAGCAGAGCAGGGAGCGCCTGGCGCGTCATGAGGAAGGTACCGGTGAGGTTGACCGCCAAGGTGCGGTTCCACTCCTCCAGAGTGGTTTCGTGCGTGTGCGAACAGGTCTGCATCGCAGCCACATTGACCAGAACCTCAAGACCACCCAACTCGGCCACCGCCGCCGACACCGCGGCGATGACGTCCTCCTCGCGCGATATGTCGAGGACGGCCGTGGTGAGCTGCTTGGCGGTGCCGGCAGCTTCGGCGGCCGCGGCAGTCGTCGCCAAGCCGTCGGCGGAGATGTCGTAGCCGACTACCGTCGCACCTTCGTCGAGCAGGCGGGCGACCGTGGCCGCGCCGATACCCGACCCCGCGCCGGTGACGATGACACGACGATCTGAGAAACGGTCCATCAGATGTCCCTTCGAGATCAGGAGAGTTGAAAGGCGGAGATCGGAGCCTCTTCCGGGTAGCTGCTGGGGCCACCGAGGTCGTAGGCGGCGTTGAGCGCACCGATGAACGCGGGGTCGTGCAACGGCTCGCCGGGTACGTCGAGCTTGATGCCCTTGTCTTTGAGATCGTCGACCATCATTCCGATGGCGCGTTCGATCGTGATGTCGTCCGAACCGTCCATGTTCTTCTTGAGTTCTTCGTAGTCGGAGAACACCTCGGCAGACCAGTGGACGAGGAATCTCAGCTCGTCGGTGTGGTGGCGGGCAATGACATCCTCGCCGTTCTTCAGCAGCCACTGATCGCGGTCTGCCGGGTCGCCGGTGAACACGGTGTCGAACGCCAGGCCGGCCGGAACCTGTTGCTCCAATGGGCCGTTGGCTTCTCCGCGGTGCACCATCATCTCGTTCTGTACGACGACGCCGCGGTTGTTGATCGGCGGCAGTACCCGGGCAGGCGGCTTGAGCGGACCCTCGGGCCAGTAGGTGAAGCCCGAACCTTCGTCGAGGGAGAACCAGGTGATCACCTGGGCCATCTTGATCAGGTAGTCGGTGAACAGGCCGGACTTGCCCATCACGCTGCACAACCAGGTGGGAGCGTTCTCGTGGCGCACTCCGCGGAAGCTGGGGGAGTCCAGGTGGCCGGGATCGCGGTTGGCACACGGACCGTTGATGTTGAACAGCATCATTTCGGGCTTGGCGTACTCGGCGTTCCAGTAGCTCTTGGCCTGCTCGATGAAGCCGGCGTTGTAGAAGCAGTCATGCAGCTCGGGGTAGAGCACCGTGCCGTAGTTGGCCAGGTAACCGCGGAACGTCGGGGTGAGGAACAGGTCCAGTGACGGGGTGAAACCCTCGGGAAAGGCGCCGCTCATGGTGGCCATCAACTCATCGGCCGAGGCGAAGTGCTGAGCGATGATCAGCTTCCATGGGCCCTGGGTGTGTACGACGTCGAGCAGTCTGCGCTTCTGGTCTTCGGTGTAGATGTCGGTGAGCTCGCGCGGTGGGGCGGCGGGACGCAAGATGTCGGACAGCTCGAGGCGCCGTTCGTCGGTCAGCATTCTTGTCTCCTAAAGGCTTTCAGCGGTCTCGCTGGTTCGAGTCTGGAGGCACTGCGAAATTTCGAACGTGGAGGTGACCGCTGATCGGGACACGAATTCAAGACGCCACCAGGTACGTAGCGGTCGTTTGCTCAGCTGCGCGCAGGTGCCGTCGCGCGGCAGACCAGTATCACGAGGGAGTCGATCTCCTGGTGTGTCAGCGCTCGCCCTTCGAAGAGAGAGACGGACACGGCCGGCGCCAGCATCATCTGGAGCACAACGGCGGGGTCCACATCAGGGTTCACTTCGCCGCGGCCGATGGCGCGTCCGATCACGCGTGGTTTCGATACTGGATCCTGGACGCCCACGTCACCGGTGTACTACGGCAGGTCGGTCGAGAATCATCGCCTCCCACTGAGCGGTCCAACTAGAGGGCCTTAACGCGACATTCTGTTCAAACAACCCCGTCGGTGGTCGCCGGAACCCCCTCGGAAGGGGACGTACCGGTACCACTATCCGGTTCTGAGCTGACCCGAATGTCTTCGAAACCACGGTGTACGACTTCGAGACCATCGCTCGGCGTGAGCGCGTCACGGAGGCTTGGCGGGTGGCGGGAAGGACCGACCGGCCGCGCTTCTCCGCGCCGGTGTGGTTCCCGCTCGGCCCGGACCCGGAGAATCAGCTCGGGGAGCGGGTGCAGGATTTCTGGAACCAAGATGTCGATGAGCTGCGGCTCGTCCGACGACCGCCGACCCCGACGAGATCGATCGAGCGCGTGACGTGCTCGGTATCTACTCCGCCGCTGCCGGCTTGATGTCCGCGGCGGTGAAGTAGGACCTGACCGAGGTGATCTTGCCGTCGGCGTCGAAGGTCATGGTGTCGATCGGCTCGAGGTGCAACGGTCCGTCGCCGGCGTCGAAGGCAATCCGAAACTGAAACGCGGCTTCGTGCCCGCAGATACGCAGCGATTGCAGCGTGGTCGTCCGGTCGAGGGCGCCCAGAGACGAAAAGAACTCTCGGATCTCGGTCGATCCCACGCGGGGCGGTGTGCCCACCGGATCCTCGACGCTGGCTCCCTCGGCGAACAGTTGAACGATCTGATCGGCTGTGCCCGCTGCGACCAGGTGCAGGTACCGGTGCACCGTCTCGGTGATGATCTTGTTGAGGTCAGGGGTTTCGGTCATGGGTGAACGTTAGGAGCGGATGACGGGTGCCGGAGTCCCATGTTCCGTTGAGCGGCACAATGTCTCGACGTCGCGAGCGAACTCGACCACGCCGGCGCCGACCGCTTCGAGCTCCTGGCGGCTGAGCGTCCGGTACGGCTGCGCCGAGACCGTCATGACGACCGTGCCGGTGGCGTCGAAGATCGGAGCTGAGATGGTTGCAAGAGGTGTCGCATCCGGTTCGTCAGTCGGTAGCTGATCGACCACGGTCAGATCTGCCACGGCGGCGGCCAGACGCGTGGACAACGGCCCGGGCGGTGAGCCGCTGTCGAGTGCCTTCAGCGCCGTGAACACTTGCAGGAGCGGATCGCTGAGACGCTCGATGCCGTAGCCCCGGACTCGAATCTCTTCTAGTACCTGACTGATTCGTCGGCGGAAGGCCGGGTTGACCGAGCCTGCTGCAGCGATCCAGTCCGCGCGTGCGGACGCCGGTGCCCAGGCGACGAATTCGCGGCCGAAGGGGGCGACGAAGGGAAGCCGCACACCGGCGGGCACGGGTATGCGGGTGCCGGGCGCAGCAGCGGACTCGACGACGACGATGGTGCGGTCGTCGAGTGCAGAGATACACATCGGCATGCCGAGCGAGACGCACAGGCGCTGAAGTGGTTCACGCAATGAACGGGACGCCACGTTGCCGGGTCCGCCGAGTCCTGACAGCGTGGGTCCCAAGGAGAACCTCCCGCTCAGTGGGTCACGTGAGACCCACTGACGAGCGCACAACGTGTGCATGATCGCGTGGCCGGTCGACCGGCTCACGTCCAGCTCACGGCATATTTCGGCCAATGTGAGCGGGTCGGTGGGTCGCTGCAGCAGCAACTCGACGATCTCCACGACCCGGGTGGTCGGGGGTGACAGGTCTTGACCCGTGGGCGCAGACGGGCCTAACTTTCCGTTCATATATTCGGAAAGCATATATCGAATATTCGACATCGATCAACATGGAGGCGTATCGGCCATGCTGGAAACCACAGTCGACGATCTGGTCTCGCCGCGTCTGACGGCAACGCAGCAAGCAGTTCTGGAGCAGGTCGTCGATCTATCCGTTGACCTTTCCCCCGGCGCCTTGATCGATGAGGCGATCGAGCGGGCGGGCGTCAGCGACTTCGGGTCCGATGACTTCCGGCCCCGCCTCGACATGTATGCGGCGGCGATCGACGCAGACGGAGGAAACACGAACCTCAATCGAATCAACCTGCGGCAAAGAATTATTCGCTTGCTGACTCAGCGCCTGCTGCTGACAGATCTGCTGCGCCGGCATCCCGAGATCCACGACATCGAGATCGAGCGTCCCATCATCGTTGTGGGGCTTCCTCGTTCGGGGACGACCCACCTGGTCAATCTCATCGCCGCGGACCACCGTCGGCGGGCGCTGCCCTACTGGGAGTCTCAGGAACCTTTCCCCCTGAGGGGGGAAGGGCCCAGCGTCGATGGGACGGATCCCCGATTTGCCCGCTGCGCCGCGGAACACGAAGGGGCGCGGGTCATGGTCCCCTTGCTCCAGGCGATGCACGACCGGTTTCCCGCGGCCATCGAAGAAGAAGTCGAGCTGTTGGACCTGGACTTCGCCAGCTACGTCCTGGAGTGGCACGCGCGGGTCCCCTCGTGGCGGGACTTCTATTACGGCTTGGATCAGAACGAGCATTACGCGTACCTGCGCACAATCCTCAAGGCACTGACCTTCCTGCGTGGACCACGCACCTGGGTGCTGAAGTCGCCACAACACTGTGAGCAGTTGGGCCCGTTGATCAACACCTTTTCCGATGCCACGGTGGCCTTCACCCACCGAGATCCCGTCGCGGTCATCCAGTCGGCGGTGACCATGCTGGCCTACGGCGATCGCATCCGCCGCCACGACGTGGATCCCGAGTCTCTGGTCGACTACTGGACCGACCGGGTCGAGACGCTGCTGCGCGCCTGTGTGCGCGACCGCGACCTCATCCCCGCGAACCAGAGCCTCGACATCGCCTTCCACGACCTCAACGGAAAGGAGCTGACCATCCTCGAAAAACTCTATGGACACAACGGCACCGACATGACCGGTGAGGCCAAGGCGGCATTCGGCGCGTATCTCGCCGGCAATCCGCGCGGAAAGCATGGCCGAATGCGCTACGAACTCGAACGCCACTTCAGCCGCTCACCCGAGGACATCCGTTCCCGATTCGACTTCTACTTCGAGCGTTTCGACGTCAGGAAGGAACAATGATGAGTGATCTCGAGCCGATCTACCGCAGCCGCCCAGGAGCCGATTCGATTGCCGGTGCGAATGCTCCTGCAGCCCAGGAGGTTGTACCCGGCATCTGGTGGTCTCCGGGACTGTCGAACTCCTTCCTCATCCCGACCAGTGAGGGCCGGATCGTCGTCAACACCGGCATGGGCTTCGAAGCGCAAGTGCACCGGTCGAATTACGACGCGGTCGATTCGACGCCGATCCGCTACGTCATCCTGACTCAGGGGCACGTGGACCACGTGGGCGGAATCGACGTACTGAGCGACCCAGGCACGGACGTCATCGCGCATGCCGACTGGGTGACGTGGCGACGAGACAACGAACTGCTGGCACCTTTCCGGGCCGCGAACTCGTCGTTCGCGTGGGTCGAGAAGGTGATGTCTGCCATTGCCTACTCGACGGAGCGCTTCGGCGGTCCACCGCCTCCTCAAGGCGTGCCCACCCCGACGATCACCGTCGAGGACCGACTCGAGTTGACGCTGGGCGATCAGCGCCTGGAACTGCTCGCCACTCCCGGCGGAGAGACAACGGACAGCCTGGTGGTTTGGCTGCCTGACGAAAAGGTGTGCCTGTGCGGCAACGTCTTCGGGGCGCTCTTCGGTCATATTCCGAACCTGGTGACCTTGCGCGGCGACCGCTATCGCGACGCGCTGACGGTCATCGATTCGATCGAGCGTGTCCGGGCACTCGGAGCCGAGGTTCTGCTGACCGGTCACTTCGGCCCCATCACAGGCCGGGAACGGATCGACTGGGAATTGGGCAGGCTTCGTGACGCTGTGGCCTTCATCCACGACGAGACCGTGGCCGGCATGAACCAGGGCAAGGACGTCCGTACCCTGATGAGCGAAGTGCAGTTGCCGCCCGAGCTCGAAGTCGGACAGGGCTACGGCAAGGTGAGCTGGAACGTCCGCGCAATCTGGGAGAACTACGCCGGCTGGTTCCACCACCAATCCACCGCCGAGCTCTATCCCGATGCCGTGGAACCGGTGTCAGCACATCTGGTGGAACTCGCCGGCGCCGACGCGCTGGCTGACCGGGCCAGGGCGCTGCTGGAGGACGGTGACCCGGTCAACTCGATACGGCTCGCCGAGATGGTCACCGCGGTGCAGGACGACCACGCCGGGGCAATCGGCGTTCTGCGCGGCGCACACGAACTCCTGCTCGAAGAGAGCACCAACTTCTGGGAATCCGCCTGGTTGCGAGAAAGAATCAAGGAGCTGTCATGACGAACGACCTGACCTTCGACTTCACCGGGGCCACCGCGCTGATCACCGGTGGCACGAGCGGGATCGGGCATGTCACGGCGCTGCGGTTGCGCGACGCCGGCGCAGCGGTGACCGTCACGGGTACCAAACCCGATCCCTCCCACTATTCGGTAGAACTCGACGGCCTGTCCTATCGGCAGCTCGACGTGACGGATGTGGACGGAACCGGTGAGCTCGCAGCCGAATTCTCGACTCTGGACATCCTCGTCAACAACGCCGGCGCCAACTTCCCGGGTGGCCTGGACGAGTCGACGGCCCCGGGCTTCGAGGCCTCTGTAAACGTCAATCTCCTGGCCCCGTTTCGGCTGACGACAGCGCTGCGCGGCGCCCTCAAGTGCTCAACGGCTGCCGGCGGTGCCAGCGTGGTGATGATGGCGTCAATGGCGGCGATTCGTGCCGTGGCAATGGTGCCCGGTTATGGCGCGGCCAAGGCGGGTGTCCTGTCACTGACCCGCAACCTGGCAGCACAGTGGGCGCCTGACGGAATCCGGGTCAACGCGGTGGCGCCCGGGGTGATCGAGACACCGATGACCGCCCCGATGGACTTTGTCCCCGACGTGAAGCAGGCACAGGTCGACCACATTCCCCTGGGCCGCTTCGGAATTCCGGCCGAGATCGCCGATGCCATCTTGTTTCTGTGCACCCGCAGTGCGTCGTACTGCACGGGTTCCGCCTTCGTCGTAGACGGCGGCTATAGCGTGCAGTAGCTGCGTGCAGCCTCGACCATTCGTCAACTGACCACCAAACCAGGAGTGCACATGAAGATTTCGATCGTTGACGGCCCAGGCCACACCGATGTGGTCGAACGACCGGACCCGACTGTCGGTCCTCGGGACGTCTTGGTGAAGGTACGGGCCTGCGGGATCTGTGGAACCGACGCGTTCTACATCTCGATCGGCGGACTGCCACCGCATCAGGGCGCCATGCCGCTGGGACATGAGCCTGCGGGCGAGATCGTCGCGGTCGGCAGTGAGGTGACCGACCTCGCGGTCGGTGACCACGTCGTTGTCGATCCGATGGCGTCGCCTGACGACATCATCGGAAATGGCGGCGCCCGTGGTGCTCTCGCAGAGTTGCTGCTTGTGCACGACGCCGTCCGGGGCAAGAACCTGGAAGTCATCCCGGACTACGTGCCGTTCGAGGTCGCTGCACTCAACGAACCCATGGCCGTCGCCCGGCATGCGGTAAACCAAGTTGCGCCTGGTCCGGCTGACAAGGTCGTGGTCTTCGGTGCCGGCCCCATCGGGCTGGGTGCGACGATCGCGTTGAAATCTCGTGGGGTGGGCCATGTCGTCGTGGTCGACGTGCTCCCCGCCCGTCTGGACAAGGCCCTCAAAGTCGGTGCCGACGCGGTTGTCAACTCCGCTGAGGACGATCTTGCGGCCAGGCTGACCGAGCTTCATGGTTCTGGTGACTCGGTGTGGCCGGGTAAGGCCGGCACCGATGTGTACCTCGACGCCGCGGGTGTTCCGGCCGTGATCGACAGCGCCTTGGCACTGGCAAAGCGTGGCTCCAAGTTGGGAGTGGTTGCGGTACACAAGGAACCGGTAACAGTGGACCTGATCAATGTTATGAGCAACGAGATAACCATTGTCGGTTCGATGGGGTACCCGACCGAGATCTTCGAGGTCACCCGCGACATCGTCGCGGACTGGGAGAAGTACGCGGTGCTCGTCAGCCACACGTTCGGATTCGACGATGTCGACGAGGCGCTGGGCCTGGCTGCCACTCCGGGCGCCGCCGACAAGATCGTTGTCACCTTCGACTGAGTGTCGGAATCCCGTCGCAAGATCTCACGGCATTCCCTTCAGAGAATGAAAGAAGTTGTAACACATGCCGAGTACTCAGATCCATTACGATCCATCGACGCCGGAGTTTCAAAACGAGCTCTGGAATGTGTACCGCACCATGCGTGACGAGTACCCCGTCTACCATGACCCCGGCAGCGGGTTCTACGCACTCACCCGGTTTGCGGATGTGTGGGCCGCCGCGGCCGATCACGACACGTTCTCCAGCCGCGTTGCAGAGGCAAATGACCTGCTTCCCCAACTGATCTACATGGACCCGCCGCGGCAGACCGCACTACGCAAGCTGGTTTCACGGGTCTTCACCGCACGACGGGTAGCCGGTATGGAAGACGATATCCGGAACTACATCCGGAGCCTCATCGACACAATCGCCGCGAACGGCACCTGCGAGTTCCAGCATGACTATGCCGCGGTTATTCCGAGTGTAGTGGTCGGCGGAATGATCGGCCTCGACGAGCAGCATATCGGCCCGGTGCGTGCCTGGACAGAGGCGTTCATCGACACGACCGACACGAACAAGGCGCTGGAAGCCGCAGTGGGGATATACACCACGTTCGCAGAGCTTCTCGACGAACGCCGCCATCGTCCGCGAGACGACATGATGACCGATCTCATCAACGCTGAGATCGACGGTCAGCGGCTCAGCGATGAGGAACTGCTGGGTTTCTGCCTGTTACTGGTCCTGGGCGGCAATGACACGACGGCCAGCCTGATCGGCTCCGGCACCGTCCTGCTGCTGCGCCATCCCGAGCAGCGGGATCTGCTGTTGAATGACGAGTCGCATTGGCCAACAGCAGTCGAGGAGATGTTGCGCTTCGAATCGCCCACCCAGACGTTACCTCGAACTGCCACCCGCGACGTTGAGTTACACGGGGTCCACATCCCGGCAGATTCACGGGTGATGTTGGTGTGGGGGGCGGCCAACCGCGATGAACGTGAGTTCTCCGAACCGGATCGTTTCGATGTGACCCGGCGTGCTCAGCGCCATGCTGCATTCGGTCACGGCATTCATTTCTGTATGGGATCGGGACTGGCCCGCATGGAGGCCCGCCTCGCTCTTACCGAGTGGTTTGCCCGATTCCCCGAGTGTGAACTGGCCGGTGACCCTGAACGGATCACCTCCAGTTGGGCGCGCGCGTATGACTCGGTGCCACTACGACTGGGCGGCTGCTGACAGTCAGATACGGGCGAGACGGGGTCACCGCTCAAAACCGAAGTGGGTGTGCGAACTTGGCCTGCAGCAAGGCGCCTACTTCGGCCAGTGCCAACCGTCCGCGCGCGGTGGCGTCGGAGCGCATCAGAAAGCCGTGGTACATACCGGGATAACGCGTGACAGTGGTCTGCACGCCCGCATCGCGCAGGCGCCCGGCGTAGCGTTCACCCCAATCCCGGATCGGGTCGCACGCCCCGGTGACGACGATCGCCGCCGGCAGGCCGCTCAGGTCGGTGGCATAGGCCGGAACCTGATACGGGTCCCGCGGAGCCCCGCCACGGTCGACCAATTCGTGCATGTAGACGATGTCCTCATGGCGAAGCAGTGGGGCGTCAGGCATCGAGGTGATGGATGCCGCACCCATGTCGCGATCCAGGCCGGGATACAGCAACACCTGGGCGAAGATTCGTGGACCGCTGTGATCGCGGGCGGCCAATGCCACTGCGGCAGCCAGCGATCCGCCGGCGCTGTCGCCGACAACCGCCAGCCGGCCGGCGTCGAGGCCGAGGTCGTCGGCGTTGGCGGCAACCCATTCGGTGGCCGCGTAGGCATCGTCAAATTGAGCTGGTGGCGGCGATTCCGGTGCCAGTCGGTACTCGACCGCCGCCACCGCGGCGCCGCTGGCGTGTGCCAGTTCGCGGGCGAGCGGCTCGAACGAATGGTTCGAGCCCATCACCAGCCCGCCGCCGTGCAGATACACCAGCACCGGTAGTCCGGGCGCGGGGCCGGGCCGATAGAGGCGTAGCGGTATCGGACCGCCCGGGCCCGTGGCCGTCAGGTCTTCGATGCCCGCCATGGCCGGCATCTGCGGAAGAGGGGCGCATTCAAGCCCCTCACGGACGGCGGCGAGGCCGCGGGCCCGCATGGGAGCTATCTCGCCGAACGATGCAACCCGTGCGGAGGCGTCGGGATCAAGTGGTGGATAAGCCATTTCAGTTCTTTGCCGGGTCGAAGCGGCGCTCAGTCCGCAAACGGGGCGCTTCCTGGCCGCTCAGTACGCGAGCCCGTTCCGCCATGGCCGAACCGACGTAGTCCGGTTGGGTGAGCAGGTAGAACCGGCCTTCGGCAGCCTGGTCGAAGACCACCTCCGCCGCGGCCAGCGGATCCATCGCCTCGGCCTTGATGTCGAGCATCGCGGTGCGTTGTCCTTCGGCCGCGCCGGTGTCCCCCGAGTCCACCCCGCCCGCGGATTCGAAGATGCTCGACACCACGGCACCCGGTAGCACCGCCTGGACGTGTACATGGTGGTCATGGTCGGCGGACTGCACTTCTAGGTGCAGACATTCGGTCAGAGCGAGTACCGCGTGCTTGCTCATGATGTAGGGCGCCTGCAGCGGAACCACTGCGACACCGCCGATCGAGGACAGGTTCCATACCCAAGCTGGGGAGTCCGTGGCCATCATCTTCGGCAGGAATGCCCTGATTCCGTGGAACACCCCGCTGATGTTGATGTCGACGACGCGTTGCCAGTTGGAAACCGGGGTGTCCCACAGATACCCGAACTGTTCGATACCGGCGTTGTTCACCAACAGGCGTACCGGCCCGAGGTCGCGATAGACGTCATCGGCCAGCGCCTGCACCGCGTCCGCATCCCGCACATCGCAGAGCACGTCGGTCGCCGATCCGCCTGCGGCGTCGATTTCTTCGCGGAGGCCCGCGATGGCCTCGGCGTTGACGTCGACCAACACCACCGTCATACCCAACTGGCTGGCATACCGGGCCAGGCCGGCGCCGATTCCGGCGCCGGCTCCCGTGATGACGGCGACGCCGCCACCGAAGATTTCTCGGGCGCTCACGCGGATTGCGCAGCCGCAGCCTTGGCGGTGTGCTCGGCGAGCGGGACCGAGTCCTCGGCGTCGAGCACGACGTTCAGCGAGGTGAAGACCAGACCGTCTTGCGACCGCCGGATGCCGGCGTCGACGACGCCACTGGACACCGCGAACGGAACATTGTTGGTGATCTGGTTGACGAACAGATAGAACCGGACGTTGGTGACCTCGCCGTCGGTTCCGGTGCGGAACACGTTGGTCGCGTGATGACGGCACGGGTACGGGTTCTCGTTGCGGTGCTCGATGAGCCAGGTCAAGGTCTCGGCCTTGCCGTGCAGTTCTGCCGCCAGCAGGTGCTCGAACGGGCAGGCCCCGGAGTCCGAGCGGCTCAGGTACTCCATCTCGTCGGCGAGGCGGGCGCCAACTTCATCGAAGTGGCCCTGGTCGTAGTGGAACCAGAAGCCGGAGATGAATTCCTGGACGTCCGACAGGGTGATCTCGTTGCTCATGTCTGCAGTCAACCTGGGATGTTGCGCCGGTAACAGCGTCGGTGACCGTTGAGTGGAACGTCGCGATATCGAGGCGGGGTAGTCAGGGAAGATTCTAATCTGGCGGTCGCCGACGTTCGGGATCAAGCGGTGTGAAAACGGCATCGGAGAAAGTGGCAGCAGGCCGTGACTACGGAGCCTTTCCCGCTGAGCGGCACGGCCGGTTCCATGGCCGACATGCCCGTGCCAGCGTTCGTTCCAGCCGAGGCGCACTTATTGAATTCTGCTCGGCGACACCATTTCAAGGAGTCCAGATGTCTGAGCTGTCCATTCCGGGCTACGACCCGAGCACACTCGTGCGCTCCATCGCGGTTGAGATCGACGCACCTGCCAAAGTTGTGTGGGAAGTCCTGACCGACCTCGACAACTACCCGCTGTGGAATCCGTTCTGCATATCGGCTGTATCCACTTTGGAGATGGGCGCGGCAGTGGAGATGGTTCTTGCGGACTACAGCGGTGCCGGGGGCACGTCCACCAACACCGAGTACGTCTGCGCCTTCGTGCCAGAGCGGTTGCTCTCTTGGGAGTTGCCGGCGACGCCGGAATCGCCATATCCCGCGCGCCGCGACCAGGTCCTCGAACCCATCGCAGAGCACCGCTGCAGGTACTACTCCACGGATGCGTTTCTTGGCGATCACGCGCACCAGGTCATGGCCGAGTGCGGGGCCTGGGTGAAACGCGCATTCGACGACACCGCAGTGGCGCTGAAGAAGCGGAGTGAACATTGCGTTGCCGTGCGTGCCTTTCCGCAGCGTTAGATTCTCGCCCGTTCACTCGACCGCTCGGTAACCCGAAGTCGTTGATATGTAGGAGATTGCGTGCATTCAGTTCAGCGGGCAGTTCGCCATGTGTGACTCGGGGCGATGGCCGGAGTCATCCATACCGGGCGGCCCGCTGAGCGGAAACCCTGGTTTCGCAACGGATACGTCCTGTTTAGCGTCAGTGGGCATGTTCTCCGAGTCGTTAGCATGCGCGATCGCCGAAGCCGAAAACCTCATAGCAGCAGCACCGCACATTGATGGTGACGCCGACCTTGCCGAGGGGCTGCAGTACCTGGCCGGGTGCATCGCCGGATGTACGCATCAAGCATTTCACCAGCATCCCGATCATCCGTATCTACTGTCGGGTACCGGACCGTTCACCAAGATGGGACTGGACAACCCGGACACGCTCTACTTTGGAGCCAGGTTGCTTGCCGGCTTCGACTATGTCGTTACCGGCCTGCGCGGCACCACCACTGACCTGAGCTTTCAGTACTTGGCCGGAGAGTACACCGACGATTCCGTGCCGGACAGCGAAGTGGCCTTCGACGATCGCGAACTCGACATCGCCGCCGATGGGACTTTCGAATGGCGATTCACCCCGAGCCGTACAGGCCAACTCGTTATCCGCGAGGTGTACGGCGACTGGTCGCAGCGGCGCGGGTCGTTGGCGATCTGGCGCAGCGACACCGTCGGCACCGCTCCAGAATCGCCGAGTCTCGAACTAGTGGAAAAGCAATTCACCACTGCTGCAGGCGAGCTCATCAACCGGGTGAAGACCTGGCTGCAGTTCCCGCAGTGGTTCTACCTGAACCTACCCGTGAACACACTCGTGGCGCCTCGCAGCACCCCCGGCGGGCTGACGACCCAATACTCGTCGGCCGGGCATTTCGACTTGGCGCCCGACCAGGCGCTGATCATCACGTTGCCGGAGAGCGACGCTCCCTACCAAGGTTTTCAGCTGGGAAGCATGTGGTACATCTCCTTGGACTACATCAATCACCAGACATCTCTGAATGGGGCTCAGACGCAAGTCGACCCGGACGGCAAGGTGCGCATCGTTGTTACCGATCAGAACCCCGGAGTGACGAACTGGGTTGAGACCCTGGGGCATCGGCGCGGATATCTGCAGTTCCGCTGGCAACGGTTGTCGCGCGAGATGACTTCGGCCGACGGCCCCACCGTCGAGGTCGTGGACTTCGACGCGATCGCGGCCGCACTTCCGTTCTACGCCCATAACAAGATTTCCGAGCAGGACTGGCAGGCGCGAATAGCATTGCGGCAAAGCCAAATCGGAGAAAGGATGCTGGGCTGAGCATGAGCGGACTCCTTCAGGACAGGGTCGTCGTCATCAGCGGTGTCGGGCCCGGCCTCGGCACAACACTAGCCCGTCGATGCGCCGAACAAGGCGCCCATCTCGTGCTGGCGGCACGATCGGCCGCGCGTCTTGATCGCGTCGCCACGACCATCACTGACATGGGTAGACGGGCCGTGGCTGTGGCCACCGACATCACAGTTGACAGCGACGTCAAGGAACTTGCTCGGTCCGCCGTAGAGGCCTACGGCAAGGTTGACGCCTTGGTGAACAACGCGTTCATGCATCCCTCGATGAAACCGTTCGGCGAAACCACCTACGCCCACATCCGTGACTCCGTAGAGCTGACGGTTCTCGGCGCACTACGCACCACGCAGGCTTTCACTCCTGCACTGGCCGAATCGAAAGGGTCGATCGTCAACCTCAGCTCGATGGTCATCAGACACTCGGACCCGCTTTACGGCCCCTACAAGCTGGCCAAGTCAGCATTGCTGGCGATGTCGCAGTCACTGTCCAGCGAGCTCGGAGGCCGTGGCATCCGAGTGAATTCTGTAGCGCCAGGCTATATTTGGGGTGAAATCCTGCAAGAGTACTTCGAGGATCAGGCACGCCAATCGGGTGTTTCCGTAGATGCGGTCTATCAGGCCGCAGCGGCGCACTCAGACCTGAAGCGCTTGGTCACCGAAGATGACGTTGCCTCGGCGATCGTGTTCCTGCTAAGCGACCTGGCCGCCGGCATCACCGGCCAAACGCTCGATGTCAACTGTGGGGAGTACAAGGCATGACAACACGAACTGATGTCGGCACTGTCGATGAGTTGTGCGCCGAAGCCGTCGACACGGCCGGACACGATGACTTCGGTACCGACGACGACAACTTCCGCGAAGCGCTCGGCGTGCTGCTCGACTCCTATGCGCGCGAAGCGAACTTCACGCCACTGGGCGCCGCGATGACGCGCCACTACCTGCGCGCCGGACTGGTGGCCCGGCTGCTGAGTGAGGCTGCCTGGAAGCGCCACCCCAGCCACACCGACGTCACGATCGAACGGCCCATCTTCGTGACGGGATTACCCCGGACGGGAACCACGGCCCTGCACCGTCTCCTGGGCGCCGACCCGTCCCATCAAGGGCTTGAGCTGTGGCTTGCGGAGTACCCTCAACCCCGCCCGCCGCGGCAGGACTGGGAGTCATTTCCCGAATACCGTCGGCTGAAGGCCTATTACGCCAAAGCTCACCAGGACAATCCCGACTTCCTCGGCCTGCATTACATCGACGAGAACGTCCTGGAAGAATGTTGGCAGCTGCTGCGCCAGTCCGTACATTCGGTGTCCTTCGAATCGCTGGCCCATGTGCCCAGCTATGCCCAGTGGCTGACCAAACAGGACTGGTCGCCTTCATACCGACGGCACCGCAGGAACCTCCAGCTGATCGGCCTCAATGACGCCGAAAAACGTTGGGTACTAAAAAATCCTAGCCACCTGTTTTCCCTCGACGCCATACTGCAAACCTATCCGGATGCGCTGATCGTCCAGTGCCACCGCCCGCCAGAGACGCTGCTGGCTTCGATGTGCTCGCTTGCCGAACACTCGACCGAAGGATGGTCGACCACCTTCACCGGCGCACAGATCGGCCGCGACGTACTCGAGACCTGGTCCCGCGGCGTCGAACAGTTCAACACCGCACGCGCCGGCCACAACCCGCGCCAGTTCTACGACGTGGATTACTTCGATTTTGTAGCAGATCCAATCGGCACTGCCCGCAACGTTTATCAGCACTTCGACCTACCGCACCGACCAGGCAGTATCAGCGATGGAAACTGCGCACGCCGAAGCCAGTCACGGGCCCCGAGCGCCCAAGCACCGATACTCACTGACGGACTACGGATTGACCGTGGAGGAGATCCAGGCGCGGTTCGAGACCCGGTAACTGCACCACCTACCCTGACCTGCGCCAGATCGGGCCATCGGTGATGCCGGCCATTTTGCCTACCTTGGTCGGGGGCCATCTATCGTCCGAATTCCACAACGCAGCCCTGCTTGTTCAGTGAAACGAGGTCACCGCCGCTCGCGGTGGTGACCGTCATCGACAGTGTCGGCGACCGGTACCTCACCGACGATCCTTTCTTCCGTGGGGCCTATGGATTTCTGCAACCAGGTCAACTGACGAAGTATGAGCCCCATGTCAACTTCACCCGTCTGGATGACCGGGTGGTCTTCGCCGGGGTTGACATCACTCAGGACGCAACTCAATGACCGTCAGCGCCTTGTGCCTTCGTTGTCGCCTCAGTGCGTGACACCGCGACGGGCACTCGCCCCTGTTAAGTCAGAACAGCTGTCAGCTGTCGGCGATCAACGCCCAGAGCTGTTGCCCGCCTGCCGCAACGGCGGCTGCCGCAACCCGGTCGTCCCAGAAGCGCACGGACCCATATTCCGAGCGCCAGGCCAGGGCGGCGCGGGTGTATTCGTGAAGTCGATGCTCGTGGGTGGTGCCGATGGCGCCGTGCACCTGGTGCGCGTTGCGGGCTACGATTGAGGCGGCATGCCCGGCGCAAGATCGCGCGGTCGCGATCTGGAAGTCCAGTTGAGCTGACTGCCAGTCCGTTCCGATGGCAGTGTGCAGCGCAGCCTCGGTGGCGGCCCGCGCCAGTGCCGACTCTGCTGCCGCATCCGAGATCAGGTTCTGAATCGCCTGGAACTTCGCCAACGGACGTCCGAATTGATTGCGGGATGCCACGTGTTCGATCGACAGCGCCACAGCGCGATCGAGCGCCGCGCACACCTGGATCGCCCGTATCATCGCCGATTTGCGGCCGAGCTGGCCGACCAGTCCGGTGGTCACCGGATGACCGCTGACTCCGGCGGTGTCGACGCTGACAGTGTCGCGCGGCTCGCCGATCAGATTGGTGCCGAGGGCGACCGACAGTTCCGCGGTGTCGAACTCGGTGAGCCGGTATTCGTCGCCGCTCGGCCAGAGCACGACGATCCGTTCCGCGTCGGCGGCCCAGGGCACAGGTTTGGTGGATTCGCCGCTACGTGGCGCCACATACACCGTTCGCGCGGCGTCATCGACGGGTCGGCCGAGGGTCTCCAACAGCCAACAGGCCAGCAAGTCGTGCTCGGCCAGCGGGATGCGGACACCGTGACGGACTGCGGCACTGAGCAACTCAGCAGCCTCGAGCCAACCTGCGCCGCTGCCACCAGATTCCTCGGCGCCGGTCAGGCGGACCAGTCCGAGGGAGTCGAGCCGCTGCCACAGTGCGCGGTCGTACTCGACGCGTTCGCCCGGGCGCCCGGTGGGCGCGGTCTGGCGGTAATCGGAGAAGACACCGTCCATCATGGCCGCCAGGTCGGGGTCCACCGCGGTCAGCGTGCCCAGGGCGAGTTCGGTGGTGCTCATCGCATACCCAATCCCCGCGCGATGACACCGCGCAGTACTTCGTTGGTTCCGCCGCGCAACGTGAAGCCGGGGCGCTGGTCCACTGCGGTGGCGACCAGGTGCGCCCACTCGGCGTCCGTGGCGGCGTCATCTCCGGTCTGCCGGTCTGCGTAGTCGGCGATGTCGCCTTCGACCGTGGTGCCGAGGACCTTGACGACCGCTGCCGGGACATCGGGATTCTCACCGCGCTCCAGGGCGCCGGCCACTGCGGTTGACATGTGATGCAGTCCGGCGACCCGCGCCACCAGGCGGCCCACCTGTCCATCAGGTGATTCGCCGTGCGCGACAAGGTGTTCGACATGCTGCGTGAGGAGCGGGAAGGTCGACAGGAATCGTTCCGGCCCGCTCCGCTCGAAGCTCAGCTCGGAGGTGACCTGGGTCCAGCCGCGGCCGATCTCGCCGAAGACCATGGCATCGGGCACGAACACCTCGTCGAGCACGACCTCGTTGAAGTGATGTCCGCCGTTCATCGAGATGATCGGGCGGACCTGCACGCCCGGGGTGCGCAGGTCGACGATGAACTGGCTCAACCCGGCATGCCGATGCGACGGATCGACCGGTTCTGTGCGGGCCAGCACGATGAAGGCATGAGCGCGGTGCGCTCCCGAGGTCCATACCTTGGTACCGGTGATCGACCACCCGCCGTCGACTCGTGCCGCACGGGTGCGGACGCTCGCCAGATCGGAGCCGGAATCCGGTTCGCTCATCCCGATGCCGAAGAAACACTCACCGCGCACGATGCGAGGTAGGAACTCTGACTTCTGCTCTTCCGTCCCGTATTTCAGGAGCGACGGCACGATCTGGCGGTCGGCGATCCAGTGGGCGGCGACCGGGGCGCCCGCGGCCAGCAGTTCTTCGGTCACCACGAACCGTTCCTGAAACGAGCGGCCATGGCCGCCGTAATGGACGGGAACCGTCATGCCCAGCCAGCCCTGCTTCGCCAGGGACGCGGTGAAACTTTCGTCCCATCCGCACAACCACGAATCGATCGACGGCGTGAACGCGCCGACGGCCAACTGTTCGGCCAGGAAGCCACGGACCTCCCGGCGTAACCGGTCCAGGTGTGCCAGGTGCGCGCCCGTCACGATGTCCGCCACTTCGCGATGCGCTGTTGGTGCTCGGCGTCGTGGTGGGCCAGCGGCTGCATTGCCGCCGCCATGGAGAGCGTCGATTCCAGGGAGCCCGTGATCGATTCCTGCAGCAGGCGCTTGGCCATCCGAAGCGCGCGCGGCGGGTTGACCGCGATCTTGTCGGCGAGTGTGCGAGCCTCGGACAGCAACTCGTCGTGCGCTACCACTCGGCTGACGAGTCCCCACTCCAACGCCGTTGCGGCGTCGATCCGTTCGCCGGTGAAGGTCAGTTCGGCGGCGCGGGCGTAGCCGATGGCGCGAGGGAGGAACCAGGTGCCGCCATCGCCCGGGATGAGGCCGAGCTGCACGAAGCTCTCGGCGAAGGATGCGCGCTCGGAGGCAATCCTGATGTCGCACATCATCGCCAGATCGCACCCGGCGCCGATGGCGGCGCCGTTGACCGCAGCGATGAGAGGGACTTCGAGGCGACCCAGAGCACGTGGGATCCGTTGGATCCCATCGATGTAGGCCCGTCGCTGGTCGATGGCATCCAGACCGAACATGCCCTGACGGTCGGCCATCTCCTTGACGTTGCCGCCGGCCGAGAAGATCTTGCCTGCACCGGTGAGGATGACCGCACCCACGGTGTTGTCCCCGTTGACCGCATCCACGCCGCTCTCGAACGCTGCGATGACGTCCTTGCCGGTGATGGCATTGCCGACGTCCGGCAGGGTGATTGTCCAGATTTGCACCGGTCCGTCGGTGTGGACGTCCAGCGGTGAGGTCACGCGCGCTCCTTGAGCTGAAGGGATTTGGTCTGGAGGTACTCTTCGAAGCCGAACCGGCCCAGTTCACGGCCGATGCCGGACTTCTTGTACCCGCCGAACGGGGCGGTGGGGTTGTAGGCGCCGCCGTTGATGTCGAGTTGGCCGGTCTGCACCTGGCGGGCGAAAGCGATGGCGTCGTCATCGCCTGCGGCCCATACGGCGCCCGACAGCCCGTAGGGCGTGCCATTGGCGATGCGCAGTGCATCATCGGAGTCGGTGAAGGGGATCACTGCGAGCACGGGACCGAACACCTCTTCCTGACCGAGCTCGGAGTCAGGATCCACGTCGGCGAAAACCGTTGGTGCCACGAAATACCCGACGTCGCTGATCGGCTCCGCGCCACCGATCAGCAGGCGGGCGCCGTCGCGCTGGGCGCGGTCGATGAAGCCACGAACCGTGTCGAACTGCGACCGCGACGCCGACGGTCCGATACGGGTCGCCGGGTCGCGCGGATCACCCACGATGTAGCGGGCCACGGCGGATTCGATCAGGCTCAGGGCCTCGTCGTAGCGGCTTTGCGGCACCAGCATCCTGGTCCACGCCATACAGGTCTGGCCTCCATTGAGGAAGGCATTGCCCACCCCGACCTTGACCGCGGTCGCCAGATCCGCACCATCGAGGATTACGTTGGCCGACTTGCCGCCGAGTTCGAGAGCAACCTTCTTGATCGACTGGCCGGCAAGTTCTCCGACGCGCGCGCCCACGCCTGTGGATCCGGTGAACGAGACGAAGTCGACGTCGGGATGCGACGCGAGACGTTCGCCGATCACCCGACCGGGGCCCGAGACGAGGTTGATCGTCCCGGGCGGGAGTCCCGACTCTTCGCAGGCTTCGACGAAGGCGAACACCGAAAGCGGGGCTTCGTTACTGGGTTTGAGCACGACGGGGCAGCCCGCGGCGATGGCCGGTAGCACCTTGGCGACCACCTGGTAGAGCGGGTAATTCCACGGCGTGATGGCCCCGACGACGCCGTAGGGCTCTCTCAGAACAAGCGAATTGCCGATGCGCTCTTCGAATTCGAAGGTCTCCAGCACATCGGCGAAGCCCTTGGCCACCGCCAGTGGCACCTGCGTCTGCACCGTCTGCGCGATGCGTACGGGGGCACCCATCTCGGCGGTGATGAGATCGGCGATGTCGGGTAAGCGCTTCTCCATCGCGGCGATCACCCGCTGCACTCGATCCCGGCGTTCGCCAACGGTGATGAGCGGGTCGAATGCCCGCCTCGCTGCCGCCACGGCGGCGTCGACATCGGTGGAGTCGCCATTGGGCACATGGCCGATCACTGCTTCGGTAGCCGGGTCGACTACTTCGATGACGCCGTTCCCCGAGGCGGTGGTCCAGCTGCCGTCGATGAACAGTCTGTCGTGTTCAAAAGTGGGCACGGTTGTCCTTACATTCGTGGGGGTCAGGGAATCAGGCTGGCGCGGATATCGCGCTTGCCGTCGGCTGCGCTGAACGCTTCGTTGATGTCGTCGAGCGAGTACGACGCCGCGGCGAGACGCTCGAACGGCAGATGGTGTTGATGAAGGTCGAGGAAGGTCAACGCGCGGGACAGGACTGCCGGGTCATAGAGGGAGACCCCGACCATGGTCTTGTTGGTGAAGACGAACCGTGACGGGTCGAACTCGAAGGTCTTGCCGATGTTGATGTTGCCGATCTCGACGTAACGGCCGAACTGGGCGAGCATCTGCAGGCCCTCGTCGATGGCCGACGGGTGTCCGACGACCTCGACCACCACGTCGGCACCCTGGCCGTCGGTCAACTTACGTACTGCTTTGGCCCGGTCCTTGGGCGTGGCGACTTCGCTGAGGTCGATCACCGAGTCGGCACCGAATGCGGTTGCCAACTCGAGTCTTTCGGACACGCCGTCGATCGCGATGACGTTGGCTGCGCCGCGCGCCTTGGCGACGGCCACCGCGTAGAGACCCAGGGCTCCGGCTCCCTGAACCACGACGTGCTCGCCGAGCTGCAGGTCGACGCGTTCAAGTCCGTACATGACCTGTGACAGTGCGCAGTTGGCGCCCGCGGCGATGTCGTCGCTCAGGGTATCGGGAACCGTGTAAATCACTGCGCCGGCAGGCAACAGGTAGTAGTCGCCGTATCCGCCGACGAAATAGGGCGGTTCGTCGGCGCGGCCCAACATCGCCATTTTCAGGTTCAGGCAGGCGTTACGGCGCCCCGCCAGACAGTTACGGCACGTGTGGCAGCAGTAGAAGTACGGGAACACCACTCGCGTGCCTTCGGCCAAGGGTTTGCCGTTGGAGTCGGCGGATACTCCGTCGCCCAGCACCTCGATGGCGCCCACCATCTCGTGACCCAGCACGGTCGGTAGCTGTCCACCCAAACCGCGGGTGGCGAAGGTGCCGTGCCAGGCATGCACGTCTGATCCACAGATGTTCGCCCGGAGGACCCGGATCAGGATTTCCCCCGGCCCGACTTCGGGCAGGGTGACCGTTTCGATCTGGAATGGTTTGCCTGGTTCGTCGAATCGCGCGATCCGTCCCTGGTACATCGTGCGTCCCTTCAGTTGCTTTGGAATTCGAGGCTGAACCGCTGTCGCAGGTCGCGTTTGAGCAATTTGCCGCTGGGGTTCTTTGGCAGCGAATCGACAAAGAAGATCTGCTTGGGGGTCTTGAAGCCGGCGAGGTGGTCGCGGCAGTGACGCAGAACGTCTTCTTCGGTCAGGCTGGAGCCGGCCCGGGTTACCACCGCGGCGACCACAGCCTCAACCCAGACGGGGTGCGCCACGCCGAATACGGCTACTTCCTCGACGCCGTTGTGCCGGTAGAGAACTTCTTCGACCTCGCGGCTGGCGACGTTTTCGCCGCCGGTTTTGATCATGTCCTTCTTTCGATCGACGACGTGCAGCAGGCCGTGCTCGTCATAGAAGCCCAGATCGCCGGAATGGAACCAACCGCCGGCGAAGGCCTGGGCCGTCTTGTCCTCGTCGTCGAGGTAGCCCAGCATCAGATGTGGACTGCGGTGGGCGATTTCACCGACGGTGCCGGACTCGACCGGCACGTCGTTGTCATCGAGGATCACCGTTTCGACGTTGACCACGGGACGCCCCGCAGCCCCTGCGTGGGCATCCTGCTCGGCAGGGCCCAGAGCTGAGGCCAGGGGAGCCATCTCCGTCTGGCCGTAGAAGTTCCACAGCCGCAGATTCGGCAGCCGTCTACGCATCTCGTGCAGGATCTCGGTAGGCATCGGTGAGGCCCCGTAGTACCCCTTGCGCAGGCTGGACAGGTCTACCTCGTCGAACACGGAACTGCGCAGCAGGCTGATCCACACCGTAGGTGGCGCAAAGTAATTCGTGACGCCATGTCGTTCGATCGTCCGAAGTACCAGCTCCGGGTCCGGCCTGGGCAGGATGATGCTGGTTGCTCCCAGGTAGATGTCGGTCGCCAGGAAGTTGTCCAGCTGCGCGCAGTGATACAGGGGCAGGGAGTGGATCTCGACATCGTCGCCGGACATGGAACCGGCCACGATGGTGCTGATGTACTGCCACATCAAGCTGCGACTGCTGTGCATGACGCCTTTGGGCCGCGATTCGGTGCCGCTGGTGTACATCACCCGCAGCAGCTGATCGTCATCGATCCGGATGTCCGGAACGTCCGCGATGGTGGTCAGCCATTCGGCGAAATCGGGCCAGCCAGGACATGACTGGCCGGAGGGCACGAGTGCTGCCTTCGTGCGAACCGCTGTTCCCACGGCCATGGCCTGTTCGGCCACCGGGATCAGGTCGGCCTCGACGATGAATCCAGCGGCCTGGCTGTGGCCGAGGATGTACGAGATCTCCTCCGGCATCAGCATGAAATTGATCGGAACCAGCACCACGCCGGCGCGGGCGGTGGCGAAGGCCAGCACCGTGTACTGCCAGCAGTTGCGCGACAACAATGCGAGTCGGTCACCGGGGAGTAACCCGTTCTCGTGCAATGCGGCGGCGGCGCGATCCACCAGGTGATCGAACTCGGCAAAACTCAGGGCGACGTCGCCGTCGATGATGGCGGTCTTCTCAGGTTGCTTGCGCGCCGACCGGCGGGGGATATCTGCGAGGCTGTGGCTACGGGCCCGGGCGATGACGGCGGCAAGGTCGTCGGAATGCATGGTCGGCAGAGTAGGCATGCCGCCGGCGGCCGCGGTGGTTCGTCTCCCGCTCAGTAGACAGAGTGGGCGCGGCGAGGCCCTCGACCCTTCGATACTCGAACCTATGACCGCTACCACTGAATCCTCGTCACTCGCGGATCGCGCCCCAGACCCTGACGACCTGCGCGCCCATCTCCTGGAGGCGGACCCTGGTGTCCTGGTCGCGGTGTTGGCCCAGATGACGGGTGATCCGGCGGTCATCGATCGGTACGCATCCAAGATCGATCACGTTCCCGATCCGCCCGAGCGCGCTGGAACGACCGATACTCAGACCGCCGAGACGCTGGCCGACGAAATCGCCGCCGCCCTCGGCCGGCCGCGTCGGGTTGGCGCGCTGCCGGTGGACGATCGCGAGTTCTTCGCCCGTCTGCTCCCGATTGCGCTGGGTGGTCCCGTCGACGACGAACACGTCGACCTGCTGCTGGAGCAAGGCGGATTCCGCCCGTCTCAGCCGACGTTGCCGCGCACCACGCCGATTCCCTCTTCCACCACGGTGGCGATCATCGGCGCCGGCATCGCCGGTATCGCGGTCGCGCTGGCCGCTGCCGAAGAGGGCGTGCATTTCGAGATCTTCGACCGCAACGATGAGGTGGGTGGCACCTGGCTGACCACAAGGTATCCCGGCATCGGGGTGGATACGCCTTCGGCGTACTACTCGCTGTCACGCGAGGTGAACCCGGACTGGTCGAATTACTATCCGCAGGGCGCGGAATATCAGGCCTACCTGGTCTCGTTGGCCGACAAGCACGATCTGCGTCGCCACATCCGCTTCGGCACCGAGGTGGAGGCACTGTGGTGGGACGAGCAGCGTCAGCAGTGGGAGATCCACTCCCGTCGCGCTGACGGAACCCGGAGCATCGACTACGCGACTGTCGTCGTCACCGCGGCCGGCTATCTCAACCGACCGCGATTCCCCGACATCGAGGGACGAGACACCTTCGCCGGCACCAGCATTCACTCCGCGCAGTGGGACCCTTCACTGGAGCTGGCAGGCAAGAAGGTGGCCATCATCGGCGCCGGTTGCACAGCCGTGCAGATCGTCGACGCCTGCGTCGAGGAGGTCGAACACCTGACAGTCTTCCAGCGGCAGCCGCACTGGGTCGCCCCTCGCCGGCGCCTGTCGGATGAAGTCCCCGAACATCGGCGCTATCTGGGCAAAGCGTTGCCCTACTACGCGATGTGGCACCGACTCAAGTCGTACTGGGGAACGGCGGACAACAACTACCCGGTCATTCTGCGGGACTCCGAGTGGTCCGAGACTCACCTGTCGATTTCGCCGGCCAACGATGTGCTGCTCAAGATGTGTCAGGAGTACATCGACCGGACTTTTGGTGCCGGAACCGAATTGGCGCAGAAGGTGACGCCGGATTTTGCTCCGTACGGCAAGCGGATCATCCGCGACCCCGGCGGTTACTATGCCGCGCTGACCCGTGACCACGTCGAAGTGGAGGCCAGTGAACCCGCTCAAGTCAACGAGAGGGGCATCGTCACCGCCGACGGCCGCCAGATTGACCTCGATCTCATCATCTACGCCACCGGTTACCACCTGGATTTCCTGTCCACCATCGATATTCGCGGCCGCGACGGCAAGACTCTGGTCCAGGAATGGGGCGACAGCCCGCGGGCATATCGAGGGGGCGCGGTCGCAGGGTTCCCGAATCTGTTCATCACCTCGGCGCCGAACTACAGCCCGGGCCATGGTGCAGGCGCCAATTTCTCGATGGAAGTGCTGGCGCACTACATCGTGGAGTGCCTGCAACTGATGGCTTTGCGCGGGGCGTCGACGATGGAGGTCACCCAACGTGCATACGACGAGTACGTCGCAGGGATAGACGAGGCGATGCAGCGCACGGTCTGGTGCCATACGCCCAACGCTCACACCTACTACCGCTCAGGGTCGGGCCGGGTTGTGGTGGCCACACCGTTCCGACTGGTGGATATCTGGCAGCAACACCGAGCCCCGATCGAAGAGGATTTCGTCCTCCGATGAGTCAGATGCTTTCCGGCAGAACAGCGTTGGTGACCGGCAGTAGTCGCGGCATCGGGCGTGCCATCGCACAGAGGTTGGCGGCGGAAGGCGCCACGGTGGCGGTCACCGCACGCTCCTATACCCCGACACCGTCCACGCGGGCCGGAGTCACCGAGGCAATCCCGGGGACGATCGAGGAGACCATCGCTCTCATTGAAGACGCCGGGGGCTCGGCCTTCGGAGTGGCTGCCGATCTCGAAGACAGCGCCGCCCGTGACGGCCTGATCCAGGCTGTCGTCGAGCGCACCGGCCGGCTCGACATCCTGGTCAACAACGCCGGCTACGCCGACTATTCGGTCATCGAGGACATGCCGGTCGAGACCTTCGACCGCACCGTGGAGCATTATCTGAAGGCACCGTTCGCGTTGACGAAAGCGGTTGTGCCGCACATGCGTAAACAGGGCGCAGGGTGGATCGTCAACATCGGCTCGGTGACCGGGGTGGCCCCGGTGCGGCCGTACCGCGACTACAACAAGACGGCGGGCGACGTGATCTATGCGTCGTGCAAGGCTGCGTTGCACCGGTTCACCCAGGGGGTGGCCGCCGAGCTGCTGGATGCCGACATTGCGGTGAACTGCGTCGGGCCGTCGACGGCGGTGCGCACGCCGGGCGCGGCGTCGCTGATTCCGGACAGCTTTCCGACCGAACCGGTCGAGTACCTGGCCGAAACGGTGTTGGCGATGTGTCACCTGCCTGCGACCGAGCGGACCGGTCTGGTGGCGTTCAGCCTGCACTACCCGTGGTCGCAACAACTTCCGGTGCACTCGCTGGACGGCAACACAGTATTGCCGCCGCTGCAGCCGCCTGCCGCTGTGAATCCGAACATCCTGCCGGCGGGGGTCTAGGTGCTCGCCTATTCGAGTACGGGGCCAGGCAGTTCGCAGAAGCTGTGGCATACCCGGTCGCGGACAATGATGTCGGTGGTCTCGGGATCGAACCAACGGTCGACCACCGCCCAGTGGATCGGATGCATGAGATAGGGGCCCATCAGTCCGTCGACGTCGGTGAATTCCTGTTCGAAGACGTGGGTCCATTCGGTGGTGCCGATGGCCTGCTCGACCCGGCTGAGCTGCCACGCGGTGATGGTGGGGACGTATCGGGGCATCATCGACAGTTCACTCTCGAATGCTGCGACGGTCTCGGCCCCCACCTCGGCGGGTACACGCAGCAGCAGCGCGCGGTACACGGTGCCACTGCTGCGGCGGATCGGAGTCCCCCGGTAGATCACCCCATTCACGCGCGAGATCGCCGGATCCGTCAGCGCATCGTCGAAATTGCTTTTCTCCCAGGCATGTTCGTTTGGAAACCGCAGATGGACCAGGATGTCGCCGCCATTGCGTGAACCCGGCAGTGTCGGCTCTACCAACGCTCTCGACGCGCCGCTGCGTTCGGCGGCGTCGCGTAGGGCGCCCACGACGCGGCCGCGTTCGGACTCGTCGACGTCGACCAGGCGGGTGACCCCGAGTGTGGCTGAACCGGTCGATGTGTCGGTCGGGACGTGTGCGGCAGGGGCATCGACTGCCTCGGCCGCAGACGCGACATCGCGAGTCCGTTCCACCACCAGATCGGTGATGCTGTCCCACCACCGCGCAACGGCGGGGTCGGGCCGGCCCTGCCAGGTCATCTGCCACCAGGCCTGGGGGCTGGGCAGCGTCCAGGTAACGGTGACCACGTTGGATCGGTCGTCGAACCAGATGGGTGGGCTGACCACGACGTCGCGCAGTGTCATGCCGCGATCACGGGCACCCGGGGCATACCCGGCCAAGTAGGCATCGATGAACTTCTGGGCGCAGCCCGGCCTGGTGACTACCCGATCGATCACGAAAACCTCGGCCATGACGCAAGATTACGGTCGCCCGTCTCGACGTAGGCGCAGCATTCCCGGCCATCGGGAAACCACCGTTGACGACAGGGTGTGTCGGCGCGATGGTGTGGCGATGACCGATCCGTTCAGCCCGGCCCAGCTCGGGCCCGTGACGCTGCGCAACCGAGTGATCAAGGCCGCCACGTCGGAAGGCCGCTCACCCGATGGGCTGGTCACCGACGACCTCATCGATTTCCATCGCGGCTTCGCAGAGGGCGGCGTCGGAATGACCACCGTGGCTTACTGCTGTGTGTCTCCCCAGGGTGCGAGCGCACCCGGCCAGATCGTCATGGACAGCAAGGCTCTGCCGGGACTGCGCCGGCTCGCCGACGCGGTACACGGTGCGGGGGCGGCTATTTCGGCGCAGCTGGGCCATGCCGGGGTGGTGGCGCAGAAAAAGCTGACCGGTGTCACCGCCGTGGCACCGAGTAGATTCATCAACCCGACCTCCTTCGCCTATTGCCGTGAGATCACCCGCGCCGAAATCGCCCACGTGATCGACCAGTTCGGCGACGCCGCGCAGGTAGCGGTCGATGCCGGATTCGATGCCGTCGAACTGCATTTCGGGCATCTCTACCTGCCCAGCTCGTTTCTGAGTCCGCTGATCAATCGTCGCAAGGATGAGTACGGCGGCGATATCGACAACCGATCGCGGTTCGTACGGGAGATCGCGGCGCGGGTGCGTGAGGTGGTCGGCGATCGGGTCGCGGTGATCGCCAAACTGGACATGGACGACGGGCTTCCGGGCAGCATCTGGATCGACGAGGCGTTGCGGACTGCCCAACTTCTCGACGCCGATGCCACCCTCGACGCCATCGAACTGACTCAGGGCTCGTCGGTGTACAAGCCCATGTACCTGTTCCGCGGCGACGTCCCGGTCAAGGAGTTCGCGAAGGTGATGCCGCCGGCATTGCGGCCGGCAGTCCGGCTGGTGGGCAAGCAGACGATGGGTGTCTATCCGTATCGGGACCTCTACATGCTGGAGGCCGCGCGGCAGTTCGTGCCGCTCATGCGCAACACCAAACTGATTCTGCTGGGCGGCATCAACGATCGCGAACACCTTGAGACGGGCATGCGGGAAGGATTCGATTTCTTCGCCATGGGCCGGGCGTTGCTGCGTGAACCGGACCGGGTCAACACGATGATCGCCGAGCCCGGCTCACGCAGCCGTTGCAACCACAACAACAAGTGCATGGTGACGGTGTTCAGCCGCACCCACTGCGTCCTCGACCCTGACCAGCGCTACGGCGCCGTGCTAAGCGCCGAGCAGGTCACCTAGCGCCCGGCTGGCCTCTCGCCGGGCCTGGTGGGCGATGTCGAGCATCGGCATCGTCATGAAACCGTGGATGCCCCCCTCGAAGGGGCGCCGGCTTACGGGCACCCCGGCCGCCTCCAACGCGTCGGCATAGGCGATGCCTTCGTCACGCAGGGGATCGTGGCCGGCGAGAATCACGACGGCCGGCGGCAAGCCATGGAGGTCGCCGTGTAACGGTGAGGCGTAAGGGTTTTGCCGGTCTCCGACCTGGGGGACGTACTGGTCCCAGTACCACTGCAGTGCCGGGCGCGGATTGTAGAAGCCCCGGCCGAACAGCCGGTAGGAGTCGGTATCGAAAACCGCGGAGATCACCGGGTACAGCAGGAGTTGTGCCGCCAGGTTCGGCCCACCGCGGTCGCGGGCCATCAAGGTGGTCACTGCAGCGAGGTTGCCTCCTGCGCTGTCGCCGCCCACCACGACGCGTGACGGGTCGGCGCCGAAATCGGCTGCATGATCGACCGCCCAGCGGGTGGCGGCATAGAGGTCCTCGGCGGCGGTCGGCCAGCGGTGCTCGGGGGCAAGCCGGTAGTCCACCGAAACCACCACAGCCGGAACGAGATTGGCAAGGTTGCGGCAAAGCCCGTCGTGGCTGTCGAGATCGCAGAACACGAATCCGCCGCCATGGGCGTACACCAGCAGCGGCAGCGGTTCGGATGCATCGGGACGGTAGACCCTCACATCGATACGACCGTTGTCGACAGGTACCTGGTGGTCGGCAACCGAGGCCACCGGCTCGGGCTGGGGGTTGGCGACGAACCGGCTGTGGATCGCGGCGCGGGCCTGCGCGCCGGTCATCGTGTGCACCGGTGGGAAGCCTGAATCCAGTGCCTCGATCAATCCGGCGATCTGTGGATCGAGCGTCATGCCGGGACCAAGGTGGCCGAGGTCCGCGGCCCGACGGTGCTGCCGACGCGGAGTGGCCGGACGGGCTGCAAGGTGGGGACCACGCGATGAGGCCCATCTTCGGCATTGCGCCAGATGCCCATGGCCGTCATCCGCACCGGGGCAGCCAGTCGCTGGTCGAATGCCATCCGGCTCATCGGACCACACACCGACACCGCCGCGACGGCTGCGCCTGCCGGACCGATCGGTGCTGCCACACAACCGAATCCGGTGAGCGATTCCTCCCGCTCGAATGCGACGCCGTGGGCACGGACCTTTGCCAACTCGGCTTCCAGCTGCCGTTCCGTGCTGATCGAAAACCGCGTCAACCGCGAGGCCAGATTGACCTCGACCGATGAATTGTCGGCCAGGATCGCCTTGCCCACCGCCGTACAGTGTGCGGGCTGCCGACCCCCGATACGTGTCGGAATGGCTGCCACCATCTGACCGCCGATCTTCTCCAGGTATACGACGTCGGATCCGTCGAGTACCGCCAGGTGGACGACCAGTCCGGTGGCCCTGTGCAGATCGCGAAGCAAGGGGATCGCGGCACGGTGGATGCGGTCCTGGTGCAGCGCCAGTGATCCCAGTTCGACGAGTCGCATGCCCAACTCGTAGTCGCGGCCGTCTCGCCGGAGCCAACGAAGATGCACCAGGCGCTCGAGGAGGCGGTGGGCCGACGATCGTGGCAGACCGGTCCGGCGCACGATCTCGGCCAACGTCAGTCGGGCAGATCCCTCGAAGACATCGAGAACCAGGGAAACCCGGTCGATGACAGCGCTGGGCGTCTCACCCGGCTTCTCGGCAGCCATTGTCTTCTCGGCAGCCATTGTCATGAGGACCTCCCACATAGAGCTTCATGCCTGGGCGGCATATGACTATTAGTCATATGACTGTTTGTAGCATATCGATGTGGGTACTGTCACATGAACGAACGAATGCGAGCGGGGTCATGCCGAAACCCCCGCCGCAATGCGGCGGGGGTGAGGCGATATCAAGTTGCAGGCGCGGCAATGACCAGCGGCTATGCCTCTGCCGCGGCCCGGCCGGCGCGCCGGCCGTAGAAACTCCCGTCACCCAGTGACACGCCGCTGGCATATCCCCAGGCGGCCAGACCGGCGGTGCAGCGCCCAGCGGCGAACAGCCCGGGAATGGGGTCGCCACTGCTGTGCAGCACCTCGGCGTCGAGGGTGGTGTGCAGCCCGCCGAGGGTGAAACCGCCGGTGCTCTCGCGAAGATCGATGGCGCCGACCGGGGACTTGATCGGCTTGAGCCACTGCGGCTTCTTGTGCAGCAGCGGGTCCTCGCCGCGAGCCGCTGCCTCGTTGTAGGCATCGACGGTGGCTTGCAGCGAGTTCGGTGGCAGGCCGATCTCAGCCTCGAGGTCGGCGACGGTGTCGGCGACCCAAGTCGGCGGCCGCATCATCAGCTGGGGAGAGAGCGAGGCCATCGCCTCATCCTGGGCATCGCCGTCGATGATCAGATAGGCCGTGTTGTTCTGGTGATACAGCGTCAACTGGCCGGCTCGGCCGGGATAGGTGTCCTCGGCGACGTAGCGCTGACCACGTTCGTTGACCAGAATCCCGCGCACCAACTGCTGGGGATCGATGAACAGGGCGACCTCGGTAGCGTCCATGTGCGCCAGATCGGCACCGAGCGCCTGCGCCATCCGGATGGCCTGCCCGTCGTGCTGTTCGATCGAGGCGGCCGGGCGCCCGGCGATGCGCGGGGCGTACCTGGCGACCATGGCGTCGTTGTAGGCGAAACTGCCAGTGGCCAGCACAACTCCACGTCGGGCCCGGATATCCAGCACGGTGCCGTAGCGCCGGGTCCGAATGCCGGCGACGCGGCCGTCTGACTCGACGATCAGCGACTGCACCCGCACGTCATAGAGCGAGCGCGCCCCGACCGCGGTCGCAGTGTCGACGAGGCCTTTCATCAGCATGAAACCCGCGCTGGACTCGCCCTGCTTCTTGTTCTGCATCTGCGGGACGTGCCCACGCGGAGCCGGCGTTGCGATGGTGTTGAACGGGTACGAGTTCTCCCCACCGCTGTACATGAGCCCCTGGTCGCCCATGGGCTCCCAACCGGGCTCGCCGAAGAACTCGGCTTTGAACGGCACCCCGCAGCCCACGAGCCAGTCGAAATGCGCGACGCTGCCTCGGCAGTAATCCGCGATGCGCGCGGCATCAGCGCCGGGCCCCATCGCCGCGTTGAGAAACGCTGCCATGTTGTCGACGGAATCTTCGAACCCGCAGGCCTTTTGGATCTCGGTCCCACCGCCGAGGTAGATGAAGCCGCCTGCCATCGAGGCGGCTCCGCCCCATGAGCCGGTGCGTTCGAGTACCAGCACGTCGGCGCCTGCGCGGGCCGCCTCCACTGCGGCGGCGGCGCCGGCAACGCCATAACCGGCGATCACCACGTCGGCCTCGTCGGCCCACTCGGTGACCGCGCTGACCGGGATCGGCAGGATGTCGTCGGTGGGCGTCACGGTTGCATGGCCTTCGGAAGATCGGTGACCCACTGGTGTCCCCAGTAGCTGTCAGCGGTGATTTCCTCTGCCGTGTAATAGGTTTCGTCGACCCGCATGCCCTCGGTGCCGAACTCGATATCCCAGTCGCCCGGAGCGCGCACGTAGAACGACACCATCTTGTCGTTGGTGTGCCGACCCAGTGTCGACGACAGTTGGAAGCCCTCGGCGTTGACCCGGTCGAGGGCCTGGCCCACGGCATCGAGGGTGTCGGCCTCGACCATGAGATGGATGAGGCCCGGATCGCGCAGCGTCTGGGCGGGACAGATCGCCAGGCTGTGATGGCGCTCGTTGACGCCCATGAATCGGACCCGCACCGGTCCGAACTCCGGCGGCACCGGAACGCGGAAGGCTCCACGGGACTTGAAACCCAGTACCTCGGTGTAGAACTCGAACAATCCGTTGACGTCGAGTGCAGGCAACACCACATGCCCGAGCCCCTGATCGCCGGTGACGAACTTCGCGCCGAAGGGCGTGATCACCGGGGAGTGGTCGAGCACCGGGCCGTGGAACACCTCCAGCGCCGTGCCGGCAGGATCCTCGAACGCGATGGCCTCTTCGACCCGTCGGGCGTCCGTCTCTTCGAGCGAGAGCTGCTTGAAGGGCACGCCCGCGGCATCGAGCGCTGCCTTCACCCGCTCCAGATCGGCGTGGTCGCGCACCTCCCACCCGACGGTCAGGATCTTGTCGACGTCTCTGGGCACGACGATGATGCGGGCGGCGCGCTCATCCATCCGCAGGTACAACGCGGACTCGTCGGGCCCGGTACCGGTGGCGAAGCCGAGCACGTTGAAGGCGAAGTGCCGCCAGCGTTCGATATCAGAGGCGGCGACGGTGACGTAGCCGAGGCTCTTGATCAGTCCCATATGAGCTGTCCTCTCAGATCATCGCCCGAAGCGGGCCCTGCGGGTCCACGCCCAGCGAACTGAGGGCCGACGCGTGATAGACCGTGCTCGGAACGTGAATCGCGTGGGCCTGGCCGACATGCACATCACGCCAATACCGTTGCAGCGGTTTGTCCATCCGCGCGGCATTGCCGCCGCAGCGGGCGAAGATCTCGTCGACCGCCGACACCGCGCGCCACACCGCCCGCACCTGAGTGCGCCGGCCCGCGGCCCGGTCCTCGAACGACACTTCCTTGCCCGAATCGACGATGTCGTAGATGCGGTCGGCGTTGGCCAGCAGCTCCTGGCGGGCCGCGTTGATGTCCGCGGCGGCTTCACCGATCGCATACATGACGTAGGGGTCGTCCTTGATCGCCACGCCGCTGGAGTTGACCCGCTCACGCTGATAATCGAGCGCAGCGGCCAGGGCGCCCTCGGCGATGCCGATGGTCGCCGAGCTGATGCCGAGAGGGAACATCGTCGACCACGGCATCAGGTACAGCGTTTCGGTCATCCCGGCCTCGCGCTGGGCGGTGCCGTCCATGACCTTCATCGCGTCCATCGTCCGGTACGTCGGTACGAACGCATCCTTGACAATGACGTCCTTGGAGCCGGTTCCGCGCAGCCCCACGACATTCCACGAGTCCTCCACGATCTCGTAGTCCTGGCGCGGCAGGATCATGTGCAGCATCTGCGGCGGCATCAGTGGTTTGCCCTCGCCGTCACCGAGCATCGCGCCCAGGAAGATCCAGTCGCAGTGATCGGTGCCCGAGCTGAACTGCCAGCGGCCGTTGAAGATGTAGCCCCCGTCGACGGGCGTGGCCACACCCTGCGGCGCATAGGGAGACGCGACCCAGGTGTCGACGTCCTCGGCCCAGATCTCGGCGGCGACCTTCGGGTCGGCGTAGGCGAGCTGGTACGGGTGCACGCCCACCACGCCGTTGATCCATCCGGCCGAAGGGTCCAGTGCCGCGGTGGCCATCACGGTCTCGGCGAACTCGCGCGGATGGACCTCCAAGCCGCCGTGAGCCTTGGGCTGCAACAGGCGGATGTTTCCCGCCGCCTTCATCATCTTGACGGTCTCGTCGGTGAGCTTGCCGATCTTCTCGGCTTCGGCGCCCTGGTGGCGCAACTGGTCGGCGAGGTCGCGCACCCGGTCGATTACGCGCTCAGTCATGGTTCGGTCCTATCGTCGAGGGCTGTACTGATGGTGTACCGCTTTGATCCGGGCGGCGGGGGCCAATCCCGGTCAGTGGAAACGTGGGGACGGACGGCTCAGAACTCGACGTGGACGTCGTCGGAGACCGGACGTGCCTGGCAGCCGAGGATCACCCCGTCGGCGATATCCTCGGGTTCGAGAATGTCGCAGGCAGCCATGTCCACCTCGCCGCGAACCACCGTGGCCGCGCACGATCCGCACTGTCCCTCCTTGCAGGAATACGGAACGTCGACACCCGAGCGGATCAACACGTCGACCAACGTCGCCTGGCGCGGCCACCTCAGCCGGTGACTGGTGCCGTCCAGATCGACCTGAAGGTCGGCGGCGTCATCTTCGTCGGAATCTGTTGCCGGTGCGGTGGTGTCATCGGCGAACGGGTCACCGGACAGCGACTGGAACACCTCGAGGTGAATCCGGTCCCGCTCGACACCGGCCTCGAGAAGAGTCTCCTTGATGACCGCCATGAACGGAGCCGGCCCGCAGACGAAGGCCTCGAAGCCCGTGGACCCGGCGAAAACGGTGTGGGCGAATCCGCTCAGCTGCGCGCGGGTCGGCAGGCCCTGAATCGATTCCAGCCAGTGCAGCACCGTCAGTCGGCCTGCGTAGCGGGCGGCGAGTTCGCGTAGTTCGCCGGCGAAGATCACCGAGCGTTCGTCGCGGTTGGCGTAACACAGGACCACCCGCCCGGTGCCGGCCGACAACACCGACTTCAAGATCGACATCACCGGAGTGATACCGCTGCCCGCTGCCCACAACAGAAAGTCGGTGTCGAGGCTTGCCGGGGTGAACAACCCCGAAGGCGGCAGTACCTCGAGGGTGTCGCCGACATCGACGTTGTCGCACAACCAATTCGAACCGTAGCCGTCGGCGGTGCGCTTGACCGTCACCTTGGGGGCGGGATCGGTGTGCGGTGAGCTGGCGAGTGAGTAGCACCGGGCCACCGATCCGGTCAGCTCGCTTGGTACCCGCAACGTCAGGAATTGTCCGGGCCGATAAGAGAATTGCTCCTGCTGGTCCTGCGGCACGGTGAAGACCAGAGATCGAGCGTCGGGGCTTTCATCGATGACATCGGCCACCGTGACAACGACGCTCCGTCTGGTCTGGAGGCTCGGGTCGGTCATGGGCGGAGATTCTCGCCGACACGGCCGATGAGGCAATCCGCCGATTCCGGTGGTCGGGACGTCAGGTCTCGCGGTCCGGTGACCGGGAACTGTGGCGGTCACGTGCGTGATCGGCGCCTACCGTTCGCCCTGTGAGCAGTGGATCGATGAGCGTCGTAGATGTTGTGGTGGTGGGCGCCGGTTTCGGTGGCCTGTACGCGTTGCACAAGTTCCGGTCGCAAGGGTTGTCGGTGCGAGCCTTCGAGGCTGCCCCGGAGGTGGGTGGCACCTGGTACTTCAACCGCTACCCCGGTGCGCGTTGTGATGTCGAGAGTGTCGACTACTGCTACTCGTTCTCTGACGAACTCGAACAGGAATGGACGTGGACCGAGAAGTACGCCACCCAGTCCGAGATCCTGGAGTACATCAACTGGGTCGCCGACAAGCTCGATCTGCGCCGCGACATCACGTTCGGGACCAGGGTGAGTTCGGCGGTGCTCGATGAGCAGACGCTGCGTTGGACCGTCACCACCGATACCGGCGAAACCGTTGACGCGCGGTTCGTGGTGATGGCCACCGGCCCGCTGTCCGCCGCGATGACCCCCGACTTCCCGGGCTTGGACACCTTCGCCGGAGACGTCTACCACACAGCCCATTGGCCCCATGAGAGTGTGGATTTCACGGGCAAGCGCGTCGCCGTCATCGGCACCGGATCGTCGGGTATCCAGTCCATCCCGATCATCGCCGAACAGGCCGAACGGCTCTATGTGTTCCAGCGCACCCCGAATTACAGTGTGCCGGCGGGTAACCGGCCGCTGACCGGTGAAGAGATCGCGGAGATCAAGGCCAACTACGCCGAGCGACGCCGGATGTCGTGGCGCAGCGGCGGTGGCTCACCGCACGTCGCGCACCCGAAGCTGACCATGGAAGCGACGCCCGAAGAGCGCCGTGTTGCGTTCGAAGAGCGTTGGGAATTGGGCGGTGTTCTGTTCTCCAAGACCTTCAGTGACCAGATGGTCTCACTGGAGGCGAACGAAGAAGCTCGCAAGTTCTACGAGAACAAGATCCGTGCCATCATCGACGACCCAGATGTCGCCGAGGCTCTCATCCCGAGCGACCACCCGATCGGCACGAAACGGATCTGTACCGACACCAACTATTTCCAGACGTTCAACCGGCCGAATGTCACGCTGGTCAGTGTCCGAAACACGCCGATCGATTCGATCGACGAGTCGGGGATCAACACGTCTGACGCGCACTACGCTATCGACGCGTTGGTCTTGGCCACCGGATTCGACGCGATGACCGGGACGCTGGCCAAGATCGACATCGTGGGCCGCGGCGGAGAGAAGCTGGTGGACGACTGGGCCGACGGTCCACGCACCTACCTCGGATTGGGTACCGACGGCTTCCCCAACCTGTTCCTGGTATCGGGCCCCGGAGCGCCTGCGGTACTGGCCAATATGGTGCTGCACGCCGAAGCGCATGTGAACTGGATCGCCGACGCCATCACTTATCTCGAGCAGAACAGCTACGCGGCAATCGAACCGACGGCCGACGCGGTGGACAACTGGATCGCTGACTGTGCCCAGCGCGCCGAAGCGACGTTGTTCACCAAGGCCAACTCCTGGTACATGGGCGCCAACGTGCCAGGTAAGCCTCGGATGTTCATGCTGTTCATCGGAGGCTTCGGCGTATACCTAGATATCTGCAACGAGGCAGCGGCAGCGGGATACAAGGGATTCGATCTGTTGAAGGCGCCGTAGTGACCGACCTGGCCGGCAAGGTCGTACTGGTCACAGGCGCCGGTGGTGGCACCGGGCGCGTGCATTGCGAACGTTTCGCCGACACAGGTGCCGATGTCATAGCGCTCGACCGGTCTGAGGCCACCGACGATCTACTTGAGACGGCCGAACGGGTGGGGCAACGTGGCAGGCGTTGTGTCGTCGGAACGGCCGACATCAGTGATCTCGCCGAAGTCATGTCGGCGGTTGACTCGGGTGTGATGAGGTTGGGCCGCCTCGACGTCATCGTCGCCAATGCGGGTATCCATACGCCAAACAGGCCGGCTTGGATGATCAGTGCCGAAGAGTGGCAACGCAATCTGGACGTCAACCTGACAGGTGTTTGGTGCACCGTCAAAGCGGGTGTTCCCCACATCGGCCCTGACGGAGGGGCTGTGGTGATCATCAGTTCGACGAACGGAATACGCGGCACAGGGGGGACAGCACATTACACCGCCAGTAAGCATGCCGTGGTAGGGCTGGCTCGCACTCTGGCCAATGAGCTTGGTCCACAACGTATTCGGGTCAATACCATTCATCCGGGGGCGGTCGCCACCCCGATGGTGCGCAACCCCAACACGTATAAGCGGTTGCGGCCCGACCTGACCGAGCCGACCGAAGCGGACGCCATACAAGTCCTTACCGCCCGAAACCTGTTACCGGTGCCATGGGTTGAGCCCACCGACGTGGCCAACGCCGTGATCTTCCTGGCCTCCGACCAAGCTCGCTACATCACCGGCTGCCAACTCGTGGTCGACGCCGGCCTGACGCAGAAGACGACATGACCGGCAGGCTGAGGGGCAAGACCGCCCTGATCACCGGTGCGGCCCGGGGCATCGGTCGCGCCCAGGCAGTCCGATTTGCGGAAGAAGGGTCGGACATCATCGCAATTGATGTGTGCGGGCCGATCGAGTCGGTGACGGTGCCGCACAGCACGCCGGACGATCTCGCTGACACTGCTCGCCTTGTCGAGCAGGCGGGTGGGCGGATCGTCACCGACATCGTCGATGTCCGGGACACCGACGAACTGCGTGCGGCCGTCGATCGTGGAGTGGCCCGTTTCGACGGCCTCGATATCGTCTGTGCCACTGCGGGAATCACCTCGCGGGGTGCCGCCGTCGACCTCTCCGAGGCGGCGTGGCGCACCATGCTCGACATCAACCTCACCGGGGTGTGGAATACCTGCACAGCCGCCGCGCCCCATCTGATCGGGCGTGGTGCGGGGTCGGTGATTCTGGTCAGCTCGATTGCGGGTCTGCGGGGCCTGGTCGGGGTCGCCCACTACACCGCCGCCAAACACGGCGTCGTGGGGCTGATGCGGAGCCTGGCGCATGACATGGCGCCCCATGGGATTCGGGTCAACTGTGTCCTTCCGACCAACGTCGACACGCCCCTGATCCAGAACGACGTCGTCCGCAGCGGGTTTCGGCCGGACCTGGACCGTCCGCCGACCCGTGACGAATTCGCCGCGGCCGCAACTCGGATGAACTTGCTTGACGTGCCGTGGGTGCAGCCCGTCGACATAGCGAACGCGAGCTTGTTCCTGGCTTCAGATGAAGCTCGCTACGTCACGGCAGCAAGCCTGCCGGTTGACGCCGGAAGTACCCAACGATAGGAAGCACCATGACTGATTTGGCCAAGTACGGACCCTGGGCTGTGATCGCCGGGGGGTCCGAGGGCGTGGGCGCCGAGTTCGCCCGCCAACTGGCCGTAGCCGGATTCAATCTGGTGCTCATCGCCCGCAAGCCCGGTCCGTTGACCGACACCGCTGACCAGTGCCGTGAGCTGGGTGTCGAGGTGCGGGCGATCTCGCTGGATCTACTGGATCCGCAGTCGGTTTCGCGGATCGCCGAGGACACCGCCGATCTCGAGGTGGGGCTGCTGATCTACAACGCCGGCGCGAGCACGTGCAACGAACTGTTCCTCGATACCGACCTGGCCGAGTTCCAGAAGGTCACCGACCTCAATGTGACCCGGATGCTCGAGATGGTGCAGCACTATGGACGCCCGATGGCCGAGCGTGGCCGTGGCGGCATCATGATCGTCGGCTCACTTTCGGGTTACATGGGTGCGTGGCGGCACTCCATCTATGCCGGTGCCAAGGCATTCTCCCGGATGTTCGCCGAAAGCCTCTGGTTGGAACTGCGTGAACGCAATGTCGACGTCCTCGAACTGGTGCTGGGTGTGACACGCACTCCGGCGATGGAGCGGGTCGGATTGAACTTCGATGCTCCCGGGATCCTGGTCAACGAGCCGGCGGAAATGGCTGCCGAGGGGCTGGCCCACCTGGCCGACGGACCGGTATGGGTGGCCGGCGGCAACGCGGACCGCGCCGAGGCCAACAGCGCTCCGGACCGAAGCCGCGTGGTGCTGGAAACACATCGGGCAATCGCGGCGCTCATCGCGGGGGCGCACTGACGGCGGCTAAGCGATATAGAGGAGCGGTACCCATGACCATCGAACACCAGATACTGGCCCGCCTCCAGAGCCTAGAGGACGAGCTCGCCATCACGAAACTAATTGCTTCATACGGTCCTTCGGTGGATGCGGGCAACGCCGACAATGCCGCTGCACTGTGGGCGCTGGACGGCACCTACGATGTCGAGGACTGGCTGATGACCGGCCGAAACGGGGTACACCAGATGGTCAGCTCGTCCGGTCATCAGGATCTGGTGGCAGCGGGCTGTTGCCATTTCCTGGGCCCGGCGGTGGTGACGGTGGACGGCGACTCCGCCGTCGCGGTGTGTGAATCACTCGTGCTGTTGCGTGATGGCGCATCTGGCTACCGGGTGTGGCGAGCGACCGCCAACCATTTCGCGCTGGAACGTCTTGATGGGCAATGGCAGATCACGGCGCGCACCAGCCGGTTGCTCAACGGGAATCCGTACGCGCACACTCTGCTCAACCTCGGGTTGGCGGGATCGGCCGTCCCCGAACAGATCTGAGAGGATGTCATGTCCGCTGTCGAATGCCCTTTGGTGTTCTTTTCGTTCGTCGTGCTCGACGGCGGAGGAGATGAGGAACACCGCCGCTACAACGAATGGCATCAACTGGATCATCGCCCGGAGAATCTTGCGCTACCCGGGATCGCATGGGGAGACCGCTGGAGCCGCCCGGAGGCGTGCCGCGACGTGTCCACCGCCGAACCCGCACAGGCTGATACCGACTACGTCGCGATGTACTGGTTCCGCTCCCCGGTCGAACAATCGGTGCGCGAGTGGGAGCAGCTTGGTGCCGATTCGTTCCAGTGGGGCCGGGGGCCGATGATCCCCGGCGTCCGGCGCACGGTGCTCGCGTTCTTCCGACCCGTCAAGGGCTACGCGTCGGCATCGGCGCTGGTGTCGCCCGGCGTGATCCCCTACCGGCCCAACCGTGGGCTGTACCTGACAATGACACGGTTCGCCGAACCCTATGGCGCTGATGCTCACAAGCATCACCAATGGGAGGACCGGGTGGCGATTCCAGCTCTGCTCGAACTGGACGGAGTGGCCGGGGCGTGGACGTTCGCGCTGGACCGCCACCAGGCCGATGGGCTGGGTCTGCGCTCGGCGGAGGCCTCAGATCCTCCAGGTGGTCTTCGCATCCGTCTGCTGTACCTCGATGACGATCCGGTCCGCGTCACCGGGGCCATTTCCGAGTGCCTGAGGCAGAACCCTTCAGGGACTTCGGCGGGAGAATGCGTCATCGACACCCCGCTGAACACGATCATCCCCTGGCAGGACTGGTGAACATGGGTACCTATGCGGTGACCGGGTCCGCGTCTGGGATGGGTCGCGCGGCGGCTGAGCGGTTGCGGTCCGATGGACATCGCGTGATCGGTGTCGATCTGCGCGATGCCGACGTGGTCGCGGACCTTTCTACTGCACAGGGTCGTGCGCAGGCGGCTGCGGCGGTGCTTGAGCTGGCCGACGGGCGGCTTGACGGCGCGGTCATGGCCGCCGGCGTCGGTCCACTTCCGGACCGAGACGCCGTGCGGCTGATCCTGTCGGTCAATTACTTCGGTGTGGTCGATCTGCTGCACGCGTGGCAGCCTGCGTTCGCAGCGTGCGGCAACGCAAAAGTAGTGGTCGTGGGCAGCAATTCGAGCAGCACCATGCCGATGGTGCCGGTACGTGCGGTGCGGGCGCTGTTGCGCGACGATCTCGGCCGCGCGGTCAAGACCTTGCATCGGTACCGCTCGGTTGCGCCCTCGCTCACCTACGGGGCATCCAAGATTGCGGTATCACGATGGGTGCGACGCAATGCGGTGCTCGCGGACTGGGCGGGCGCGGGGATCCGCCTCAATGCGATTGCTCCCGGGGCGATCAGAACACCGCTACTGGAGAAGCAACTGGCCTCCCCACGAGAAGCCAAGGCGGTGCAGTCCTTTCCGGTCCCCGTCGGCGGCTTCGGAAATCCTGAACATCTCGCGGAGTGGATGGTCTTCATGCTCTCCGATGCGGCTGAGTTCCTGTGCGGCAGCGTGATCTTCGTCGATGGTGGTTCAGACGCCTATTTCCGGGCGGCCGACTGGCCCAGGCGGGTACCCACATCCCGGCTTCCCCACTATGCCCTGAGGTATTTGCGCCGCTAGGACTTCGTCACCTACCTCCGGCGGCGGCCACCGTGGTCTCACCGGTCCGATGGATCATGGCCGGCGTCACCATGCGGTGTGCCGCGCGTGTCAGACTGCCGCCGCTGCGCGAAACTTCCGCCAGGGCATGACAGATGGCCCACGACGCGCTGTGCACCGCGGCGGCGACAGGCTCGACGCGTGTCGACCTGGTGGGCCCGCACAGTGACAGGGCGAACCGGCTGCCGCCCTCGTATACGCCGATGGGGGCGGCTACGACGGTGACTCCTTGCTCACAGCCGTCCGCATCGAGGGCGACCCCTCCGCGGGCGCGCACCGTGGCCAGGTTTCGATCCAACTCCGCTCGGTTGCGAATTCCGTACGGCGACGTCACCGCGAACCGAAAGTCCGGCCAGGCTGACTCGTCCATCTGTGCCAGCAATGCGCGGCCGGCGGCACTCTGTTCCGCGGGCTGCCTGGAACCCACCTGCCAACAATCGCCCGAGTTGGGCCACTTGCCGAAGCGTTCGATGTGCAGCACATGCGTATCCGCCAGGACGCTCAGATGTGCCGTCAGACCGGTTCGCCGGTGCAGGTCCGCCATCACCGGCAGCGCCGCCTCGGGGACCCGGCGCTGCCGTACTGCCTGGCTGCCGAGTTCGAACATCCTCAGTCCAAGCGCATATTTGGCTCCCTGGCGTTCGACCCAGCCCAACTGCACCAGGCCCTGCAGGATGCGATGAGCTGAAGAGCGGGGCACGTTCGAATACCGGCTGATCTCCGCCAGCGAGAGCGCTTGTCGTGCAACGAAGACGTCCAGAATGGAAGCCACCCGATCGAGCATCGCTATGGGAGTTCCGTCGTCATGCGACGTTGCCACAACACCTCCATACCTGTCATACTCTGCATATGTGTCACAACGTGACAGGTGTGAGTCTAGGCACATCGCGTCCGCGAAGTAAAGGAGGTCGCGTGCCTCACAGCTTGTTGCTACGACAATCATCGAATGCCCAGAGGTAAGGGGCCGACGCTCACCGAGCGTCGCGCTGAAGAATTGCGGATCGATATCGCCAGGACCGCGTGCGATATCTTCATCGCCGACGGCGACACCACGGCGACCGTGGAGCGCATCTGCGCCGAAGTCGGCATCGCCACGCGGACGTTCTACCGCCACTTCCCTGTCAAAGAAGACGTCCTAGGGCCGTTGTTCCTGCGAAGTGAAAACCACATGCGCGCTCTGTTGGCCTGCGCCGCAGCAGATTCGAACCCCGTCGATGTCCTCGTCGACATGTTCACAGTCGAAGTCAGGCACCGGCAGTCAGCCGGCGCCCAGCACCGCCAGTCGGTCGAGACCGCACGCAAACTCATGTCGCTCGTTGCTGAAACGCCGCAGTACCGCTTGCGATGGATGGAATGGAGCGAGAACCTCGCCGACGCCATCACCGAGTTCCTCGCTGGGTACTACGACTTGGGCGCTGACGTGTTCACGCGCTCACTGCCGAGCAGGCTTATCGTCCACGTGAGCAGCAATGCCTACATCTGGTGGACCGACGCCAAGGAGCCGCACGAGCTCGACGAGTTGATAGCCGCGCACCGGTCCGGAATCGGCATGGTGCTGGCTGGTCTGGAGCGGTTGAGCGCAGGCCGCTAGTCCGTGTTGAGGAACGTCGTGACCACGGACTCGAAGGCGGTCTTCGCTTCGATCATGGCCCAGTGCCCGCAGTTGGGGAACACGTGAAGCTCGGCGTTGGGAATGGTGCGCATCGGAATCAATGCCATGTCAAGCGGACTCACGCGATCGTCGCGTCCCCACGTCAGAAGCGTCGGCGCCGACACCTTGTGCATCCGTGCCCAGGGCATCGGCAGGTCTGAAGCTGCCATCGATGCCATCATCGCTGCGAACGCGGCCTTCCCGTACATCCGGCGTGCGGCGGCCAACGTCTCCGGGTCGGTCGCCAGCGTCCAGCGCTCCTCGATGAGCTCCTCGGTGACCAGCGACCGGTCATAGACCATGGAATGCAGCCAGTCGACGAGGCGCTGCCGGGTCGGGTTGTCGGTGAATTCCTGGAGCAGGCGGATCCCCTCGCTGGGGCCGGGGGAGAAGATGCTGGTGCCGATCCCGCCGATCGTCACCAGGCGTCCGACCCGTTCGGGCGTGTTGATCGCTGTGTTTATCCCGACACCGCCGCCCATCGAGTTGCCGACGATGTCCACTCGTTCGATGCCCAGGGCGTCGAGGAACGGAGTCACGGCGCCCTGAGCGGTGACCATCGGGTGCCCGCCCCAATCGTCCGAAACCCCGAAGCCGGGAAACTCCAGGACCAGGCACCGGAAGCGTTCGGCGAACGTCGGCAGTACTCCGCGGAAGTTGCGCCAGCCCGTAACCCCGGGGCCCGAACCGTGCAAGAACAGCACGGTTGGACCGTTGCCGACGTCGTAGTAACGCAAAGTCCCTGCACTGGTGCTGATCTCACGAAGCGCATCCGCCGTACCGGTATGACTGCTGACCGAAACAGAATTCGACACAGAGTTTCTTTCGTCGTGCTGACCCATTGCGCCCACCCTCACACGCTCGCTCCGCAGCGGCAACGGAGTGTTCCGCTGACCGGGTGACCACCGGAATTTGACGCGCAGGGAGCCAAATTCCCGGTGGGTGGGACACGTGGTGGCGTGACCGATGGCGAACTGTGATCGTTCCCGGTCGAGGCGTGTGGTCCGGGTCATAACAACCCCCGGGTGTGATTCAGGCAAAGAACGGAGAACCGGATGCTGCAGCGACAACTCGCCGGCCCACTCGAGGGGGTGGGTGGGTTGTTCGCCATGTCGGTGGATGCCGCCAGATTCGTGGTGCGCAGGCCATTCCAATGGCGTGAGTTCCTTGACCAATCCTGGTTCGTGGCACGGGTTTCCATGGCGCCGACCCTTCTGGTGGCGATCCCGTTCACCGTCCTGGTGTCGTTCACCTTGAACATCCTCCTTCGCGAACTGGGCGCGGCAGATCTCTCCGGGGCGGGCGCGGCATTCGGCGCCGTCACCCAGGTCGGGCCCATGGTGACGGTGCTGATCGTCGCCGGCGCCGGGGCGACCGCGATGTGTGCCGACCTGGGGTCGCGCACCGTCCGTGAAGAGATCGACGCCATGGAGGTCCTCGGCATCAATCCGATCCAGCGTCTGGTCACCCCGCGGATGCTGGCCTCGGGTCTGGTGGCGCTACTGCTCAACAGCGTCGTCGTGATCATCGGAATCCTTGGCGGATACCTGTTCTCGGTGTTCGTGCAAGACGTCAATCCCGGCGCGTTCGCCGCAGGCATCACCCTGCTCACCGGCATCCCGGAGGTCGTCATCTCCTGTGTCAAGGCGGCGTTGTTCGGCCTGATCGCCGGGCTGGTCGCCTGCTACCGCGGGTTGACCGTCTCGGGTGGAGGTGCCAAAGCGGTGGGCAACGCTGTCAACGAGACAGTCGTCTACGCCTTCATGGCATTGTTCGTGGTCAACGTGGTGGTCACCGCCATCGGCATCCAGATGACGACGCGATGACGGCGGTACTCCAGTCGGCTTACCCGCGCCTGTCCCGGGCCGTGCGGCGGCCCGGGACCGTGCTGAGCGGCATCGGTGACCATGTCCTGTTCTACGGCCGGGCCCTGGCGGGCATGCCCTTTGCGGCCGCGCACTACCGCAAGGAAGTCGTCCGGCTGATCGCCGAAATCAGCATGGGCGCAGGAACATTGGCGATGATCGGTGGAACCGTCGTGATCGTCGGGTTTCTGACGCTGGCCACCGGCGGGGTCCTGGCCATCCAGGGTTACAGCTCGCTGGGCAACATCGGCATCGAGGCACTCACCGGATTCCTGGCGGCCTTCATCAATGTCCGGATTTCGGCGCCCATCGTCGCCGGTATCGGCCTGGCCGCCACCTTCGGTGCCGGGGTGACCGCACAGCTCGGCGCGATGCGGATCAACGAAGAGGTCGACGCCCTGGAGGCCATGGCCATCCGCCCGGTCGAATACCTGGTATCGACGCGGATCGTGGCCGGGATGATCGCCATCACGCCGCTGTACTCGATCGCGGTGATCCTGTCGTTCCTGGCCAGCCAGTTCACCACCGTGGTGCTGCTCGGGCAGTCGGGCGGCCTGTACGGCCACTACTTCAGCACGTTCCTCAACCCGATCGACCTGCTCTGGTCGTTCCTGCAGGCACTGCTGATGGCGTTGGCGATCCTGTTGGTGCACACCTACTACGGCTTCTTCGCAACCGGCGGACCGGCCGGCGTGGGCGTGGCGGTCGGGAACGCGGTGCGGACGTCACTGATCGTCGTCGTCTCGATCACGCTGCTGATCTCCCTGGCCGTCTATGGCTCCAACGGCAACTTCAACCTCTCCGGCTAGAGAAGGCATCCGATGTCGCGTGACGCTAAACGTCTTCTGACAGGACTGATCACGGTCCTGGTGATCGCCGCGATCGTCGTCGGGGCGATCGTGATGTTCCGCGGTGGGGTCGCGCCCACCGCGTCGGTGACCGTGATCTCGCCGCGCGCCGGCCTGGTGATGAACCCCGATGCCAAGGTCAAGCTGCACGGTGCACAGGTCGGTAAAGTGGTCTCGATCGAGACGCTGCCCGACGGGCAGGCGGCCCTGAAGCTCGCGATGAATCCCGATGATCTGCAGCTGATTCCGGTCAACACGGGGGTGGAGATCGCCTCGAGCACCGTGTTCGGCGCCAAGTTTGTCCAACTCGTCCCGCCGGCGGAACCGTCGCAGAAATCGATGTACGCCGGCCAGGTCCTCGACGCGACCCACACCACCGTCGAGATCAACACGGTGTTCGAGCAGTTGGTGTCGGTGCTGGTCCAGATCCAGCCGGAAAAGCTGAACGAGACGCTGGGTGCGATGGCCCAGGCGATCGATGGCCGCGGCGACAAGATGGGCCAGACCTTGGTTGACCTGGACGCCCTGCTGGCCAAGATCGCCCCCAGCCTTCCGGCGATGAGCCATGAGATCGCCGTCGCACCGGGTGTGTTCAACGCGTACGCCGATGCCAGTTCGGACCTTGTGGAGACCATCCGCAGCGCAACCAGACTGAGCGACACGGTCGTCGATCGGCGTAACGACCTGGACGCGCTGTTGATCAGTGCGATCGGGCTGGCCGATGTCGGGAACGAAGTGGTCTCGACCAACAGCGCCGGGGTGACCGATGCCATGCGCCTGCTGGTGCCGACCACGAACCTGCTCAACCAGTACAACCCGGCACTCAACTGTGTTCTCAAGGGCATGGTGCCGCTGGCTATGGGGCCGCCGCAGCCGCTACCCGGCGTCATGTTGTTGGACTCGTTCCTGCTGGGCACCGAGCGCTACCGCTACCCGGGCAACCTGCCGAAGGTGGCCGCCACCGGCGGACCGCAATGCCAGGGCCTACCCGAGGTCGGTTTCGAACAACGGCCGCCGTTTGTGGTCACCGACATCGATGCCAACCCGGCGCAGTACGGAAATCAGGGAATCTTGTTGAACTCCGAAGGTCTCAAGCAGGCGCTGTACGGCCCGCTCGACGGTCCGCCCCGCAATACCCCTCAGATAGGACAACCGGGATGACGCGTAGCCGCGGCACCGCGATCAAGTTCGGAGTGTTCGGAGTGACGATGTTGCTCCTGACCGGAGCGTTGTTCGCGATCATGGGTCAGTACCGGACAGGGGCGGTCAACGGCTATTCGGCCGTGTTCACCGATGCGTCCAGCCTCAAGGTCGGAGATTCCGTGCGTGTAGCGGGAATCCGCGTCGGCACCGTCAATGACGTTGCGCTGCAGCCGGACAACACCGTGCTGGTGCATTTCGACTCGGACCGAGAGGTCGTCATGACGACTGCCACCAAGATCGCGGTGCGTTATCTGGACCTGGTTGGCAACCGGTATCTGGAGCTGCTCGACAGTCCGGGATCAACCAAGCTCCAGCCGCCGGGTTCACAGATCCCTGTGGAGCGCACGGAGCCGGCGCTCGATCTCGACCTTCTCCTGGGCGGGCTCAAGCCCGTCATCCAGGGTCTCAACGCCCAGAACGTCAACGCGTTGACCAACTCACTCATTCAGATCCTGCAGGGCCAGAGCGGGACAGTGGAATCGCTGCTGTCCCACACGACTTCGTTCACCCAGGCACTCGCCGACAACGGGCAGACGGTGCAACAGCTGATCGACAACCTGAAAACCACCGTGGCAACGGTCGCCAAGGACGGGGACAAGTTCTCCGGCGCCGTCGAGCAACTGCAACAACTCATCACCGGTCTGTCACAGGAACGCGATCCCATCGGGGAGGCGATCACCGCTCTCGACAACGGAACCGCGTCTCTGACAGACCTGATGACACAGGCCCGGCCGCCCCTGTCGGGCACCGTCGATCAGCTCACCCGGCTGGCGCCGCTGCTCTCCAACGAGGACGACATGGCGCGGATGGACCTGTCATTGCAGAACGCACCCAAGAACTACCGCAAGCTGGTGAGGTTGGGAGCCTACGGCAGCTTCATCAATCAGTACCTGTGCGGCATGAATGTCCGGGTCACCGACCTGCAGGGGCGCACCGCGTACTTCCCGTGGATCATGCAGAACACCGGACGCTGTGGGGAGCCCTGATGCTGAAATACCGTGGATCGCACCTCATCCGGAGCGGACTCATCGGCATTGTGCTGATCGCGATGGTCATCGCCGTCGGACTTCAGCCGCAGGCGCTGTGGTCATGGGCCACCTCGGTGAAATATCACGCGCAGTTCACCGAGGCGGGCGGGCTGACGACCGGTAACGACGTCAAGATCTCCGGTGTCACCAAGGGCCTGGTGACCGATGTCAGCCTGAGCCACGGCAAGGCCTTGGTGACCTTCACTCTTGACAGCAAGGTGCGTCTGGGCTCTGCCACCACCGCGCACATCCGCACCGGGACGATGCTCGGGGCCAGGATGCTGACCCTGGAGCCGGCCGGCGCGGGAACAATGCGCGCCTCGGAAACCATCCCCATCACCAGGACGGCCTCGCCGTATTCGTTGACCAACGCCGTCGGCGACTTCACGAACAACACCGCAGGCACCGATACGGCCGCGCTCACGCAGTCCCTGGATACGTTGTCGGACACCATCGATCGGATGGCGCCTCAGCTGGGGCCGACGTTCGAGGGGCTGTCCCGGCTGTCGGAGACGCTGAACAGCCGCAACGAGTCCCTGTCCAACCTGCTCAAGAGTGCCGCCGACGTGACCGGCATCCTGTCGAAGCGCAGCGAGCAGGTCAACACCCTGCTGCTGGATGCGAACGCGCTGACCGGGGTTCTCGACCAGCGCCGGTACGCGATCGTCAACCTGCTGGCCAATACCTCGGCACTGTCCCAGCAGCTTTCCGGACTCGTCCGCGACAACGAAGAAGAGCTCGCGCCCACGCTCAAGCAGCTCAACTCGGTGTCGGCGATGCTGGAGAAGAACCGCGACAACATCGCGGGCGCACTGGCGGGCCTCGCCAAATACCAGGTTACCCAGGGTGAATCGGTGAACAACGGCTGGTATTACAACGCCTTCGTCGGGAACCTCCTACCGGCACAGACTCTTCAGCCCTTCCTCGACTACGCATTCGGATTCCGGCGCGGCACCAACGCCGGCCAACCGCCGGACAATGCCGGACCGCGCGCCGAATTCCCCTGGCCCCACAACGGCATTCCTGGAGGAAGTCGATGATCGCCCGTAACCGCAAGCGGATCAGCCGCGCCGTGCTGGTGCTGCTGGCCGTGCTGGCCCTGGCCGGCACGGTGATGATAGTGCGGCAGACTGCCTTCAAGCCCACCACCATCACTGCGTACTTCACCTCTGCCACCGCGATCTACCCGGGCGACGAGGTTCGGGTGGCAGGCGTCAAAGTCGGCTCCATCGAGAGCATCGAACCGGTAGGTGGGCAGGCGCGGATCACCCTCGCCGTCGATCACGGCGTGAAGATCCCGGCTGATGCCAAGGCAATCCTCATGGCGCAGAACCTGGTCGCGGCCCGGTACGTCCAGCTGGCGCCGGCCTACGAGGACACCGGCCCGACGATGGCCGACGGTGCGCAGATCGGGGTTGAGCGCACCGCGGTGCCCGTGGAGTGGGACCAGGTCAAGGACCAGCTGATGCGATTGGCGTCCGATCTGGGGCCGATCAACGGCGCGTCGGCCACCTCGCTGAGCCGCTTCGTCGACAGTGCCGCCGCAGCCATGAACGGCAATGGCGAGAAGCTGCACGAGGCGATCAGCCAGTTGTCCGGTGTCGCGAAGATTCTGGGTCAGGGGAGTGGCGATGTCGTCGGCATCATCAAGAACCTGCAGGTCTTCGTGACGGCGCTGCGAGACAGCAACGCCCAGATCGTGGAATTCCAGGGGCATCTCGCCAATGTCACCAGCGTGGTCGACGAAAGCCGCTCCGATCTGGACGGCGCCCTGACCAACTTGGCGGACGCTGTCGGCAACGTTCGGCGCTTCATCGCCGGTACTCGCGACCAGACCGCCGAGCAGCTTCAGCGCTTGAACAACGTCACCCAGAATCTGGTGGACAACAAGGCCAAACTCGAGAATGTTCTGCACGTGGCGCCCAACGCGATCGCCAACGGCTACAACATCTACAACCCGGACAGCGGCACCGCCGTCGGCGCGTTCGCGTTGTCGAACTTCGCCGATCCGGTTTCGGTGGTGTGCTCGGCGATCTCGGCGGTGAAGAATGCCACCGCTGCTGAATCCTCCAAGCTCTGCGCCCAGTATCTCGGGCCGGCCCTCTCACTGATCAACTTCAACTACCTACCGATGCCGTTCAACGCCTACCTCCGCAAGGCGCCCAGCCCGGAGAACCTGGTGTATACCGACCCCAACCTCGCACCCGGCGGGGCAGGCGGACGTCCGCAGCCATACGAAGATCTACCGCCGGCCGTTTCGGCGTACACCGGCGCCAATGACGTGGCACCGCCGGCCGGATGGGGCGCACCCCCGGGTCCGCCTGGGTCGTACGCACCCAACGGATTGCCTGCGAACACCTCTCCAGCGGCGTACCCGGGATCGCCGATCGTCTCGGATCCGCCAGTGCAAGCTCCAAAGACATTGCGGGACATGCTGCTTCCAGCTGAAGCTGCACCGGCTCCCGAACCGCCGGCCTCAGGAGGCACCCCTTGATCACTCGGCTGTCGCTGACGCGGCTGACTGCGGTAGTCGCCTGTTCGGTGGCCACGCTGACCGGCTGCGCGTTCCACGGGTTGAATTCGCTGCCTCTGCCGGGCACCGTCGGGCGTGGGGCTGACGCTACGACCTATCACGTCGAACTCGCCAATATCGGTACTTTGGAAGCGAATTCGCCGGTAATGATCAGTGACGTCATCGTGGGCAGTGTCTCGCGGATGGTGGTCAAAGGCTGGCATGCGGACGTAGAGGTCTCGGTCAAGCCGGACGTCGTCGTTCCGGCCAACGCGGTGGCCACCGTCGGGCAGACCAGCCTGCTGGGCTCTATGCACATCGCACTCGATCCTCCGCTGGGGCAACCGCCGTCCGGGCGGCTGGCACCGGGAGCCACGCTCGAGCTCAATCAGACTTCGACATATCCGTCGACCGAACAGACCCTGTCGTCGCTGTCCGTGCTCGTCAACGGCGGCGGACTGGGCAAGATCGGCGACCTGGTCACCGAATTCAACGCAGCGCTGGGCGGTCGGGAAGACAAGATCCGCGATCTCCTCACCCAGCTCGACAACATCGTCGGGATGTTCGCCAACCAGCGCGACGACATCAACGCCTCGATCACCGCACTGAACCGGCTGGCCGGCACGCTGTCCGGACAGCAGGAGGTGATCACCACCGCGCTGCAACGGATCCCGCCGGCACTGGACATCCTGGTCAAGGAACGCCCCCGCATCACCACGGCGTTGGAGAAGTTCGGCCGGTTCAGCGATACCGCAACCAACCTTGTCCATGCCACGCGGGACGATCTACTCACCAACCTGCGCAACCTCGAGCCGACGGTCAAAGCGCTGGCGGATGTCGGCCCGAATCTGGGCACCGTGTTGGCCTATGCGCCGGCGTTCCCCTATCCGCAGAACTTCATCGACCGGGCGATTCGCGGGGACTACCTCAACCAGTTCATCACCTTCGATTTCACCGTTCCGCGGCTGAAGAGGGGATTGTTCCTGGGCACCCGGTGGGGCCAGGAGGGCTTGCCGTTGACGCCGGCGCCCGGCGATCCCTGGTTCTCGAACTACACCAAGGATCCCCTGAACATGCCGCTGACTCCGACACCGCCGGCGGTGGCCACGATGCCGCCGCTTGTCGACCCGGCACCGGCCGACCCGGCCTCGGTGCCCGCACCGGAACCGCAGCCCGAATCGACTGCCGTACTGGCACCTTCTGACCCCGCAGAGCCGAACGGAGGTGGCAACTGATGCTCACCCGTTTTGTCCGAATCCAACTCGCCATCTTCGCGGTGGCGTCGGTGATCGGCATGGCCCTGATGTGCATCGTTTATCTGCAGGCTCCGACCCTTTTGGGAATCGGGCGAATGACGGTGACTCTGCAACTGCCGGGAACCGGTGGGCTGTACCAGTTCTCGAACGTCACCTACCGCGGCGTACAGATGGGGAAGGTCACTGAAGTGCGGCCCACCCGTGAGGGAGCTGTGGCTACACTGTCGCTGAACACGTCACCCAAGATCCCCGCGGACCTGCATGCCGCGGTTCTGAGCGTGTCGGCAGTAGGCGAGCAGTACGTCGATCTGCAGCCCCGCAACGACTCCGGACCGTATCTGCATGACGGCTCTGTGATCCCGGCATCGAATGCATCGATCCCTCAAGCCGTGGGGCCGATGCTCGATCAGGTCAGTTCACTCATGGGCAGCATCCCGAAGGACAAGATCAGCCCGCTGCTCGATGAAACCTTCAAGGCCTTCAACGGCACTGGAAACGACATGGGGGCATTGCTGGACTCCTCGTCGAGACTTATCTCCGAGGCGAACGCTGCCTCCGATCAGTCTCGTGCGCTCATCGATGACGGTGCGCCGCTACTCGACGGGCAGGCCGAATCAGTCGATGCGATCCGCACCTGGGCTCGCAGCATGGCCGGAATCACCAAGCAGGTCGCCGACGACGACCACCATGTGCGCACTCTGCTGAAGGACGGACCGGGGACCGCCGACGAAGCATCCCGTTTGTTCAATCAAGTCAAACCCACGTTGCCGCTGTTGCTGGCCAACCTCACCAGCCTGGGCCAGGTCGGGGTGACCTACCACCCCTCCCTGGAGCAGTTACTGGTGCTGCTTCCCCCAGTCGTTGCCTCCACACAGTCCTACGGTGCGCCGAAGAACAACCCAGTTGGAATGTCATTGGGTGACTTCACCCTCAATATCGGCGATCCGCCGGCCTGCACCGTGGGATTCCTGCCGCCGTCGGCGTGGCGTTCTCCCGAGGACACCAGCGACATCGACACCCCTGACGGGCTGTACTGCAAACTGCCGCAGGACTCGCCGATCGGTGTCCGCGGAGCGCGCAACTACCCATGCATGGGGAAACCCGGAAAACGCGCTCCCACCGTCGAAATCTGCGACAGCGACCGACCTTACGAGCCGTTGGCGATGCGCCAGCACTCCCTCGGTCCCTACCCGATCGATCCCAATCTGCTTGCTCAGGGAATCGCGCCGGATTCGCGTGTCGATCATGACAAGTTCATCCACGGCCCGATCGAGGGCACGCCACTTCCGCCGGTGGCGGTGCCACCAGGCGAGGCGCCGCCACCTGGCGCACCGCCGGCCGAGGCGCCGCAAGTGGATTCGCCAGTGGCTGATGTTCCGCCGACCCCTGATGCACCGGCCATGGCGCCGAGTGCATTTTCCCCCAATGGATCTGATGGCCCGTCGGTCGCGATTGCCACCTACGACCCGCGTACGGGACGGTACGTCACACCAGACGGCAAGGTGTATCGGCAGTCGGACCTTGTGCCGCGTTCCGGTGACAGGACGTGGGAAGACCTCTTCACCACCTGAGCCGAGAAAACCCCGCGATGGATTCCATCGCGGGGTCTTGGTGCCGGATTTGACCGGGCAGCTGAAAAGCTGTCCGGTCAGGCCGTTTTCACCAGTTTGAACGGCATCGTGATGAATACGACCCGGCTACTGCCGCACGATCCGCTGACGCCGGTGGTCGAATCCTCGCCCAGAAGCGTCGTCGATGCCGGATCGGTTGCGGTGGCGTCCGCGTTCGAAGGGAAGAAGCGGTACACCTGCAGACCCGGGCCCGCGGTGCCGTCACCGCACGGCTGCCAGTTGTCCACGGTCTTCTTGACGTACCAGACGCCGCTCTTCTTGTAGATGGGTGCGCTCCATCCCCAATCAGTGTCGACCGTGCCGGTGCACTCGCTCGGGTAACTGCATGTCGTGGAGATGGTCCAGGTGCCGCGAATGCTGGCCTCGTCGTGGAATATGTCGTTTGTCTTGGCCCACTCGCCATTCGACGTGGCGACGTAGGTACCGTTGAGACCCCAGCTCGGGGACGCGTCGGCGATTGGGCTGCACAAGCCGGCTACCGCAGCGGCGGTAACCACCCCTGCCCCAATGAATGCCGTCGACACCCGCATGACCCAAACTCCTCTGTCCACCGGCCACCGGCGGTCGCCGCGGCAGTGTTCACTGTGCAACTTCCGCTGCTGATTTGACGGAGAATGTCCCACCTAGTGGGCCATTCGGTGGCAAGCGGATTCAGCCGTGCCACAGTGTCGTACGTGCGGATACCGGTGGCAGCCATGGCAGGGCTGCTTGTCGCGGCGGCGCTGACCGCCCCAGCCCCAGCCAGGGCAGAACCTGCCGGATGCAGTGAACCCTCGTGCGTACCCGGGATGGCCGGCGGCGTCGTGCTAGGCGCGCCGTGTTCGGATACGGCGTACTACGTCTTCGGCACCACCTCGTGGGGCCGGCTTGTCTTCTGCGGGTCGCCGCGCCGTTACGAGCCGCGGTACTTCCGGTCGCCGCCGCTGAAAGGCATTCGCGAGGAGAACTCCCCATGCACAGGTTTCGAGAACTCCGTCGCGCAGGCGCCCGACGGACTCTTCCTGAGTTGTGTGTCCAGTGACGGATCGAGCAGGTGGCTTCGTGGCGACCTCTGAGCGTGCGGTCGCGCTGAGCGCGATGTTCGCCGGCGCCCTCGGTGCGTGCCTTCCCCTGGCGATACCGGCGCACGCGGACGAGGACCCGATGATGCACCGCGTGACCTACACGGTCACCGCCGATGAGCCGACGACCGTCGGCATCTACTTCCGCGAGGTCGACCCGCCGACATGGGCGGACTACAGCCACAATCCGTACGAGTTCAGCCCCAAGGACGATCTCACGCTGGAACCGGGCAAGCCCTGGATCCGCGAGGTCATGCTCGCCGATCCGATGAAATGGGCGATGGTCACCGTCAGCACCGGCGGGTTGGCTCCGCAAACGCCGCGGACCCTGAGTTGCGAAATGGCGATCGACGGAGTCGTCGTCGACCGTGCGGCCGGCCCCAAAGGGGCGTTGTGTTCGCTGCGGAACTGGTGAGGCACGAGTTCGGCAGCCACGGATTTGTCCGCTGGGTGGGACAGCCGCGGCGATGCGAACTTCGGCCGCATTAGCGTGTGGCAGCAGTCACATCGGCCATGAGGGCGACAGCGGTAACTGATGCCATCCGCGATTGGCCGAGACCAACCGGAGGTGCACTATGCGGTTACTCAGCCGCTCCGACCAGGAAACTGAGACGGCCGTGCTCGAACCGGCCGACGACGTAGACACGCAGTTGAGCGACGGCGATCTGGAGTTGTTGGATCAGCATGAAGGCGACGCTGACGTGGACCAGCCGTCGGCCAGGGGCACAAAGCGCAGGTGGCGTCCGAGACTGGCGACGTTGCTCGCCGGCGTGGCGATCCTGGTCAGCGGGGCGTTGCTGGCGGCAAGTGGATACATGATCTGGTACCACCAGCAGGCTGACCGTGAGCAGCAGCGCCGCGCGGAGTTCTCGGCGGCAGCATCGCAAGCCGCCGTCACCCTTATGTCGATCGACAGTGCCACGGCGCAGGACAACGTACGGCAGATCCTCGACAACTCGATCGGCCAGTTCAAGGACGACATCCAGTCCTCCGCAGAGGATCTGGTGAAAGCGGCGCAGGACTCGAAGGCGACGACGAAGGCGACCGTGAAGGCCTCCGCGGTGCAGTCGATGGATGCGGACTCCGCAGTCGTCCTCGTCGGTACGGCCACCACCGTCAGCAACTCGGCCGGGGCGAATCAGCAGCCGCGCAACTGGCGCTTGAGCCTCACCATGGTCAAAGACGGGGAACAGATCAAGATGTCGAAGGTGGAGTTCGTCCCGTGAACACAGGCACAGCTGAAGCAGATACCGAGAGCACAGCCGACGGTGAATCGATCACCGAGGAGTCAGACACCGACGACGTCACCGAGGTTGAGGCCGAGCAGGCCGTCACTGACGAGGGTTCCGATCCCCAGGAGCGGTGGATCCACGGCATTTCCCGGCGATGGCGCCCGATCGCGGTCGTCTGTGTATTGCTGGCCACGGCCAGTTCGGCAGCAGCACTCTATTTCGGCGTGTACCGCGTGGATCACGGGAATGCCAGGGCGTCCACGACGGTCATCGACGCGGCGTCCGACGGTTCGGTGGCGTTGTTGTCCTACGCTCCAGACAGTTTGGACAAGGACTTTGCAGACGCGCGATCCCGTTTGACCGGTGATTTCCTGGCGTACTACAGCGAGTTCGCCGACAAGTTCGTGGCGCCGGCGGCCAAACAGAAAGACATCCGGGCCACCGCCTCGGTGGTTCGCGCTGCACCGATCACCGTGCAGTCCGACACCGCGGAGGTGTTGGTCTACCTGAACCAGGCGACAACCAGCCGCGACAACCCCGAACCGGCACAGGCGGCCAGTGCCGTGAAGGTCGGGCTCACGAAAGTCGATGGGAATTGGCTGATCTCGTCGTTCACCCCGATCTAGGGACCAACTCGACGGCCCCGGATGTAATGCCCAGCTAGGGCCCGCGTACTCCCTTGCCTCCGCCGGCGCGGTCGTTGCCGATGCGTTCCCATGGGTCGGGGTGGTCGAGTAGGGCCCAGGCGGGTGGGAGTCGGGGATCGGCCAGTTCTGGGTGTAGCGGGTTTGTGGTGGACGGGTCTGTGTCCCACCAGAGGGGATCCGCGTGGGATGTGGTTTGGTCGAGGTCGTTGTCCCACTGCGGGTTCCACTTGGCATCCCACTGCGGGTCCCACTCGGGGTCCCATTCCAGGTTCCACTCGGGGTAGGGCTCCGGTTCGGGCGTGAGGTCCGGGTCGGGTTCGAATCCTCGTGGGGCTTCGTCGGGTGGGGTGAGCAGCAGTTCGGGACGGTGGTGGTAGTTGATGCGGTTCTGGCCGTGATCCAGTGCTGGTGGTGGGCGCCATTCGACGTCGCCGTGTTCGTTGATGGTGGTGGTGTAGCCGCCGTCGGTATCGACCTGGCGGTTGTCGGGTCCGCAGGCCAGGGTCAATTTGTCGACGTTGGTGTAGCCACCGTGGCGCCAGTCGGCGTCTGCGTGATGTGCCTGGCAGCCGTAGGCGCCGACGGTGCAGCCTGGTTTGGTGCAGCCACCGTCGCGAGCGATCAGCATGATGCGTTGTGCGGGGCTGGCGGTGCGGCGGGCTCGGAAGTAGTTCAGCGCCGATCCGGTGGCCTTGTCGAACACGGCCAGGTGATGGTTGGCGTGGGATGCCATACGGATGACGTCTCTGATGGGAATCTTGGTGCCGCCGCCGGTGACGCCGATCCCGGCGCGCGATTCCAGGTCTTGCAGGGTGGTGCGGATGACCACCGACACCGGTAATCCGTTGAGCTGACCCAGATCGCCGCTCATCAACGCGATGCGTCCGATGACGTGCAGGGCGTCGTGTTGGCGTTGGGCCAATGATCGGTGGTCGTTGTCGATCTGGGCTTGGGTGGGGGTGCCGTGGGTGCAGGGTTGCTCGTCGTCGGGGTTGCACATGCCGGGCGCGGCGAACTTCGCGAACAAGACCTCCCACACCGCAGCCGCTTCAGGAGTCAGGTTGGCAGTCAGGGCTGTCATCGCGTCGCGTCCCTGTTTGGCCAGGGACAGCCCGCGTTTGCGGGCGCGTTCGGTGTCGTCGGGCTCGGGTCCGTCCTGATCGAGCAGGAACAAACGCAGTTCCGCGGTGTCGTTGAGCTCCTTGGGGCCAACGCGGACGGCGACCCGCACCAGGTCCACTTCGAACTGTTCGCGGGTGGTGGTGTCGACGAAGCCCGGTAGCTGATGGACGGCGTCGCGCAACACCTTGACGTGGTCGGCGTTGATCAGCCCGGCGGCCTGCGCGGCGGCGACCACCGGCAACACCGCCGGTAGTGGTTCCCCGGTCAAGGTGCGGCGTGGCCCCAGCTCGGCGGTCTCACCCAACCGGCGGCCGGCTTCGGTGGTGGACAGTCGCCAGCGGATGCGCAGCACCTCGTTCCACGACTTGGCGCCCAACTCCCGTGGGGTGGTGTCGGTCTGCAGTTGGGCCAGCAGTCGGTGCCCCACTGAGGGCAGCTGACAGGTCAGGGTCTCGTACTCGTCGAGCACCGCGACCAACTCGGCACGGGTCAACGAGGCGATGTCACACGCGGCGAAAGCGTCGAAAGCGGCCCGCAACCCCGCCACCGCCTGGACCGCACCCGTCTCCATGAATCGAACATACATTCGACCACCGACAAGTACGAACCTCGACGAGGAAGGCGGTGCCTAGTGCGTGTCGCGTTTCGGCAGCAGCGTCTCGTGGGCCGAAGACGTTGCGGCGCGGAACAACACCGCGACCAAGGCCAGCGCGCCGAGTGCGGCCACCGGGATGGTCCAGAGTCGGCGCATCATCAGGGCCGAACCGCACTTGTCGACGTACTCCTGGCCGGCGGCGCCGGCCTGCACGAGGTGCGCGCCGTACCCGGAGCCGCAGGGGATCTGCATGCCGAACTTGTCGAAGTCGTCCAGATAGACCGGCAGGCTCAGCAGATACAGCCCGATGCCGAGCACCACTGCTCCGGCGATTCCGATGTACACGGCGCGATAACTCACCGTTCCCCCTTCATGTCATGCATACGTCGGTGAACAACAACACCGGCCACGAGACGATCGCCCCCAGGAAGGACACCACCGCGTCGAGGCCGCCCATCTTTTGCAGGTGGTCGGTGTGCGTGCCGGACCACAAGGTGCCGATCAGCAGATACGGCACACCCAGCACCACGGCTACGACGATCAGTTCGCCGAGTGCAACGCGATAGGCCAGCAACCTCCGCAACCTGACGAGCACTGGACCCCCATCCGAACTTATTGCCGTCTATGTTAATGACTATTCTCTGCCGAACTACCATTTTGACCCGGCTGTTCGGTCGGTTAGTGTGACGGAATGGCGCGCATCTCGCCCCGGTCGATCGACAGTGGTGCCAATGGTGTGCGACGCCGTCCGAAAGACCGAAAGGCCCAGATCGCGCGGGCCTCGGCGGAGTCTTTCAGCGCGCTGGGATATCACGGCGTGAGCATGGAGGCCATTGCCTCGCGGGTCGGGATCTCGGCGGCCGCGTTGTACCGGCACTATTCGAGCAAGTACGAATTGTTCCGCGACGCCGTACTGAACCTCAGCCAGCAACTCGTCGACGGAACAGCGTTCGCCGACGAGCCCGACGGGGACCCGGGTGAGCAGTTGCGCAGGCTCGTAGCGGCGCTCAGCGACACCGCGTTGGTTAACCGCGAATCCGGCGGGCTTTACCGCTGGGAGGCGCGTTATCTGCGCGGCGACGACCAGAGCATCCTCGATGCGCAGGTACGCACCGTGCACCGCCGGATTCACCGGCCGCTGATGGAACTGCGGCCCGAACTCAGCTCGCGGGCCCGCTGGACCCTGTCGACCGCGGTGCTCGGCGTGATCGGCAGCGTCGTCGATCATCGGTCCAAACTGCCTGCCGGTCAGATCCGCGAGCTGCTCGCCGATATCTGCGACACCATGCTGGCAGCCGAGCTGCCCGAGTTCCCCGGGCCGGCCGATGCCGTGACGACGCCCCCCGCTGCCGCGAGCGTAACGAAATACGAAGCGCTGCTGACCGAATCGATGCGGCTGTTCAACCGGAACGGCTACCGCGACACCACGATGGAGGACATCGCCGCCGCGGTCGGCATGCCCGCCTCGGGGATCTACCGATACTTCTCCGGCAAATCCGACATCCTGGCCGCCGGGTTCCGGCGCGCCGCCGACCGGTTGTCGGCGGACATGTCGGAGGTCCTCGGCGCGGTGTCGGACCCCGAACAGGCGCTGGGTGCCCTCATCGACGACTACGTGGCCCGATCGTTCGACCGCCCGGAGCTCGATTACGTCTACTACACCGAGCGCCTGAACATGACGCCCGCCGACCAGAAGATCCTGCGCGACCTGCAACGTGCGGCCGTGGAATCGTGGGTCGAGGTTGTCATGCCGGTACGCCCCGGGTGGAGTGCGGGGCAGGCGCGCTTCGCGGTTCATGCTGCGATGGCCTTGGTGATCGACTTGGGCCGGCTCATGAACTACGAGAATTCAGAGCAGACCCGAGCCGTCGTCGCGGTCCTGATCGATCTGACCCTGCTGGGCCGCTACCGGTTACGGACGGCGTTGCCGGCCAGGTAGGCCACGTAGCCGAGCGTGCCGATGGTGGCCAACTTGCGGGTCTTGGGCAGCAGCAGGCCCAGGCCGATCGCGGTCTCGATGCCACCGTTGGTGTAGATGTGCTTCTGCGTGTCCTTGGGGAACGCCGGCTTGGTGATCGACTCGAACAGCTGCGGCTTCACGAAATGTGAGACACCGGCGCCGGCCACGCTGAGGCCGACGAGCTTGACCAGCTTGGAGTTCTTGCCCTCTGCCATGTGTGATCCTCTCTGATCAGGCAAATGTGTAGTCGCTCAACGGGAATCGTGAAGCTTCCGCGACGGCCCGGCGGGTCGTCATCGGCCGGAGCAGCGTTGCCTCGCCGCTCGGGTTGAAATAGTACGACCGTGCCGATGCGCAGTTTCCGAGGGTGAACAACGAGTCGCCCAGCGCTTCGGTCATCCGGTCCAGGTACAGGCTGTTGGCCTCTTCGGTGACCTCGAAGGTGGTCGCCTTCCGGCGCTTGACCTCGCCGAACAGGCGGTCCATCAGGCGCATCTGATACTCCATCGTGTTGAAGAAGTTCAGGCCAAGGAAGGCGTACGGACTGGCCAGGCTCAGGTAGTTCGGGAAGTACGGCATCGAGACGCCCTGATAGGCCTGGAACCGAGTTTCCCGCCACCACTTTCCGAGGTTGCGGCCGTCGCGCCCGATCACCTCGATGGCCGGAAAGTTCGCGTCCCACAGGTCGAACCCGGTGGCCAGGACCAGCGTGTCGATGGCCGTTCTGGTGCCGTCGGCATTGACGATGCCGTCGGCCTCGATCCGCTCGATTCCGTCGGCCTGCAGATGCACGTGCGGTTTGGTGAATGTGCGGTAGTAGCCGTTCGAGAAGGTCGGGCGCTTGCAGCCGAAGTCGTAGTCCGGGGTCAGCTTGCGGCGCAGCTCCGGGTCGCGGATCGAGGCGAACCGGTGCAGCTTGGCCAGGTCGGACGCGGCGATGTTGAACCGGCGGAAGTACCGGTGCTTGAGCACCGCGGTGTCGACCATGAACGCGTAGATGGTGTCGGTGACGGTGCGGATCGCCCGTTGGGCCGCCGGCACACGGGCGAACAGACGGCGTACCTGCCGCGGGAACTTCAGGTCGATCTTGGGCACGACCCAGATCGGGGTGCGCTGGTAGACGGTCAGGTCCGCGGCCTTCTTCGCCAACTCCGGGATGAGCTGAACGGCGGTGGCCCCCGTGCCGATGATCGCGATCCGGCGGCCGTCGGGCCGGTAGGTGTCGTCCCAATCGGTGGTGTGGATGACCTTGCCGGTGAAGTCGGCGATGCCGGGGATGTCGGGAGTGTGCGGTTGGGACAGGAATCCGGTGGCGGTGAACAGGAACCGCGCGCTGATCGCTTCGCCGCCCGTCAGGGCGACCCGCCAGCGCGAAGCCTCGTCATCCCAGCGCGCACCTTCGACGGTTGTGTTGAACCGGATGTGGCGGCGCACGTCGTACTTGTCGGCGACGTCGTCGGCGTAGCGCTTGATCTCGGAGCCGGTGGAGAACAGTCGTGACCAGTTCGGATTCGGTTCGAAGAAGTACGAGTAAGTGGTGGTGGGCACGTCGACGGCCAGGCCGGGGTAGTGGTTGACATACCAGGTGCCGCCGAGGTCGTCCTCGCGGTCCAGGATCACGAAGTCCTCGATGCCCAGCCGTTTGAGCTGGATGGCAGCACCGATGCCGGCGAAGCCGGCGCCGACGATGACTGCCTCGTATTCCCCCGGGCTCATGCTGCAGACAGTACCGCAGGTACCGGGTACTTTGTCGAGAGGTCAGCTCCAGCGCTTCGGATCGCACTCGAGGCTCGCGCGGTCCCAGTCGGCCAGGTCGGCCGCGGCGGCGTAGGTGGACTGCAGGAATTCCGTCAGCGCACGGTCGGGATCGGCGGACGTCCGCACCGCCTCGTAGGGCAGCAGGAACTGTTTGAAGTCCTGGCTGTAGAAGGCCGCGTCCGGGCCGATGCGGTAGTCGGCGAATCCCTCCGGCTCGGGATAGGCGTACGCGTAGAACGCACCCTCCTCGCCACCGCCCGGCCAGAAGCCGCAACTGCTCAACTCGTGCGAATACCCTTCCACCATCACGCCGTTGGGGCAGTTGGGTGCGCCGCCGGGGTGCTCGGGTGCGGGCCGGCCGGAGAATCTCGTGCAAGCCAGGTCGAACGAACCCCAGAAGAAGTGCACGGGACTCGCCTTGCCGATGAAATATGCCCGGAAGTCACTGATCACCCGGTGTGCCTGTACCAACTGCCGCCAGAACAGGTTGGCGGCGTGCGGGTCGTACGACGCGTGCTGGCGATCTTCGGCAAAAGGTATGGCGGGGTCAACCTCGTTGGGCCGGGCGTGGATTCGTGCCTCGATGCCCAATTGATCGAGTGCGGACAGGGTTTCGGCGTAGAACTCGGCGACCGATTTGGGCGCCAGCGTGACGCTGCCCGAGCCGCCGTCGCTCGTGCGGATCGCGAGCACGTGGTCGATGAAATCGAACTCCATGTCGAACAGCCGGTTTCGGTACGGAATCGATGACGTGGTCAGGCCGCGCGGACTCACATACAGCGTGACCTCCCACCAGTGGTTGAGCAGCGGAGAGTACGTCAGGCGGATCTTCCCGACGATCTGCGTCCACATGTGAAGGGTGTCGCGCGTGGGTTCCCAATCCGATACCCGCAGCGCGGGCCAGGCGTTGTCGGACGGTGTGCTCATGGGCCAGCTACCTGCCTTCCCGCCGCACCACCGCTCAGCAGGCGGCACCGCGAGCATAGCTGCGCGCCGGTCTGCTCACCGGCGGAAAGGCAGGCAGCACTGGCCAGGAGGTCAGAACAGCTTGGCGATCACCTCGCCGGCCTCGGTGTCCTCAACGCAGGGTGTGACGTCGAAAGTGAGGAACTCGCCCCATTCGGCCACCGACTCGAACATGAGCTTGGCGTCGTCGGTCTCCACGATGGCGAAGCCCTGGCCGTTCATCCCCCACCAACGGCCGAGCATCGTCGATCCTTCCGGAACCTGGCCGCCGGTCTTCTTGAACTTCTCGATCCCGTCCCGGTAGTTCGCCTGCGACTGAGTCCAGTGCACAATGAATTTCATGGCGTACTCCTTCTGGTGATGCGGGCCGGGATCGGCCCCGCGGCGATGACGGTGAAGGGGGTCTCCACCGGGAAGTCGTCGTGCAGGGAGGTCACGGAGACCTCGCGCACGATGGTCGCCAGCGCCAAGGTGGCCTCCAGCATGGCGAAGTGATCGCCGACGCAGGACCGCGGACCACCGCCGAAAGGCAGGTACTGCCAACGGTTTCGACCGGCCGAACGCTCGGGGGTGAATCGGTCCGGGTCGAAGGTCAGCGGATCGTCCCACAGCGTCGGGTCGCGATGCATGACATAGAAGTTGACCATCGCCATCGTGCCGGCCTCGGCGCGGTAGCCGTCGACCGTCACCTCCTCGTTGAGCATCCGAGGCGTGCCTGCGCCGGGCGGGCACAGCCGCAACGCCTCGTGCAGCACCCGCACGGTGTGCTCGAGGAGCGGCACGTCCTCGGGGGTCAGCGTGCGGTCGCCCAGCGCCGCGACTTCTTCGTGCACGCGGGACTGCAGCTCGGGGTTGCGGCCCAGCGCCCACAGCGAGTAACACAGCGTCGTCGAGGTGGTGTCATGCCCGGCGAGCATGAAAAGCACCAATTCATCGCAGATTTCGTCGTCGGTCAGCTGCCGGCCGGTATCCGGGTCACGCGCCTCGATCAGCGCGCGCACCAGCGGCGCGTCCCTATCGGGATCGGTCCGCACGGCGGCGAGGATCTCGGCGCCCAGCCGATGCAGGCGGGCATTGGCCGCCTTGGCCCGGCGCTGGCCGCCGGTGGGCACCCACTGCGGGAAGTTGACCGGCCGGACCGACCGATCGGAAATCCAGGACAAGGCGGTACGCAGCGCCGGGCCCACCTCATCGGCCCGCTCGTCGAGATCCACGCCGAACACCGACCGGCCCAGCGCCCGCAGCGTGAGTGCCCGGCACGCGACATCCAGATCGACGGTCGCACCGTCGCGCCAGCCATCAGCGATCGTGTGCGCCGCGGCGGCCATGTGCCCCGCGTACTGCGGGACGTTCCGCTTGGTGAACATCGGCTGCAGCGTGCGCCGGCGCGGCAGCCAGCGCTCATGCGGCAGATTCAGCAGGTTGCCGCCCATCAGTCGGCGCAGTTCGACCATGTTGATGGCGGTGCCGCGATCGGCGACCGAATCGCGGCGACCCAGGACATCCCGGGCGCCCTGCGGGGAGGTGACCAACAGGACCGGGGGGATCAGCCACCGGGGGCCCAGCACCATCCGGCTGACGGGGCCTCCGGCGTCGCGGAGCCGCTGATGCCCCTCGATGAAGGACCGCATCGACTTGATTGTTTGTCGGTAGGACAGGGGATTGCGCGGTGCGAGCGGCAGGGTGGCTGCGGCCGTCCGCGTATCGATCTCGACCATGCGTCGAGTGTCTGACCGCGCGGTCTGGGCGGCCTAGAGTAGCGCGTTACTCTATTTTTCCGGTGCGGGGATTCTTGCTGGTAGCGATGCATGTCACGCTGCGGTCGCCGCGTTGCCAGGAGTCCGCGGTCGGGTACAAAACGAAGAGCTGGATGCCGGATTCCGAGTTGGCGTCCGGGGCGTACTCATTGAGTGCCGGCGCGCACTTGTCGGCGTATTTGACCACCGCGGCGTCGCCGGGGAAGGCCCCGTCGGGCAGTGGCAGCACTGCGAACACCTCACCCTTGTGCGGCTGATCGCAACTCACCGTCTTGACGTACAGCACGCGGCTGCTGTCGGGGATCTCGGTAAGACAATCGCCCGACCGGACCTGGCTCGCCTCGGTGGCGCCGCGGTCCCGCGCGAAGTAGAACACCGCACCCGCGGCGACCACGATCGCCGCCAACACCACGACACCCAGCAGCGCCCACTTGGGCGCCGAGGATTTCTTCGGTAGCGCCGAGAACTGGTCAGGACCGGTGGAATACGGCTGCGGAGGCGGGGGCGGGTAGTTGTGGCCCTGCGGGCCGTGGGGACCGGGCGGGTAGGTCATGGTTCGACGATATCGACTGCCCGTAACGCCGCATCAACCGCGAGGGCGGGCACGTCCAGGCGCTTGGATCCGAGGTCGTGGCGGGCACCCTCGATGACGACGAGCTCGGTCGGTCCGCCCACCAAAGCTGTCGCGGCCGTGAGCTCCTCGATCGTGCCGAACGGGTCGGCGGTGCCGTGGGTGAACACCGTGGGCACCGTGATGCGGGACAGATGCTCGGTGCGGGCGCGTTCCGGCTTGCCCGGCGGATGCAGCGGGTAGGAGAACAGTGTCAGCACGTCCGGGCCTGCCCCGCTGTCTTCGTCGGCGGCGACCATCGAGGTCATCCGCCCGCCGTAGGAGTGCCCGCCCGCGATCACGGGACCATCGGCCAGGGTGCGGGCCAGTGCGATCGCCTCGGCGATCCCTTCCTGGTCACCGGCCGCCGATCCCGACGGTGGTCCCTTGGGCCTGCGACGGCGATACGGCAGGTTGTAGCGGATGGCCAGCCAGCCGCGGGAGGCCCACTCGTCGCAGAGCTTGACCAGCATCGCCGAGTCGCGATTACCGCCGGCCCCGTGGGTGAGGACGACGACGCCCTGCGCGGGCCCGTCCGGCTCGTGCGCGACGCCCGCGATCGCCTCGAGGTTCATGACTGCAACCGGAACAGCGCGTTCACCGGGCCGTGGCCATGACCCAGCGGATAGGCCGTGCGGATGCATTCGGTCACCCAGGCCTTGCCGAACTCCACCGCCTGGGGAACTGAATAGCCATGTGCCAGAGCGCAAGCCGTCGCGGCGGCGAGGGTATCGCCGGCACCGTGGTCGTTGCCGGTGTCGACCCGCGGCGCCTGGAACTCGTGGAAGTCGGTGCCGTCGAACAGGAGGTCCGGGCTTGCCGATGACGAGCGCAGGTGCCCACCCTTGACCAGCGCCCACTGTGGGCCGAGGGCATGCAGGGCGCGCGCCGCGTCCCGTTGCGATGCCTGGTCGACGACCTCGACGCCCACCAGCAATCGGACCTCGTCGAGGTTCGGGGTGACCAGCGTGGCCAGCGGGAACAGCTCCGTTCGCAGCGCGTCCAGTGCACTGTGATGCAGCAGGGGATCACCGTGCATCGATGCGCACACCGGGTCGACGACCAACGGCACGGTTCCGGCCAGCCCCTCGGCCCGCCAGGTCTCGGCGATCGTGGTGATGATCTCCGAGGAGGCCAGCATCCCGGTCTTGGCGGCCTGGATGCCGATATCGGAGGTCACCGCCGAGATCTGGCCCGAGACGACGTCGAGCGGGATCTCGTGGAAACCCTTGACGCCGACCGAGTTCTGCACGGTCACCGCGGTGACCGCGACGCAGCCGTGCAGGCCGAGCATCGCGAAGGTCCGCATGTCGGCCTGGATCCCGGCACCACCGCCGGAGTCGGACCCGGCGATGGTCATCACCCGCAGCGGGGTGTCACCCGCGGGCGTCAACGGCAAGTAGTTCACGTCGTCAAGGGTAGATAGACGCGGTTGCCGTGGTCGGCGAACTCCTGGGACTTGGCGGCCATGCCCGCTGCGATGTCGTCGGGCACGCCGTCGGGATAGGCGTCCCTGATGTCCTGCGTGATACGCATCGAGCAGAACTTGGGGCCGCACATCGAGCAGAAGTGCGCCGTCTTGGCTGGTTCGGCGGGCAACGTCTCGTCGTGGAACTCGCGGGCAGTGTCGGGATCCAGCGACAACGCGAACTGATCGTGCCAGCGGAATTCGAACCGAGCTTTCGAGAGCGCGTCGTCACGCTGCTGCGCCCGCGGGTGCCCCTTGGCGAGGTCGGCGGCGTGCGCGGCGATCTTGTAGGCGATCACCCCGTCCTTGACGTCTTTGCGGTCGGGCAGGCCCAGGTGCTCCTTGGGCGTGACGTAGCACAGCATCGCGGTGCCGGCCTGGGCGATGATGGCCGCGCCGATCGCCGAGGTGATGTGGTCGTAGGCCGGGGCGATGTCGGTGGCCAGCGGGCCGAGCGTGTAGAACGGCGCTTCTTCGCAGAGCTCTTCCTCCAGGCGCACGTTCTCGACGATCTTGTGCATCGGGACGTGGCCCGGGCCTTCGATCATCACCTGCACGCCATGGGATTTCGCGATCCTGGTCAGCTCGCCCAGGGTGCGCAGCTCGGCGAACTGGGCCTCGTCGTTGGCGTCGGCGATCGACCCGGGCCGCAGCCCGTCGCCGAGCGAGAACGTCACGTCGTAGCGGGCCAGGATCTCGCAGAGTTCCTCGAAGTGGGTGTAGAGGAACGACTCGGTGTGATGTGCCAGGCACCAGGCCGCCATGATCGACCCGCCCCGGGACACGATCCCGGTGACCCGCTTGACGGTCAGGGGGATGTAGCGCAGCAGCACCCCGGCGTGCACGGTCATGTAGTCGACACCCTGCTCGCACTGCTCGATCACGGTGTCGCGGTACATCTCCCACGTCAACTTGGTCGGGTCGCCGTTGACCTTCTCCAGTGCCTGGTAGATCGGCACGGTGCCGACCGGAACCGGCGAGTTGCGCAGGATCCATTCCCGCGTCTCGTGGATGTTGCGCCCGGTGGACAGGTCCATGATGGTGTCAGCGCCCCACCGGGTGGCCCACACCATCTTGTCCACCTCCTCGCCGATCGAGGAGGTGACGGCCGAATTGCCGATATTGGCATTGACTTTCACCCCGAACGCCTTGCCGATGATCATCGGCTCGGCTTCGGGGTGGTTGTGGTTGGCCGGGATCACCGCGCGGCCCCGTGCCACCTCGTCGCGCACCAATTCGGGCGAAACCCCTTCGCGTTCAGCGATATATGCCATCTCAGCGGTGATCTCCCCGGCGCGGGCCCGCTGCAGCTGGGTGCCGCGACCCTTCTGCACCCCAAGCCGTGGCGCGAGGCCGGCGTTCAGGTCGATCGCCGCATCGTCGTCGGTGTACGGACCCGAGGTGTCGTACAGGTCGAGATGTTCGGAGTTGGTGAGGTTCACCCGGCGAAACGGCACCCGCAGTGTCGCGCCGTCATGGTCGATCTCGCGATAGACCTTCGTACTTCCGGTGATCGGACCGATCGTGACCGACGGGTCGACCGTGCCACTGGAGGAGGCGTCAAAAAAACTACTCATCATTTCATCTCCCTACGCCGGCATTACCCGGTCAGGTTCGTACGGTCGACGGGCCTACCCGTCCTCTCAGCGCGCTCGTGCGCACTCCCGCGTGTGGTTTGCAGCCCCAACCTAGCGCAGACGGCGCCGTGAAGGGGATAGGGGCTTGGAGTTGCCGCAGCTTGATTTGCATAGCTAATATATGTGTTTTGCACACTTTGGGTCGTTCACGGCCCTGGATAGAGCCCTTGAAGCGATACGAGATGCGAACCCCAGATGACGACTGAAGCTGAACTCAGCAACCCGTCGGGCGGCGACGACGCCGCCCAGGTCGAGACCGCCGACCGGCGCAGACGGATGGATCACGACCACCCGTTCTACAAGTGGGTGGTGCTGTCCAACACCACGTTGGGCATCCTGCTGGCGTCCATCAATGCCTCGATCGTGTTGATCTCGCTGCCGGCGATCTTCCGCGGCATCGGGCTGAACCCGCTCGCCCCCGGCAACGTCAGCTATCTGCTGTGGATGCTGATGGGCTACCTCGTGGTGACGGCGGTGCTCGTCGTGCCGTTCGGACGTCTCGGCGACATGTACGGCCGGGTCCGCATCTACAACCTCGGCTTCGTGGTGTTCACCCTGGCTGCGATCGCCCTGTCCTTCGACCCGTTCCAACTCGGTGGCGGCGCGGTGTGGCTGATCGGCTGGCGCGTCGTCCAGGGCGTCGGCGGCGCCATGCTGATGGCGTCGTCATCGGCCATCCTCACCGACGCCTTCCCGGCCAACCAGCGCGGCATGGCGCTGGGCACCAACATGGTGGCCGCCGTCGCGGGGTCGTTCCTCGGGTTGCTCATCGGCGGCTTCCTGTCCGAATGGCACTGGAAGGCCGTCTTCTGGGTGGGCGTGCCGATCGGCATCATCGGCACCATCTGGAGCTACCGCTCCCTGAAAGAACTCGGAGTCCGTACTGCCGGACGTCTCGACTGGGCCGGCACGCTGACTTTCGGGCTGGGCCTGACGGTGCTGCTGATCGGCATCACCTATGGCATCCAGCCCTACGGTGACTCCACCACCGGCTGGACCAGCCCATGGGTACTGGGCTCCATCGCCGTCGGCCTGCTGCTGCTGGTGGCGTTCTGCGTCGTCGAGCTGAAAGTGTCGTCGCCGATGGTCGACATCCGGCTGTTCAAGTCGGCTGCGTTCGGGATGGGCAACCTGGCCGGGCTGATGTCCTCGGTGGGCCGCGGTGGGCTGCAGTTCATGCTCATCATCTGGCTGCAGGGCATCTGGCTGCCGTTGCACGGCTACAGCTTCGAGTCCACCCCGCTGTGGGCCGGCATCTACCTGTTGCCGGTGACCGTCGGGTTCCTGGTCGCCGCGCCGATCGCCGGGTCGCTCTCCGACCGCATCGGCGCGCGGCCGCTGACCGTCGGCGGCATGCTGCTGATGGCGGCCACCTTCGTGGCGCTGCTGATGATTCCGGTCAACTTCGACTACTGGGTGTTCGCCATCCTGGTGTTCCTCAACGGCCTGGGCGGCGGCATCTTCACCGCGCCCAACACCGCGGCCATCATGTCGAGCGTGCCTGCCGATCAGCGTGGTGCGGCCTCTGGAGTGCGGTCCACCTTCTTCAATGCCGGCAACTCGCTGTCGATCGGTATCTTCTTCTCGCTGATGATCGTCGGCCTGGCCAACACACTGCCGGCGGCGTTGACCACCGGCCTGACACAGCAAGGTGTTTCGGCCTCGGTCGCCCACGACGTGGCGAACCAGCCGCCGGTCGGCAGCCTGTTCGCGGCCTTCCTGGGCTACAACCCGATGGCCGAACTGCTCGCGCCCTACGACGCGCTGCACCAGCCGGGCGTGAATGCGGACGTGATCACCGGGCAGACATTCTTCCCGCAGCTGATCACCGAGCCGTTCCATTCGGGTCTGACGGTGGTGTTCAGCGCCGCGGCCGTGATGATGGTGATCGGCGCGGTGGCGTCGATGTTCAGCGCGGGCCGCTATGGCACGGAGGCAGGGGCTGACAACGAGGCCTGAGAGGCCTGTCAGCAAACCGATTCTGGTCGCCCCGTGGGATACTCGCCGCCATGGTCGCTCAGACACTGGCCGCCGCCGGAAGCGCCGCAGAATCCGCGGGCTACGTCATCGGCACGCTGCTCATCCCCGGGTTGGGGCTGCTGCTGCTGATCCTCGGCCTGGTTCGGCGTTCGTCGTCGTCGAAGCCGAGTGGCCAGCCCGGGTACCCGCCGGGCGCCTATCCGCAACCTGGGTATCCGCAGGGCTATCCGCAACAGGGCTACTACCCGCAACAGGGCTACCCGCAGCAGCCCGGCTATCCGCCGCCGGTTTACCCGCAGGCCTACGGCGCGCCACCCAAGAAGTCCGGCACGGCATTGATCGTGATCGGTGTGATTCTGCTGGTGCTCGGCCTGTTGGGATTGGCGGGGCGGATGGCCACCCGCGCGTCGGAGTCGAGCTCGAGTTCCAGTTCCGTGTGGAGCTCGGCGCCGACCACGAGCTCAGATTCCGGGTCATCGAAGTCCGGGGCCTCTGGTGACCTGGCGGTGGGGGAGTGCCTCACCGGCGTTCAGTACGCCACGGCAGGCAGCGACCTCACCCCGACCGACTGCAGCGACCCGGACGCCATCTACGAGCTGGTGTCCAAAGGTGGCGGATCCGCGACATGCCCGGACGGCAAACGGGCCGACTCTGACTACAACGTGCTCATGGACGTGACCCGCACCTATTGCTTCATCCCCGACCTCGCGGAAGGCGAGTGCTTCAACATCGACGACAAGCTCATCACCGCGGTGGAATGCTCCGACCCGAAGGCATCCATCAAGATCGTCAAGCGGGTTGACGGTTCAACCGACCCCGCTGTCTGTGATTCAGGGTCAAACGCGGTGGCCTTCCCCGAGCCGGCGCGGGTCTACTGCGGGGCGAAGCCGTCGTAGCCGTCAGGCATCGAGCGTGCGGGCCGACCTACACTCGGGCCCGTGACCACCACACAGCGCCGCGGGTTCAACGACGCCATCACGAGCTTCTGGAGTTTCGCCGCACCGGCCTACGACCAGGGCTGCCTCCAGCGGTGGGTGTACCGGCCCGCCCAGGATGAGGTGATCGCCCAGCTGAAGGAGCGCGGTGCCCGTGCGATCGCCGATATCGCCTGCGGTACCGGCATCCTGGCCGATCGCATCCAGCGCGAACTGCAACCCGATGAGGTGTACGGCCTCGATATGTCCGACGGCATGCTCGCCCAGGCGCGCAAGCGTTCGGACCGCGTGCGATGGAAGTCGGCCCCCGCCGAGGAACTGCCCTTCCAGGACGGCTTCCTGGACGCGGTGGTGACGACATCGGCCTTTCATTTCTTTGACCAGCCCGCCGCACTCGCGGAGTTCCACCGGGCGCTGGCGCCCGGCGGCATGGTGGCGGTGACGACGATGAGCCCCCGTCGTACCTTCCTGCCGCTGCACGCCCTGTCGGCCGGCTTGGGTGCGCCTGCGCACAGTCCCACCGAGAAGGAGATGCGCGTGCTGTTCGAGGCGGCTGGATTTGAGGTGGCCGAACAACACCGGGTGCGCCGGCCGGTGTGGACGCCGATCTCCGACGTCATCACCGTGGGGGTCAAGCCGACGTGACCGAGAACGACGACAGCCAGCCTCAGATCAGCGGTTCGGTGCAACTGCGCCGCGATCGCTGTGCCACCACCACCGCCGACCAGCGCCTGCTGGGCCGGCGCGGCCCCACCGATTGGGTGCACACCGATCCGTGGCGAGTGATGCGGATCCAGGGCGAATTCGTCGACGGTTTCGATGCCCTTGCCGAGATGCCGAGGGCTGTCACAGTTTTCGGATCGGCCCGCACGGTTCCGCATTCGCCGGAGTACCGGTTGGGCGAGGAACTGGGCATCGCGCTGGTACAGGCGGGCTATGCGGTGATCACCGGGGGCGGTCCGGGCTCGATGGAGGCGGTCAACCGCGGGGCCAGCGAGTCCGGCGGCTACTCCGTCGGACTCGGTATCGAACTGCCCTTCGAGCAGCGCCTCAACCACTGGGTCGATCTCGGCATCAACTTCCGCTACTTCTTCGTCCGCAAGACCATGTTCGTCAAGTACGCACAGGCATTCGTGTGCCTGCCGGGCGGATTCGGCACCCTCGACGAACTGTTCGAGGCACTGACCCTTGTGCAGACCCGCAAGGTCACCGAGTTCCCGATCATCCTGCTGGGTGTCGACTACTGGTCGGGGCTGATCGACTGGATCCGCAACACGGTGCTGCCCGGCGGAAAGATCTCCGAATCGGAGTTGGCCCTGCTCCACTGCACCGACAGCGTGGCCGAGGCCGTGGATCTCATCGCAGCGTCGGCGCGATAGCCGAGGCCGTCAGCCCAGCTCGACCACGACCGGAGCGTGATCGCTGGGTGCGGTGGTGCCCTTCTTGGGGCGTCGTTCGTCCTTCACGATCTCGGCGCCGGTGACGCGCGAGGCCAGGCCGGGGGAGCCGAGGATGAAGTCGATGCGCATGCCGCGGCGCTTCTGGAATGCCAGCTGGGTGTAGTCCCAGTAGGTGTAGATTCCCGGCCCTTCGGTGAAAGGTCGCACCACATCGGTGAATTGGGCGTCGTGCATGGCCTGGAACGCTGCCCGCTCGGGCTCGGACACATGCGTGCTGCCGTCGAACGCGGCCATGTCCCAGACGTCCTCGTCCCTGGGTGCGATGTTCCAGTCGCCGACCAGTGCGATGGGCTTCTCCGGGTCGTCCTTCAGCCAGCCGGAGGCTGTATCCCGCAGGGCGGCAAGCCAATCCAGCTTGTAGGCGTAGTGCGGATCGGCCAGTGTGCGGCCGTTGGGCACGTACAGGCTCCACACCCGCACCCCGCCGCAGGTGGCTCCCAGCGCGCGGGCCTCGGCGATGGCCTCTTCCTCCGGTTTGCTGCTCCAGGTCGGTTGTCCCGCGAACCCGATCTCGACGTCGTCGAGGCCGACCCGCGAGGCGATGGCCACGCCGTTCCACTGGTTGAGTCCGATGTGCGCGACCTCGTAGCCCAGGGCCGCGAACGGCATCATGGGGAACTGCGCGTCGGTGCACTTGGTTTCCTGCATCGCCAGCACGTCGACGTCGGCACGTTCCAGCCAGTCGACCACGCGGTCCACTCGGGTTCGGATCGAATTGACGTTCCATGTGGCCAGGCGCATGGGGTTAGAGGTTACGGTCAGCGCGAACCGAGGACGTCCTCGGCCGCGACATAACGGGTTTGGTGGTGCAGCCGGAAACCCAGCGCGGTGTACAGCGCGATGGCCGCGTGGTTGTCGACCTCCACCTGGACGTACGCCTGCCCGGCACCCGCCTCGGCGCCCCAGGCCTGCAGCACCTCGCACACCGCCCGGGCGTGGCCCCGCCTGCGGTGGGCAGGGGAGACGCGGACCGACGAGATACCCAGCCAGGCCGCGCCGTCCGGGGCCGTCGTGACGGCGCCCCGGCCGACGGCGCAGTCGGGCACGGTGGCGAAGGTGAGCACTCCGTCGACCACCGCCGTCAGTACGTCGGCGGGCACCTCGCGCTCGTAGATCGCCAGCCACTGCGCATCCGGTTGCTGCGCCAGCGTGACACCGGGGGGGCGAGGCGCGCCGGCGGCGGGCAGCTCACGCACCATCACCCGGGCCGGCTTGATGCCAGGGGTGCGTATGGGCAGCAGTCGCTCCGGCAAGGCCAGCCACGCCGGCAGGTTGCGTTCGCGGTACCAGTCGCGCACCGCGGACAGATCGGCGATCTGTGCCGACACGCCCAGCGGGATCGCCGAATTGGCCCGGCTGGTGACGCCGTGCCCGGCACGCAGCAGCCAACCGCCCAGCCATTGCTGCTCGACGCCGGGCCACGCCAGCGCCGCCGCGTGTTCGAGCGCACGGATTTCGGAGGCCCGCACCGGTGCGTGCGACAACTCCCGGACGCTGACGATGTCGGCAGGCGAGATGTCGACGAGTTCACCGTCCTTGGTGCGGATCAGCACCGTCGGGTCGAGGCGCTCCAGATGCCCGATGACGTCGGTGAGCGGCTTGGCCGACCCGGCGGGCAGCCGGTAACGCAGGCTGACCCGGGATCCGAGTGCGGGCAATGACGGCATCAGTGGCCGAACGGGTCCGGAACCTCGCCGGGCATCCAGGACAGACCGGGTACACCCCAGCCGTTGCGCTTGACGGTCTTCTTGGCTGCCCTCGCATAGCGGCCCACGAGGCGGTCGATGTAGAGGAATCCGTCGAGGTGTCCGGTCTCGTGCTGGAGCATCCGGGCAAACAAGTCGGTGCCTTCCAGAGTGACCGGTGAACCGTCTGCGTCGAGGCCCGTGACCCGCGCCCAGTCGGCCCGTCCGGTCGGGAAATTCTCGCCCGGCACGGACAGGCAGCCTTCGTCGTCGTCGTCAGGGTCCGGCATCGTCTCGGGAACCTCGGAGGTCTCCAGCACCGGGTTGATGACGACCCCGCGGCGACGCGTCGTGTGGCCGCGGGTCGGAGCGCAGTCATAGACGAACAACCGCTTGGCCACACCGATCTGGTTGGCGGCCAAGCCAACCCCGTTCGCGGCGTCCATGGTGTCGAACATGTTCTGGATGAGTTCGGGCAGATCCGCGGGCAGTGAACCGTCCGGGCCGACAGGCACCGGTTCGGTCGGCGTGTGCAGAACGGGATCCCCGACGATGCAAATTGGTACGACGGCCACCGGGGAATCTTAGGCGGAAGTCCTTCGCGAGCCGACTCGCGGGTTTATGTGTCACCCAGACCCAGCAAGCCGTGGTTGAATAATCGCCGAACCACAGCGATGTTATTTCTCACGTGTCGGAAGGGTCCAGGGAGCAATATGGACGGCGCCATGGCGCGGACTGAGCAATCCGGGGACGACTCTGACCTGAGCGATGGGCTCACCCGGCGCGAGCACGATATTTTGGCCTTCGAACGCCAATGGTGGAAGTACTCCGGCAGCAAGGAAGACGCCATCAAAGAGCTCTTCTCGATGTCGGCCACGCGGTACTACCAGGTGCTCAACGCATTGGTGGACCGTCCCGAGGCGCTGGCTGCCGACCCGATGCTGGTCAAGCGGCTGCGGCGGATGCGGGCCACGCGGCAGAAGGCCCGGGCTGCGCGGCGGCTCGGCTTCGATATCACTACCTAAAGGTCACGCGATGAGGGATCGGGCGGTTCGCTCGATACAGTGGTGGCGATGAATCAGCGAGACTCCTCCGGGTTGCCCCTTCGTGCCATGGTCATGGTGCTGTTGTTCCTCGGGGTCGTGTTCCTGCTGGTCGGTTTCCAGGCGCTCGGCTCAGACGACGACTCTTCGGATCAGTCGTCGTCCGTGTCCACGACCGCCGCGACGACCACCACGAAGACCTCGGCAAAGGCCGAACCCGCACCAGAGGTCAAGGCCGACGTGCGCGTGTACAACATCTCCGATGTCCCAGGTGCGGCCGAGACCACGGCCAACCGGCTGCGCGAGGCGCACTGGAATGTCACCGAGACCGGCAACCTGACGCTGGAGGGTGTCGCCGGCACCACGGTGTTCTTCGGTGAGGCGCCGGGCGAGAAGGAAGCCGCCGAATCGGTGGGCAAAGCGATCCAGGCGCCGGTCGAACCGCGGCGCCCGGAACTTCTCGAGCAACCACCGGGCGTGATCGTAGTAGTCACCGGCTAGGCTTTGGGCCATGCTGAAGCCCGTCAGTGTTGCCATACTGTTTGCCGCCCCTGTTGTCGCGCTGAGCGCCTGCAGCCCTCCCGGTCAGGTGCCGTCCGACACGCCCGGCACCACGCCGGCGATCTGGACCGGATCGCCGTCCCCATCGGCTGCTCCCGGTGAGCACGGCGGGAGTGGCGCGCAGGGCACCAGTGGCGGAGAGACCCTCACCGCAGAGATCAAGACCGCCGACGGAACGTCCGTGGCAACGGCCGACTTCCAGTTCGCCGACGGCTTCGCGACCGTGACGGTCGAGACCACCTCTCCCGGCCGCCTGGCACCCGGGTTCCACGGCCTGCACATCCACTCGGTCGGTAAGTGCGAGGCCAACTCGGTGGCCCCGACCGGCGGCGCGCCCGGCGACTTCAACTCGGCCGGCGGCCATTTCCAGGTTTCCGGTCACTCGGGGCACCCCTCCAGCGGAGACCTGAGCTCCCTGCAGGTCCGCGCTGACGGCTCGGGCAAGCTGGTGACCACCACTGACGCGTTCACTGCCGAGGATCTGCTCGGCGGCACGAAGACCGCCATCATCATCCACGAGAAGGCGGACAACTTCGCCAACATCCCGCCGGAGAAGTACCAGCAGGTTGTCGGCGGCGCACCTGGTCCCGATCAGGCGACCATGGCCACCGGCGACGCCGGAAGCCGGGTGGCGTGCGGTGTTATCGGCGCCGGCTGACAGCCGTATCGATTTCGCCGGGTCGCCCCGGCCCACTGTCGGCGTCGAATGGGAGTTCGCTCTCGTCGACGCCGACACTCGTGATCTGAGCAACGGCGCTGCCGAGGTGATCGCCGAGGTCGGCGAGACCCCGCACGTGCACAAGGAGTTGCTGCGCAACACCATCGAGATCGTCACCGGAATCTGCGAGAACACCGGTGAGGCGATGGACGACCTGCGCGGCACCCTCGGCCCCGTGCGCAAGATCGTGCACGACCGCGGCATGGAGCTGTTCTGCGCGGGCACCCATCCGTTCGCGAAATGGTCGGCGCAACAGCTGACCGACGCGCCGCGGTATGCCGAGCTGATCAAGCGCACCCAATGGTGGGGCCGGCAGATGCTGATCTGGGGTGTGCATGTGCACGTCGGGATCTCCTCGGCGCACAAGGTGATGCCGATCATCTCCTCGTTGCTCAACCAGTACCCGCATCTGCTGGCGCTCTCGGCGTCGTCGCCGTTCTGGGACGGCGAGGACACCGGGTACGCGAGCAACCGGGCCATGATGTTCCAGCAGTTGCCCACCGCCGGCCTGCCGTTCCAATTCCAGACCTGGCCCGAGTTCGAGGGCTTCGTCCACGACCAGAAGAAGACCGGCATCATCGATCACCTCAACGAGATTCGTTGGGACATCAGGCCGTCACCGCACCTGGGCACGGTTGAGGTGCGGATCTTCGACGGGGTGTCGAATGTGCGTGAGCTCGGTGCGTTGGTCGCGCTGACCCACTGCCTGATCGTCGATCTGGACCGCAGGCTCGACGCGGGCGAGCAGTTGCCGACCATGCCGCCCTGGCATGTGCAGGAGAACAAATGGCGCGCGGCCCGCTATGGCCTGGACGCCGTGATCATCCTGGACGCGGACAGCAACGAGCGGTTGGTCACCGAGGATCTCGATGAACTGCTGAATCACCTTGAGCCGGTTGCCAAGTCGCTGGGGTGTGCTGATGAGCTCGCCGCGGTGACCGACATCTACCGCGGCGGCGGCTCGTACCAACGGCAGCGCCGGGTGGCCGAGGAGAACGACGGCGACCTCCGCGCAGTCGTCGACGCCCTGATCGGTGAACTCCAACTGTAAGGATGAGGGCTATGCGGCTGCGGATCGTGACGGGGATCGTTGTTGCGGGCTTCGCCCTCTCGGGCTGCAGCACAGTCACGGCCGGAACACCGATGGCCGATCCGGATCAGACCGGGATCTCCACCACCACGACCACCACCACACGCCGGCCGAGCGGAACGGCGTCGCCGTCGACCCCGGTTTTCCCGTCCCCCGGGACCAGTCGCGGGGCCAGCACCCCGCCACCCAACGGGATGTCGACCACCTGCCGGGAATACGCGTCGATGGATGAGGCGACCCAGCTCGGCATGGTCGAGTTGCTGGTGGAGAACGGCTATCCGGGGATGAGGAAGAATCCGTACATCTGGACCTCATTCATCGGTGCCATGTGCGTGCTGGGTGACCGGGACGCGACCGTGGTCGACGCGATCAACAAAAAGGTGCCGGGCTGACGTCTCGGGGATGAATTGCCCTGTAGTGCACCGTGAAGTAGGGCCAGGCCTGCATCGCGGTGACCCCGTCCAGCCCGCGGATGCTCTCGTCGAGCACAGTGAGCAGGTCCTCACCCTGGGCGGTCACCACCTCGGCCAGGACATCCCAACGACCGGCCGTCAGCGCCACATACGACACTCCTTCCACCCGGGTCAGCGCCTCGGCGACCTTCTGGGCGCCGGCCCGGCCGTCGGTGCGGAGCGCCACCCAGCTGCTGTGGCGGTAGCCCAGCCGTAGCGGGTTGGCGATGCACATCACCCGGGCCGCACCCGTCTCCACCATCCGGCTGTAGCGCGACCGGATGGTGGTCTCGGACAAGCCCAGCGCGGAAGCGAAGTCGCGGAAGGCGGCGCGGCCGTCGACGGCGAGGCGCGTCAGGATCGCGCGGTCGATAGCGTCGAGCGCACGCGGCCGCACCGCGCCGTCGGCCAGCGCACCGGACAGCCGAGCCTGCTGATAGTGCAGCCGCAGGTACGGGAGCAGTTCGACCGAGCGCACCCCCGGCAGCGCCGCGATCTTGCCGAAGGCCACATCGTGAAGTTCGTGGTGGTCGGTGCAGACCAACTCGAGCACCACCCCGTACGGCCCCGTCGTCGCCGTCACGTAATCGGCTTCGGCCAGCAAGGCGAGCTCGGCGGCGAGATTGACCGGCGTGCGCGAGCCGTCGACGGTCAACAGGGCCAGCCCCAGCGAGCCGAACCCGAGGACCGCCGGATCGGTGATGGCGGCGATGGTGATGTAGCCCTCGTCCAGCAATCTCGAAACACGGCGGCGTGCAGTCTTTTCCGTGATGGCCGCCCGGCGGCCCAGCTCAGCGTAGGGAATGCGGCCGTCGGCCTGTAGCAATTCGATCAGTTGGCGGTCGACCGCATCGAGGTCGGTGTACCCCGGATCGGACAGCAGCGTGCGGGTTGCCTCAAGCTCCGCTGACGGTGGCATCATCCGAGGCTACCGGCTCAGGCGCATTGACCAACCCAAGAGCGAGGACGATCCTGGCCTCATGACGGTCTCACCGATGTTTCCACTCGAAGTGGCCATGTTGCCCGGCCAGGAGTTGCCGCTGCGGATCTTCGAACCGCGCTATGTGGCGATGGTGGGCGACTGTATGGCCATGTCGGAGCCGTCTTTCGGGGTCGTGCTGATCTCGGCCGGCCGCGAGGTGGGCGGCGGTGACCGGCGGTGCGACGTCGGGGCCCTGGCCAAGATCGTCGACTGCCAGGAGTTCGGTGTCGGCAAGTACCGACTGCTGTGCGTGATGGGTGACCGAATCCGGGTGCAGCGCTGGCTCGACGACGATCCGTATCCGCGCGCCGAGATCGAGATGTGGCCCGACGATCCCGACGGTGTGGCGGATGCCGCCCGGATCAGCAACGTGGAAGACCGGATGGTGGCGCTGCTGGACCGGATCGGGGAGGCTCGCGGGACACCGATCCGCAGCCGCGAGATCGTCGAGTCGGCCAGCGTCGACTCGGAGAACCGCTTGTACGCCTTGGCGACTCGGTTGCCCATGGGCCAGGCTGACCGCTACGCGCTGTTGGCCGCGCCGTCGGAGGCGGCACGTGTCGAGGTGCTCAGCGAAGCGGTGGACACCGTCACCGCGATGGTGGAGTTCCAGCTTTCGGAGTGAGCACGGTCGAAGCGGCAACCACTCGGCTGCCGAATCTCCGTCATCCCGACTATTTTTCGAGCAGAACGCCTTCGACGAACTCCGTGGACATGATGCCCTCGGTGGTATCGGCCGGCAGGGAGCGGTGGTAGCGCGCCATCAGGTCATCGGCGGGCAGTGCCCCCACGTCCCAGCAGTGTTCGCTGAGCCAGTCGGGGACGTGAGCGCGGTCCTCGACGAACCACAGGCGTTCCGGGTCAGGCATGTCATCACCGGCCTCGGCGGCCTCAGCCCGCATCTGCGCGATGCGCTCGCGGCGACGAGCCAGGTGATCCTCGGAGAAGAACCCGGCGCTGAACGCCTCGACCGCGATCCGGCTGTCCCGTGCCGACAGTTCGGTGATGCGCTCGAACAGCTGGTCCTGCGCGTCGGCGGGCAGGTACGGCAGCAGCCCTTCGACCGACCATGCTGTGGGCTCGGTTGCGTCGAAACCCGCATCCTGCAAGGCCTTCGGCCAATCCTGGCGCAGATCGACCGGGACGGCGACGTGCCGGGCCTTGGGCACAGCCCGGTGGGAGGCCAGAACCTCCTCCTTGAACTGCAGCACCTGCGGTTGGTCGATCTCGAACACCACGCTGTCGTGGATCCAGGGCAACCGCCAGGCGCGGGCATCCAGACCGGCCGCCAGGATCACCGACTGACGGATGCCCGCCGCGCCGGCGGCGAGGAAGAACTCGTCGAACCACTTGGTGCGGGACGCGGCGTAATTCCCGATGGCGCGGATCCGCTGGGCCATCGCGCCGGTGGGAGGGCGCCACCCCCGTGCTGCTGCCGCATCGAGGAACATCTGTGCGTACGGGTCGGTGAACAACGGGGATTCTGAGACGGTCTCGCTGGCGCGTGCCATCGCGACCGCGAGCGCGGTGGCACCCACGCTCTCGGTGATATCCCAGCTGTCGTCGTCAGTTCTGGCCATCGCCTTCAGTCTCCTCGAACTCCGCCATCTCGTCGCGGGTCAGCAGGTTCTCCCGATTGCGCTGCTCACGGTAGGCCAGTTGCCCCACGCGGTTGGCGATCACCGGCGCGGTGATCAGCGTGAACAAACCGGTGAGGATCAACATGCCGACATCGGCGTGGCCCCGGAGCCGGATCGCCGCGCCGGCCAGCACCAGCAACAGCCCGAGCACCTGGGGCTTGGTCGCCGAATGCATCCGCGACATGGTGTCGCCGAACCGCACCACGCCGATCGCCGCGGTCAAGGCCAGCGTCGACCCGGCCAGGATCAGGACCGCGGTGACGATGTCGAGGATGTTCACGGCAACCACTTCCGCCGCGGTTCATCGGTATCGGGCACGCGGAATCGCGCCACGCTCACCGAACCGACAAAGCTGATCAACGCCAACGCAGTCAGGCTGTAGGTCACCGTGGTGTCGAGGCTGTACGCCGCCCAGGTGCCGATACCGCACAGCGTGACGGCCACCAGAGTGTCCAGCGCCACCAGCCGGTCCAGGGTGCTCGGCCCGGCCAGCAGGCGAAACATCGTGATGGCCGCGGCGGCGGTCAGCATGACCGCGGCAATCGTCCACACGGTGCTCATGCGCGATCCGCCTTCGCTTCTCGCTGGTCCGTCATGCGCCCTCCTTGTTGGCCGCAGGGCGCCAGTCCGACTCGCGCTCAAAGGCCGCCACCAAAAGCCGTTGCAGCGTGGTGATCTGGCTGTGGAACCGGTTGATCGCCCGGTCGGAACCCACATCGACGACATGTACGTAGATCAGCCGCCGCGTCTGATCGATCTCCAGCACGATGGTCCCAGGGGTCAGGTTGATGATGTTGACGCCGAGTGCCAGGACCAGATCCGACTTGATCGCCAGATGCGCCCGCAACACCGCGTTGACCGGCAGCGGCCCCGGCCTGACCGCCAGCCACGCCATCTGGAACGAGGACATCACCAGCCAGACGGCGACCTGAATGACCAACCGCAGCAGCGACAACAGATGGACCCGGCCCTCGACAGGGACGGCGGGCAGCGGCAGGAGCACCGTGATCACCACGGCAACGGCAAAGCCCGACACGATGTTGGCCGGGGAGATGCTGCCCCACAGCAGCACCCACACCAGCATCAGCCAGCACAGGATCCAGGCCCGAAGCAGCACCCACCTCATCGCTCATCACCCCCGAGCACCGCCGAGATGTATTGTCCACGGTCCAGCACTTCGGCCGCCGCGCGCTCGCTGTAGGAGAAGATCGGCCCGGCCGCCACCGTCAACGCCAGCCCGACAGCGATCAAAACGCCTGTCGGAGCCAACATTCCCATCGGCATGCGTCCCACACTGTCGCGGTCGGCGAACTCGATGTCCTCGATGTCGTCGAGCAGCACCGCCGGTGCCGACCCGGCCAGGTGCCCCTCGGGTGCGTCGGCACGGGCCCGCCAGAACGCCTTCGTCCACACCCGTGCCACCACGTAGAGCGTCAGCAGGCTGGTGACCACACTGCCGGCCACCAGGATCCAAGCCAGTGCCGAACCGTTCTGGGCGCCCGCCTCCAGCAGCGCAACCTTGCCGATGAAGCCCGAGAAGGGCGGGATACCACCGAGGTTGAGCGCGGGCACGACGAACACGAACGCCAGCACCGGGCTTGCCGCGGCCAGGCCTCCCAGTCGCTGCAAGGTTGACGCCCCGGCCTGCCGCTCGATCAGACCGACGACCAAGAACAACGTTGTCTGCACGACGATGTGGTGGGCCACGTAGTAGATCGCGCCGGACATGCCGAGCTGGCTGGCCAGTGCGACACCGAACACCATGTAGCCGATGTGGCTGACGAGCGTGAAGGACAACAGTCGTTTGATGTCGCTCTGGGCGATCGCACCGAGGATGCCGATGACCATGGTGAGCAGGCCCGCCACCAGCAGGACGTTGTCCAGCTCGCCACCCGGGAACAGCAGCGAATGGGCCCGGATGATCGCGTAAACACCGACTTTCGTCAGCAAGCCGGCGAACACCGCGGTGACCGGCGCGGGCGCGGTGGGGTAGGAGTCGGGCAGCCACGTCGACAGCGGGAACACCGCGGCCTTGATGCCGAACGCCACCAGCAGCACCGCGAACAGCGCGGTGCGGGTGCCCGACGGGATGTCGTCGAGGCGTAACGCCAGCTCGGCCATGTTCAGTGTCCCGGTCGCCGCGTACACCAGCGCGATGCCGATCAGGAAGATCAGCGACGACACCATCGACACCAGCACGTAGGAGATGCCCGCTCGGACGCGGTCCTCGCTGGCGCCGATGGTCAGCAGGACGAAGCTCGCGGCCAGCAGAACCTCGAAGCCGACGAACAGATTGAACAGGTCACCCGCCAGGAACGCGGTGCACACGCCGGCCGACAGCACCAGATAGGTGGGCAGGAAGATCGACACCGGCTGGCGTTGGTCGCCGTCGCGGATACCCTGCCCGATGGCGTACGCGACCACCGCCAGCAACACGATGGCCGACACCACGAGCATGAGTGCCGAAAGCCGGTCTACCACCAGGGTGATGCCCAGCGGCCCCATGCCGGGAACGCTCTGGCCCCAGCCGCCGACGTGCAGCACCAGGGTGCCGTCCCGGTCGGCCAGGTACACCAGCGCCGCGCACACCACGACCACGGCCGTCAGTGCGAACTGGGTGATGAGTCGTTGCAACTGGGGACGGCGTCCGGCCACGAGCGTCGCGGCCGCGGCGAGTGCCGGGATCAGCACCGGCAACGGGATCAGGGCCTGGGCCGTCACTTCGACCCCTCGAATCCCGGCAGCGCATCGAGTTCGTCGGGCGCGTCGGTGTCGCGGTTGGGGTCGGGTGGCGGAATGACTTCCTCGTCAGTGCCCGACCGCTGCGAAACCCGGGTGTCCTCGGGATCGTTGCTGACCTCTTCGACCGTGGTCAGTCGATACGAGCGGTAGGCCAGTGCCAGTACGAATGCCGCCAGCCCCATGCTGATCACGATCGCGGTGAGGATCATGCCCTGGGCCAGCGGATCGGCGTCAGTGGTGGCGCCGTTGCTGGTGCGCCCGCGGATCGGTGGATTGCCCGACTTGCCGCCGACAGTCAGGATCAACAGGTTGACCGCGTTGCCGATCAGCAACAACCCCAACAACATCCGGGTCAGGTTGCGTTCGAGCAGCAGGTACACGCCGGTGCTGGTGAGCCCGCCGATGATGATCAGCGGGACCAGGAATGTCGTCATCGGGCCAGCTCCGCATCCACGCGGGCGCCGAGGCTGCGCAAGATGTCGAGCACCAAACCGACAACGATGAGATACACCCCCAAGTCGAAGAACAATGCGGTCACCATCTTGACCGAACCGAGTACCGGAACGTCGAATTGCAGAACGGCTGAGGACAATGCGGGCGCTCCCAACAGGATTGACGCGACCGCCGTTCCCGCCGAGAGGCCCAGACCGGTGCCGAGGATCTTGCCCGCGTCGAGCGGCAGCGTCTCGCCGAGCTCGTAGCGGCCGCCGGCCAGGTATCGGAGCACGAGGGCCAGGCCCGCGGTCAACCCGCCGGCGAAGCCGCCGCCGGGGGTGTTGTGGCCGGCGAAGAAGAAGTACGCCGAGAGGACCATGATGAGCGGGAAGATGACGCGGGTCGCCACCTCCAGCACCAGGGAGCGGTGTCGCGGGTCGCGCAGCTCACTGCCGCGCAGCCAGGTGACGTCGCCGACGGCCGGGCTGTACGCCCCGATGGGACCGATGTCGGGCTGGCCGACGGCCGTGCTGACGCGGGGCGCTGCACCGAATCGCCGGTTCCGGAACACCAGCGATGCCACACCCGTCGCGGCCACCAGCAACACCATGACCTCACCCATGGTGTCCCAGGCGCGAATGTCGACCAGCAGCACGTTGACCGCGTTGGCGCCGTGACCGCGGTAGTAGGCGGCGTCGGGGATCAGCTCGGCGATGCCCACCCCGTTGCGTGCGGCCATCGCGAAGACCGCGAGCGTCGTGACCGCGGCGCCCACCGCCAGCGCCAGGGCGGCGCGCGGCAGCCGGTGGCGGTTGATGTTGGTGGCATCGGCCTCGGCCGGCAGGATCCGGAGAACCAGCACGAAGATCACCAAAACCAGTGTCTCGACCAGGAATTGGGTCAACGCCAGATCGGGCGCGCCGTGGAAGGCGAAGATCGCACCGCAGCCATAACCGGTCACCCCGACCAGCAGCACCGCGGCCAGACGGTTACGCATCACCGTCGCGCCGATCGCGGCGGCCAGCATCAACAACCCGACCACCACCTGCAGCGGGGAATCCCACAACGCGAAATCCGGGCGGTCCCGGGCGCCCAGCGCCAGCATCACGATGGGCAGCACCACCAGCGTCGACAGGATCACCGACTGGGTGGCCGGCAGCGAGCCGCGCTGGGTCTCGCCGGTCAGGCGCACCGAGGTGACATCAAGGCCGCGGATCACCGCGTCGTACATGCGGTCGGCGTTGCCCAGCGGCTGATAGGCGAACCGGGTGCGAGGCAGGCGGTTCCGGCCGAAGAACACCACGGTGCCGACGGCCAGCACCACCACCGACAGCAGCAGCGGCAGGCCGAACCCGTGCCACAGGGCCAGGTGGTAGCCGGATCCGCCGGGCATGGTGTTGGCGTATTCGTCGAGCACCGCGTCCATCCCGGCGGGCCACAACCCGAAGGCCAGGCCGGCCGCGGCGAGGATCGCCGGCGCGGTCAGGAAAGTGGTTGAAGGGCGGTGCATTTCAACGACCCGGGTGCTCGGTTTCGGCAGCCCCTTGTCGGCGAACGCGCCCCACATGAAGCGCAGGCTGTAGATGGTGGTGAACACCGAGCCCACCACGATGCCGGTCAGCACCCATGGAGCCGCGGAGCCGAGCGCCGGGCTGTGCAGCACGGTCTCAAGGTCGGCTTCCTTGGCGACGAAACCGAAGAACGGCGGCAGCGCGGCCATGCTCGCGGTGGCGCACGCGGCGATGACCAACAGGGGCTTGCAGTGGCGCCCCAAACCGGCGAGGCGCCGGATGTCGCGGGTGCCGGTGGTGTGGTCGATGATGCCGACCACCATGAACAACGCGGCCTTGAACATCGCGTGCGCGCACAGCATGGCCAGCCCGGCCAGCATCATGTCGCTGCCGCCGGTGCCGACCATGACGGTGATCAGGCCGAGCTGGCTGACCGTGCCGAAGGCCAGGATCAACTTCAGGTCATATTCACGGACTGCGCGCCAGCCGGCCAACAGCATCGTGAGCAACCCCAGCCCGACGACCATCGGCCGCCACAGCGAAGTGTCGGCGAAGCCCGGCGCCATCCGGGCCACCAGATAGACACCGGCCTTGACCATCGCCGCGGCATGCAGATACGCGCTGACGGGAGTGGGCGCGGCCATCGCGCCCGGCAGCCAGAAGTGCATCGGCACGATTGCCGACTTCGACAATGCGCCGACGAGGATCAGCGCCACCCCGATCGCGGCCGCCGCGCCTCCCGGCGGAGAGGCGATCAACTCCGAGAGCAGATAGGTGCCCGACAGGTTGCCCAGCACGATGATGCCGACCAGCATCGCCAGGCCGCCGAACGTGGTCACCAGCAATGCCTGGGTGGCCGCCCGCCGGCTGGTGGCCCGCTCGGCGTAGTGGCCGACCAGCAGGAAGGACAACACCGTGGTGGTTTCCCAGAAGATGTAGAGAACCAGCATGTTGTCGCTGACCACCAGGCCGAACATGGACCCGGAGAAGGCGACGAGCTCGGCCGCGAAGCTGGGCAGCCGCTTCTCGATCTTGCCGTCGTGGTGGTGGAAGTACTCGCCGCAATAGAAGAGGACGAGAGCACCGATGGCCAGCACCAGCACACTCATGATGGCCGCGAGCGAGTCGAACCGCAGCGTGATGTCCATCGACAGCTCGTGCACCCACGGGATGCTGAGGGTCGGGACGCGGTCGTGGCTCGGCCAGTTCAGGCCGACCCAGACCAGGGAGCCGAGCGGCACCAAGGCCAACGGATAGAACGCTCGCCGGCCCCATTTGGCCACCAGAAGCGGCGCCAGCGCGGTGGCGACCGCGTGGGCGAGCAGAACGGCGAGCATGGCACTCCGATCGGGTTGGGGTCGGGGTGTCAGCCTTATGGCTAGGGCTTTGGGTTAACACGCAGTCTACGTGGCGGGTCATCGCTAGCATCGGCTGATGGCCCCCGGCGAGGTCGTGGTGGTCGGCGCCGGTCCGACCGGATTGATGCTGGCGTGTGAGCTTGCGCTCGGCGGAGCGCCGGTCACGGTGCTGGAGGAACGCACCTCTACGCCGAACATCACCCGGGCTTTTGCGGTGCATGCGCGGACCCTGGAACTGCTCGACGGCCGCGGGCTGGTCGATCGGTTGCTGAGCCGCGGAATCGAGGTGCACGAGGTGGCGCCGCCCGGCGGGGCCACCCTGAATCTGCGGGAGCTGCCGACCCGGTTCGGGATGGTGCTGATCGTTCCGCAGAGCGGCACCGAGCACGTGCTCGAGGCCAGGGCCGCCGAACTGGGCGTGCAGGTGCGTCGCGGCGCCGAGGTGGTGGGGTTGCGTCAGGACGGCCAGGAAGTCACCGTCGAGCTGGCGGGCGGCGAGAGCCTCGGCGCCGAGTACGTGGTCGGCTGCGACGGCGCCCACAGCGCGGTGCGACGACTGGTCGGGATCGACTTCGTCGGCAAACAGTACGAGACACACATCCTGCTGTCCGACGTCCGGCTGGCCACGCCGCCCGCGGAGACGCTGTTCGCCCGGACCGGGACCGAGGGCGTGGTGTTGTTCGTGCCGTTCGGCGACGGCTGGTTCCGCGCCATCGCGTGGGACCGGCTGCGCGAGCGGGCGCCGCTGGAAGAGCCGGTGACGCTCGACGAGATGCGCGACGCGTTCCACCGCATCGCCGGCGATGACTTCGGCATGAGCGATATGCGGTGGAGTTCGCGCTTCCTCAGCGAGCGGCGCCAGGCCCGGCACTACCGGTCGGGCCGGGTGTTCCTGGCCGGCGACGCCGCGCACGTGCATTCCCCGCTGGGCGGGCAGGGCATGAACACCGGGCTCGGTGACGCGTTCAACCTGGGCTGGAAGCTGGCGTTGGCGGTCCACGGGCAGGCGCCGTCGTGGCTGCTGGACAGTTACGAACGCGAGCGCCATCCTGTCGGCGCCGGCGTGCTCCGGTTGACCGATGCGTTCAACCAGATCGTGCTGAGTTCGGCTGCGTCGCGCCGGCTGCGGGTGCTCGCGCTGGGGACGGTGTTGCGGATACCTCGTGCCCGACGGTTTGTGGCCGAACGGCTCAGCGGTATCGGCATCGCCTATCCACGGTCGAAGGACGAGGACTGGTTGGTCGGACGCCGGATGGCCGATGTGGACTGCGGGGGGACCCGGCTCTACGAGTTGTTGCGCGCCGGCAAGTTCGTTCTCGTCACGGCTGAACCGGTCGACGTCGCCGGCTGCGATGTGGTGCAGGCGATCGACAACCGCCCCGAACTTCCCGATGCGGTGCTGGTCCGGCCGGACGGCTATGTGGCCTGGGCCAGCGAGCGGTTGCCGCATGCGGCCGAGGTGCGTGCGGCGATCGCGCACTGGATGTCCGCTGCGGGCTAGGCGCGCTGGCGCGCTGGCATCGAGCGCCCGCCGGCGCGTAGGCACCGAGACTGTACTGAGGGACAGAAATCGGCGTGATGTCGTCCCTCATTACAGCTTCGGTGTTGTGTCGGTGTGGCATGCCAACATTGGGCCGTGAGTGGGGTGTTGGTCGGTAGTGAGGCTTTGGCCACGCAGCTCGTTACGCGCAACGAACTTCGGCGCCACTACCAGCGGCTGTTCCCGGACGTCTATGTACGCGGGGAACCGACACTGCGCGACCGGACAATCGGTGCGTGGCTGTGGTCGGGCCGCCGGGCGGTGATTGCCGGCGTCGCCGCGTCGGCACTGCACGGGGCAGCGTATGTGGACTCCGATATCCCAATCGAACTCATCTGGAACAACACTCGACCGCCGGCGGGTTTGGTCGTTCGCAACGAGACCCTTTCCGACGACGAGATCAAACGGGTCGTGGGCCTGCCGGTCACCACCCCGGCGCGCACCGTGTTCGACCTAGGGCGTCACCACCCTCGCGACGAGGCTGTCGCACGGATCGATGCACTGGCCTGGACCCTGCGGGTCACCGTCGACGACGTCACCCCGCTGATCGCGCGCTACCCGGGTGTCCGGGGGATTCGAGCGTTAAAGGCCGCGCTGCCACTGGTCGACAGGGGCGCCGATTCGCCGCGGGAGACCTGGCTGCGCCTGCGACTGACGGACGCCGGAATGCCACCCGATGAAACCCAGATCATGGTGATCGAGGGACGCGGCCGCATCGTCGGGATCTTGGACATGGGCTGGGAACGGTTCAAAGTCGGCGTCAACTACGACGGCATCTTCCACCAGTCAGATCGCAAACGTTATGTGCAGGACCAGAAGACCCTGCGCAAGTTGGAGGCCATGGGGTGGATCGTCATCCGCGTGATCGCCGAGGACAACATCGCGGAGGTCCTCGCCCGTGTCGAACGCGCGCTGCGCGGCCGCGGCTGGCACCGAGACTGTACTGAGGGACAGAAATCGGCGTGATGTCGTCCCTCAGTACAGCCTCGGCGGAAGCGTGCCTCAGAAGTACCGCAGCCAGACGTACACCCAGGCCAGGGCGGTACTGAGCGCGGTGACCACGAGGCCGTACCGGGTGAACCGCCAGAAGCTGATCGGATGCCCGGCCCGCTTGGCGATGCCGATGGCCACCACGTTGGCGCTGGCCGCGATGGCAGTGCCGTTGCCGCTGAAACAGGCGCCGAGCGCGAACGCCCACCACAGCGCCTGGCCCGTCTGCGCCTCCGGTACTTGAGCCACCATGTCCTCCACCACCGGCGTCATCGTCGCGGTGTAGGGAATGTTGTCGACGAATGCGCCGACGATCGCCGAACCGAACAGCAGCGCCGTCGCCGCCCCGAACCAGTTGTCGCCGAACGCTGACTCGGCCACCGACCCGAGCGCACCGATGACACCGGTGTGGACCAACCCGGCGACCATGACGAACAGCCCCATGAAGAACACCAAGGTGGGCCACTCGACCTCAGGCAGCACCTCGGCCACATCGATGTCGGTGACCAGCAGCATCGCCCCGGCACCCAGCAGCGCGACGATCGACGGCGCCACGTGCAACACCGAATGCAGCGCGAACCCGACGATCACCACGTTGAGCACCAGAAGCGAGCGGATCAGCAGACGCTTGTCCTTGATGGCTCGTCGTTCCTGCAGGGCCATCACCTCGTCGATCTGCATCTGGTCGGCACGCAGGTCCCGGTGGAACAGCACCCGGGTGAACAGAACGAACAGCGCGAAAATGATGATCACGACTGGTGCCATGTGGATCAGGAAGTCGTTGAAGGTCAGGCCGGCGCGACTGCCGATGATGATGTTCGGCGGATCTCCGATCAGGGTGGCGGCGCCGCCGATGTTGGAGGCCAGCACCTCGGCGATCAGATAGGGCTGCGGCGGGATACGCAGCCGGTCGCAGATCACCAGGGTCACCGGGGCGATCAGTAGGATGATGGTCACGTTGTCGAGCACCGGTGAGGCGAAGGCGGTGATCGCCATCAGCATGACCATCAGCCGGAACGGATTGCCGCGGGAGCGCTTGGCGGCCCAGATCGCCAGGAAATCGAAGAGCCCGGTCTGCTTGATGACGCCGACGATCACCATCATCCCGAGCAGCAGGAAGATGACGTTCCAGTCGATGCCCTGGTGCTCGGAGTGGAACACCTCGGCGCCGGGGATCAACCCGAGCAGGGCCATCAGGCCGGCGGCGACCAGGACGGTCTTGACCTTGTCGGCTCGCTCGGTGGCGATGAACCAGAAGGCGACGACGAAGATCGTCAGCGCCAGGTATGGGGCGAGCGAAGCGACGGGAAGTAGGCCAGTAGCGAGCACGGGCCTGAGCGATCAGTCGCCGGGCCCGGCGACCGCAAGGCTGGTCAGTAGCCGCTCGAGCGTGACGGCCCCGGTGAGCCGGCCGTTGCGGTCGACGACGGCGATGAGCGGACTGCGCTTGTTGGCCATCACGGTGGCGATTTCCAACAACGTCGCGTCCGGTGTCACGGTCGCGGGCTTGGTCGCGGGCCCCGGAAGACAGTCACCGACCGTGAGTTTGCCCGGCCCGTGCCAGAACAGGTCGGCGTGAATCTCGTCGACCGTGCGGACCAGGGCCGGATCCTCTTGGTAGGACTCGGGAATCGCCAGGCGCAACACCTGAGTTCCCGGCAGCACCGCCACCGGGCGGTCGTCGTCATCGACGACCACCAGGCCCGGCAGCCGGTTGACCACCATCAGCTGGACGGCCTTCGAGACGGGGTCGTCGATCCGCACCGTCGGCAGGTGGGCCGCGATTTCATGTGCCTGCATGAGTTCGTTCCAATGCGTCGCTAGTGTCATCGTCCTCGTTCTCCGATCAATTCGGGACGGCTGTGCGCAATGCCAGTGCCAGCTGGCGGTCCGATTTCATGTCGGCTCCGGCGGTGGCTGCCAGTGTGGGTGACCAGGGGCTAGGTGACCATCGGGGCTGACACCCATTCCGTGGGGGGTGTTGCCTGTATGGACAACACCGCTGGTCCCAGGTCACGCTGGTGGGGTGAAACCGGCGCGCACCCCGGCGGCCGCGTTGTTTCGTCGGGTCTTCCTGATCAACGGGTTGATCTTCACGCTGGGCACCCTGATCCTCGCGCTGTCCCCGGCCTCGGTGTCCTCACGGATAAAACTCACCGAAATCCCAGTGTTGGTCGTAGGTTTGGCGATTATCCTGACTGCGAATGCACTTCTTCTGAGATCGAGTCTTGCCCCACTGGATCGGCTCGCCGCGTCAATGCGGCGAGTCGATCCGCCCAAGCGCAGCGACCGTGTCGACGGCCGTGACAGCGGCGACCTGCAGCACCTGATCGAGTCGTTCAACGCCATGCTCGATCGGTTGGAGACCGAACGGACCACCGCGAGCGCGTCGGCGTTGGCCGCGCAGGAGAACGAACGTCAGCGCATCGCACGGGAATTGCACGACGAGATCGGCCAGACACTCACCGTCGCGCTGCTCACTCTCAAGCGCGCCGTCGATCGGGCCCCGGCGTCGATCCATGCCGAACTCGCCGACGCACAGGAGATCGTGCGGGCCGGTCTCGACGAGGTGCGCGACATCGCCCGGCGGCTGCGCCCGGACGCTCTGGAGGACCTCGGGTTGCACAGCGCACTCAACGCGCTGTGCAACGACTTCGCCCAGGCATCCGGCATTGCCGTGGTCAAACACATTGCGCTGCAATCGGACCGGTTGAAGCCCGACGTCGAGCTGGTGTGCTACCGGATCGCCCAGGAGGGGCTGACCAATGTGGCGCGGCACTCTGGGGCGCGAAAGGTGTGGGTGGATCTGCACACCGGTGAAGGTGAACTCACGCTGCGGGTGGCCGACGACGGCTGCGGCGGTATCGCGACCGAACCGATGCGGGAGGGCGCGGGCATCAACGGTATGCGTGAGCGGGCACTGTTGGTGAATGCCGCGCTGACGATCAGCTCACCGCCGGGTGGGGGCACCGAAGTGCGGTTGGTCATCCCGTTGCGGGGCGCCTGACATGCCGGCTCGGATCCTGCTCGCCGATGATCACGCCCTGGTCCGTAGCGGGCTGCGGATGATCATCGATGCGGAACCCGATCTGCAGGTGGTGGCCGAGGCCGCCGACGGGCACGAGGCGCTGACCGCACTGGAAACGACGCCGGTGGACCTGGCGATTCTCGACATCGCGATGCCGCGGATGACCGGGTTGCAGGCCGCGCGTGAGATCAACCGGACTCATCCGAACGTGCGGATCCTGATCCTGTCGATGTACGACAACGAGCAGTACTTCTTCGAGGCGCTCAAGGCCGGGGCGTCGGGCTATGTGCTGAAGTCGGTGGCCGACCGCGATCTGCTCGAAGCCTGCCGGGCGACCATGCGCGGGGAGCCGTTCCTGTACGCCGGCGCGGTGACGGCGCTGATCCGTGACTATCTGCACCGGTCGCGCCAGGGCGGCGAGTTGCCGGACAACATCCTCACGCCACGGGAGGAGGAGGTCCTGAAGTTGATCGCCGAGGGGTACTCGACCCGCGAGATCGCCGCGACGCTGACCATCAGCGCCAAGACGGTGGACCGGCACCGGACCAACATCCTGGCCAAACTCGGCCTGCGGGACCGGTTGGCGCTGACGCGCTATGCGATCCGCGCCGGGCTCATCGAACCGTGAGCCCAGATCGGAATGGCATGTGACGCAACGCCGATGCCCCAACCCATGATCGGCCAGACGGGCCAGAAGTACCAGCCGCCACCGCCGAACCCGACGGCCAGCCAGATGCCCAGCATCAGCAGGGATCCGGCCACGTAGGCGGCGAGGTGGATCTTGACGCTCATCCGTGCGGCCCGCTGCTGGGCGGCGTGGCGTCGGGGATCATGACGCCGCAGACGGTTGACGGGTAGGTCGGCGACGAGGCCGCGCAACTCGTCGGTGGTCTGGGCCAGGAACGCCGACTGCAGCCGATCCTCGTACTCGGGCATGGTCAGGTAGCCCTGGGTGAGGGCCTGGCCGAGGTCGTTGGCAGTGCGTTCCCGCTCCCGGTCGCCGGCGCGGGCGGTTTCAACGGTGTGTAAGGCGGTGTCGGCCATCTCGAACTCCCGTAAATCTAGTCAGTGACTAGTTGAACTATCCCACCGCAACTTGTCAGCGTCAAGATGTAATTCTGCCGGCTTCCCGTTCGGCCAGGTCGCGCAGGGTCAGCAGCTGCTTTCGCATCATCACCACGTCGCCCGCCGCCATCGCCCACCCGATTAGCCGTGGACCGTCGAAGCGCACCCGCACGTGTAGCCGGGTGCCACCGGCGCAGTCCCGTACGGCGTAGGTGACGGCGACCTTCCCGGTTTTCAACGTCACGTGCTCGTCTTCGGCGAATGAGCACAGCGTGAAAATCTGCATGAAGCGTTGGCCGGTGCGGAGCTGGGTCAGTTCCGGGTTCCGGGTGCGCGGACTGCGCCGGCCGAAGTTGTCGATCAGGTCGTAGCTGTACGGGGCGACCCGTAGCTGGCAGAGCCAGCCGAACACGGTCGACACGGGCGCGTCGATGCTGACCGCCCGGTCGGCGCAGAGTGCGGCGGCCGGGGTCAGGACGTCGCACGGCAGGGCGGCGTTGCGCTCCTGGGCCGTGGCGCCCCAGTTCAGGATCACGCCAGTACGTCCGGACGGGGGCGCAGTTGTCCCGCAATGCGTTTGAGGACCTGGCGCACCGCCACCCCGTGGCCGCCCGAACTGATCACCAGGGCGCGGTAGATCTTGCCGTGAATGCCCGGGAAGGCTGCCCAGGTTTGTGAGCGCACCCGGGTGCGATGCGGGCCGAGGTCGTCCAGCTCGAAGATCCACTCGTAGATCGAGAACGGGTGACGGCCCTTGAGGACCAGGCGTTGGCGCGGGGTGCACTCGCCGATGGCGAATCCGAATGGGGCGCGCGGTTGGGCGGGATCGCCGCACATCGCTCGTAGGACGGCGGCCCATGTCGTGGCGGCGTCGGCGTCGACGGTTATGGCATGCTCATCGATATAGGGTAAACGTTCCATATAGAAGGACTGTACTAGATCATGGCGCCTCCGCGGAAGCATGAAACCGACGCGATTTTGGATGCGACGCGGGCGTTGGTGCTCGCCGAAGGGCCAAGGGCGGCAAGCGTTGCGGCGATTGCCAAGGTCAGCGGGGCCCCGGCGGGCACGCTGTACCACCGGTTCGGCAATCGCAACGGGGTGCTGACGGCGGCCTGGCTGCGGGCGCTGGAGCGGTTTCAATCCCGCGCGATGGCGGCGACCGCGGACGACTCGGTGGAGGCGGCGGTTGCGATGGGTGTCGCTGCCGTGGACTTCGCCCGTGAGGTTCCCGAGGACGCCCGATTCCTGCTGACCATCCGGCCGAGTGACCTGCTCGACGGCGCACCCGATGCGGAGTTCACTGCGACGCTGGCAGCGATGAACGTGCCACTCATCGAACGGTTACGCGAGTTGGCGCGAGGGATCTACGGCAATGACGATGCACGCACGATGGACGCCATGTCGCGGGCCGTCGTCGATCTGCCCTATGCGATGGTGCGCCGGCACGCCAACGATGCCGAGTTGCCGGAGTGGATGGAAGAGGATTTGGCCGATGCCATCCGGAAGTTGTTGACGGTGTGACGAATTCGGGTCAGCGAGGGTGCATCTGACCGTCGAGGTTGCCGCCCTCTTGGTGGTCGGTGCGGTCGTAGTCGGTGGCCGCCTTGTTCAGTTTGACCGACAGGTCGGTCGAGATCAGATGCATCTTCCCGGCTGCTTCGCGGCGGGACAGTTCTGCGGACTTGAGCGCCATCGCGGTCGGGGAGCACACCAGGCCGTGTGTCTGGAAGACATGGCCTGCCGTTCCGTCGGGCGCCGACTTGGCCGTCTCGATCAACGACGCGGCTTGTCCCTGCACCGTTGCGGTCGAGCGGATCTGTTCGGAAACGGTCAGTGTCATACGGGGCTCTCTCGTCGAATTCGGGCGGGGCGATGGGCGGGGTGTCAGCTGCCGAAACCGCCACCCGGCATCTCGGCATTCGAACCGATCGACTCATATTGCGAGGCCAAGCTCCTGATCTTGCTCGCGTTGTCTCCGGAACGACTGGCCATCTCGTGGCAGCGGATTGTTGCCATGGGCACGGTGCCCGCAACCGCCGCCACCTCTATCGCAGTCGAAAGCGCGGGACCGACGACGGGGACGGCTTTGGCGGCGAGGGCCGGAATGATGCTCAAACTCAGAATTGTCTGCATTTGCGAAACGAAATCGCGGGTTTTGCCGACCTGGTCGGCTTCTGCGGCGACGACTTTCTGAATCGCGGAGTCGGTGGACGACATATCGGCGGCACGCACCTGTTGTTCCTTGTTTCTGTCGCCGTAGGCCGTCGAGCTGTCGCCGGTCCAGTCACCGGGCGGCGCGGATTTCAACAGGGTCGAGTGCGCATCGACGAAGTGGTTGGCGCCCTCGGTGAACCGCGCGCCATCCTCGGGCCGGCCGAATCCCAGCATGTTGCTTTCCAGGGTCAGGGCGATCAGTCCCGCATTGATGATCGGCGTACCCGCGCCCTTCGCGAAATTCTTCAGGGACTGGGCCGAGGACGTCGCGCCGCTCGCGGCTGCCGATTTGGCCAGTGCGCCCGCACCCTCGGTGGCGACGAGCTGACCCATTGACAGTAGGTCGCTTCCGATGCCGGCCATGGCCCATGGCACGCTCGACTTCGCGCCGTTGGCATGATCGGCGATGCCGTAGACGTAATTGCCCTGCAGGTAATAGAAACTTCCTACGCCCATACGAATTCCGATCGTCGACTAGCTTCGCTGCGCCGAGCCTAACATCGGGTCGGGGCCCCGGCTCGCAGCAAATCTCGCCTGAAACCGCAGGTAAGAAAGGCGCCCTAGAGTGCCCGCAGCCTCTCCACGGCGCGCCCGTCGGTGAGTTCGTCGCGCTGTTCGGGGTGTTGCCAGTAGAACCGGACCAGCTCGACGAGGGCCGTGCCCTTGGGTGTGTAGATCCCGGGAGCCTCCATCAGCAGTGTTGCGCCGCCGGCCACCGTCACCACCATCGGATTCCAGAAGCGCTCTTCACCGGGCACCTTGTCGGCGACGTTCTCGACCTCGGCCCATTTCCCGGTCTTCGGTTCTCGCAACGTCGAGAATTCGAATCCCTCCGGGGTGAGGAAAAGGTAGCTGAGGCTGCCTTGTCTGACGAGTTTGATCCAACACCACGTCAGAACCGCCGCGGCCGCTCCGGCGCAGAGTGGGAACACATGCTGGGCGTTGCCGAGGGGGAGATACAACACGCCGAAAACCCAGGCCAAGAACATCAACCACGTCGATATGCCCGCGGTGACAATGAGTCGTCGAAGGTTGTTTTCTATTCTCTTGTCGGGCCGCAGTCGGGTTCCGGTGGCGTCGAATGATGCCTGGAATGCCACCGTCTTCGATTGTGTCATCATGAAGATCGAGTAAATGCTGGTCAATGCCAAACCGATAATTACGGCCAATGTGACCAGTGACAATTGCTTTGCGGCGCTGAATGCCCAGAATGCCAACATTGCAATAAAGGCCAATGTCGCCGCAATGCCGAATCGTCTCGCGAATTTCTCCATCTCGCCCCTCGTCTGCGCCCCGCCGATGTATGGGTATGGTCTGGCCCATGGATGATAAGGCCGAAGTCTCCAAGGTCGTCGCAGCCAGTCGCGAGGTCGCCGCACCGGCAGAGGTGATCTTCGAGCTGATCGCGGACCCGGCACAGCAGCCTCGCTGGGACGGCAATGAGAACTTGGCCGAAGCTCCCACCGGGCAGCGGGTGCGCGCCGTCGGCGACGTCTTCACCATGACGATCAAGCAGGGCGGCAACCGCGAGAACCGCGTCGTCGAGTTCGAGGAAGGTCGGCGTATCGCGTGGCGGCCTTCCGAGGTCGGGAAGGAGCCGCCCGGACATCTGTGGCGCTGGGAGCTGGAACCTTTGAGCGACAACCGAACCCTGGTCACCCACACCTACGACTGGACACAGCTCAACGACGAGAAGCGGCTGATCCGCGCACGCGCCACCACCGCGGACAAGCTGCAGGGATCGATCGACCGGCTCGCGTCGTTGGCCGAGTAATCGGCGGTCACACCTGCCTCAGCGGCCGGCGGAGAACTCCCGCAACGACTGCACCTGTGCCGCATCCAAAGACGGCCGCACATTCTCACGCGCTTTGGCCACATCTGCTGCGGTGACGTCGGCGGCATCGATGGACCGGCGCATCGCCGTCAACGCCGCCTCCCGCAGCAGTGCCACACAGTCCGCCGCGCTGTAGCCGTCCAACTCAGAAGCCAGGGCGTCGAGATCGACGTCGGGAGCGAGCGGGATGGATTTGCCTGCGGTACGCAGGATTTCGCGGCGGGCCTCGGTATCGGGCGGTTCGACGAACACGAGTCGCTCCAACCGGCCCGGTCGCAGCAGCGCCGGATCGATGAGGTCAGGGCGGTTCGTCGCGCCCAATACCACGACGTCGCGCATCGGTTCGATGCCGTCGAGTTCGGTCAGCAGGGCAGCCACCACGCGGTCGGTCACTCCGGAATCGAAGCTCTGTCCGCGTCGCGGGGCCAGGGCGTCGATCTCGTCGAGGAACACCAGTGACGGCGCCGAATCGCGCGCTCGGGCGAACAGCTCGCGCACCGCCTTCTCCGACGAGCCGACCCACTTGTCCATCAGTTCAGCACCTTTGACGGCGTGCACTGAGAGCCGCCCCGAACTGGCCAGCGCCCGCACCACGAAGGTCTTACCGCAGCCGGGTGGGCCGTACAGCAGCACGCCGCGCGGAGGCTCGACACCGAGGCGCTGGAAGGTGTCGGGATGCTGCAGCGGCCACAACACGGCCTCGGTGAGAGCCTGTTTGGTCTCGACCATGTCGCCGACGTCTTCGAGCGTCACCGAACCGACCGACACCTCTTCGGTCGCGGACCTCGACAGCGGGCGGATCACGGTCAGCGCCCCGGTCAGGTCCTCCTGCCACAGCACCGGTGCGTTGCCGTCGGCGCTGGCCCGTGACGCGGCCCGCAGTGCGCCCTCGCGGACCAGAGCGGCCAGATCGGCAACAACGAAACCCGGTGTGCGGTCTGCTATCTGGCCCAGATCCAATTCGGCGGCCGGAACGCCGCGCAGCAGCACCTCCAGCAACGCCTTGCGGGTGGCGGCATCGGGCAGGGTCAGGGCGAGTTCCCGGTCGCACAGATCGGGTGCCCGCAGGCGGGTGTCCACCCCGACGGGCACGGCAGAGGTGGCGACGAACGCCACGCCGCGGGTGGCCACGGCCTCACGAAGTTCGGCGATGATCAGCGCCGCAACGGGTTCGGGGGTCCGGTCGGCGGCAGTCGCCGGCAACAGGGCGTCGACGTCGGAGATCAGCAGCACCCCGCCGCCGTCGCGCACCGTGGCGACCGCGTCGGACACGCGGCTCAACCGGTCGTCGGCGGCCAGCGCACCCACCTCCGGCCCGTCGAGCTCCACCAATCGCCGTTCGGAGCACACCGTCCGCACCATGGTGGCCTTGCCGACGCCGGCGGGACCGGTCACCAGGACGCCGAGATTCGGTTTGGCGCCCAGGGTTTCGAGGAGTTGAGGTTCGTCGAGCGACAGCTTGAGCCATTCGGTGAGCTTGCCGGCCTGGGTATGGGAGCCCTTGAGATCGTCGAAACTGACCGCCGGCTCGGTGCGTGCGGGGCTGATCGTATGGGCACCGGTGGAATCCGACGTACTCGGCTCGAGGCCCGATCCCCACGACACCACCGAATTCGGTTGAATGCTCACGGGCCCGGACGGATCGACTCCGGTCACCGTCAGCAGCTCCGAGGTCCACGTGATGCCCACGGACGACGCCAGCGCGGCGGTAGCCGCCGATGTCGAGGTGCCCGGCCCCAGGTCGCGGGGGAGCAGCGACACGGTGTCGCCGACCGTCATGACCTTGCCCAGCAGTGCCTGGCGCAGCGTCGCAGACGAAATCGAATCGGTCGCCAGCTTCGACCCGCTCACCGTGACCGCCCGGGCGCCGTACACCGTCACCGGCGCCACGATCACGGTCGCGGTTTCCCGCACCCCGGCGTTGGACAACGTGACGTCATCGAGCAGGGCGGTTCCGGTCGGGGTGCCGCCCGGCGCAACGCCGACAACAGCGGCGGTGGTACGAGATCCGGTCAACGAGATCGCATCCCACTCGCGCAGCCCGAGGGCGGCGATCGCCTCCGGATGCAGCCGGACCACTCCGCGACGTGAGTCGAGGGCTGAGGTGTTCAGCCGGGCCGTCAGGCGCAGATGCCCGAGCGCGTGATCCTCGTCGACCTCGAGCTGCGACATGTCAGCGCCCCGGCTTCCGCAGTCCCAGACGGGCCATCGACCGCCGGTGCGGCTGCGCCCGTCGAATCGCGCGCCGCGTCGCACGGCGCTGCTGTGGCTTGTCGTCCCATGACTCGGGGTGGCTGGCCACCCACTTCTTGGTGCGTATCGCGAACGGGATGTGGATCACGTAGGCCACGATGATGACCATGATCACGATGTACCCGTAGAACACGGACGCCGCCACGCCGATCGCGACCAGGGCGAGCAAGGGCGCCACCATGTTCGGCGGCACCGCGAAGGTGTGGATCTTGCGCATCGGGATCCGGCTGACTACCAGCAGCGAGACGCCGATCATCCAGATCGACACCGCCCACTCGCTGGTCCACCAACCGTCGCCGAACTGCATCTTGGCCGCGAGCGGTCCGATGGCGCCCAGCGCACCCGCAGGGGCGGGCATGCCGACGAAGTACTCCTTCTCGTACGCGGGTTGATCCACGTCGAGCAATGCGTTGAACCGGGCCAGCCGCAACACGATGCACACCGCGTAGAGCAGCACCACGATCCACCCGACCCGCGAGTGCGACAGCAGGGTGCCGTAGACGATGAGGGCCGGGGCGACACCGAAATTCACCGCATCGGCCAGGGAGTCGATCTCCTCGCCCATCTTGGAGGTGGCATTGAGCATCCGCGCGACCCGGCCGTCGAGCGCGTCGAGGATCGCCGCGACCGCCAGGAACGCCATCGACTCGGTGGGCCGGTTGTCGAGCGCCATCTTGACCGCCGACAAGCCAAGGCAGATGGCGGCCACCGTCATGGCACTGGGCAGCATCCGCACGCTGAACGGCGGCGGTTTCATGCGTCCCTTGATCAATGACGGGGGTCGCATGCGGGGTTTGATCATGGCAACTCCGCCAGGACGGTTTCTCCGGCCAGCGTCCGCTGGCCCCGGGTGACGAGCAGTTTCGAACCAGCAGGGAGATAGGTGTCGAGTCGGGAGCCGAACCGGATCAGTCCGTAGGTCTCGCCGATGTCGAGCTTGTCGCCGACGTGCGCGTTGCACACGATGCGTCGCGCGATCAGCCCGGCGATCTGTACGGCGATCACCTCGGTGCCCTCGGGGGTGCGGATGACGACGCTGTTGCGTTCGTTGTCCTCGCTCGCGGCTTCGAGCTCGGCCGAATGGAAACGTCCGGGGCGGTGTTGCACGGCCACCACGTCACCGCCGATCGGTGCCCGCTGCACGTGTGCGTCGAGAACCGACAGGAAGATGCTGATCCGCGGCCGCGGGGTGTCGGACAAGCCCAGCTCGGCCGGCGGGACGGCGTCCTCGATCAGGCACACCAGCCCGTCGGCGGGGGCGACCACCACGCCGGGGCGCGTCGGCGCCACCCGGGGCGGGTGCCGGAAGAACGCCGCGTTCGCCCCGGCGGCCAACAGGCCGGCCCGGCGCACCCAGCGGTGCTTGCGGCCCAGGGCCGCGACGGCGAGGCTGGCGCCGACGAACGGTAGGCCCGCCGAATGCATCGGCGGAACACTGGATCGCACCAGCGCCGCAAGGCGTTCTGGTCCGGACTGGAGGTCGGGGCGTCTGGCCATCGGGAGGATTCTACGTGCGGGTGGAGTCGGAATCGCTAGCTCAGGTCCCAGACGGGAACCGTCGACCCGGCCGTAAGTTCGGTGATGTCCTCGCCTATCTCCAGCAGACAGTTCGCCGAGGCGAGCCAGCGCAGATGATGCGAGGCCGGGGGACCGTAGCTGCTCACCGAATCCCCGGTCAGCACACCCCGCCGGAACTGCCGTTTTCCACGCGGCGAGGTCAGATCCTCGGTCAGCTGCGCGGTGCGCCGCGGCCGGTCCGGTTCAGCGAGGCCCATCGCGGCGCGCAGCGGTGAGCGGACGAACACCTCGAACGACACCAGTGCGCTGACCGGATTGCCGGGCAGCGTGACGATGGGAACACCGTCGACCGTCCCCGCCCCCTGCGGCATCCCGGGCTGCATCGCAACCTTGACGAACTCCACCTGATCCGACAGGGAGTCCTTGACCACTTCGTATGCGCCTGCGCTGACCCCGCCGGTGGTGATGATGAGGTCTGCGTCGACGGCATGCGCGGCCAGCGCGGCGCGGAACGCGTCGACGTCGTCGGCGGACATCGGGGCGATGGTCGCCTGCGCGCCGGCGTCGCGGACCGCCGCGGCCAGCATCACCGCGTTGGACTCGTAGATCTGGCCCGGCTGCAGTTCGGTGCCCGGGGCAACGAGTTCGGTGCCGGTGGACATCACCATCACGCGCTGCGGCGGCAGCACGGGCAGTGTGGCAAGTCCCAGTGCCGCGGCCAGCCCGAGGGCGGCCGGGCTGATCACCTGACCGGCCTGCAGCACGGTGGTGCCTGCGGTGACGTCCTCTCCGGCGCGGCGGATGTGCTGGCCACCCCGGGCGGCCGCGCGGATCGTCACCGTGTCGGTCGCCCCGTCGGTGGCCTCGACCGGGACCACCGCGGTGGCGCCGGACGGCAGCGGGGCCCCGGTCATGATGCGGTGCGCGGTTCCGGGTTGCAGCGTCAGCGGGTCGGTGCGGCCCGCCGGGATGTCCTCGGCGACGGCCAACCGCACCGGGGTGTCCTCGGTGGCGCCTCCGACGTCGTCGGCGACGACGGCGTAGCCGTCCATCGCGGAGTTGTCGAAGCCGGGCAGTGACAGCGGGGCGACGACATCGGCGGCCAGCACCAGGCCGAGCGCGTCGTTCAGTGGAACATCTTGTGGTGCACGGGCTTTGATGAGCTCCGCGACGATCTTCTGGTGTTCTTCGACGGTCCGCATCGTCACACCGGGAACGTGACGCCGGTGAGCTCTTCGGACACCGTCCATAGCCGGCGCTGCAGCTCCTCGTCATGCGACTGCTTGCTGGAGGTCACGAGCTTGGGGTAGCCGCGCAGTTCCCGGAATCCGTCCGGTCCGTAGTACTGGCCGCCCCGAACTCCGGGATCGGTCGCGGCGCGCAAGGTGGCCAGGGCGCCCTTCACCGCGCTGTTGACGAGGAGGGCGGTGACCCTGCCGACGCCCGGCAGCCCGGCGCCGGGGATGTGCCGGGTGAGTTCGGTGTCCGAGATCCCGGGGTGGGCCGCCACCGCGATCGTCGGCTCGTTCTTGGTTGCCAGACGCCGCTGCAGCTCATAGGTGAACAGCAGGTTCGACAGCTTGGACTGCCCGTACGCGGCGACCCGGTTGTAGCTGCGTTCCCACTGCAGGTCATCGAAGTGGATGCCGGCCTGGATGTCGTGGGCGATGCTGGCGACCGCGACGACGCGTGACCCGTCGACCGGGAGCAGGTGATCCAGCAGCAGACCGGTCAGGGCGAACGCCCCGAGGTGGTTGGTGCCGAACTGCAGCTCGAAACCATCCACGGTGGTCTGCTTGGGCGGGTACATCACCCCGGCGTTGTTGATCAGCAGATCGATGCGGGGATAGGCGGCCTTGAGCTCGCCGGCAGTGGTACGGACCGAATCCAGCGAGCCCACATCCAGCTGTTGCAGCTTGAGGTCTGCCTTCGGCACGGCGGCGGTGATCCGGTCGACGGCCTGACGGCCCTTGTCCAGGTTGCGTACCGCGATGACGACGTGCGCGCCCCTGGCGGCGAGCACGCGGGCGGTCTCGTAGCCCAGACCGGTGTTGGAGCCGGTGACGATCGCGATCCGGCCGGACTGATCGGGAACGTCGGCCTCGGTCCACTTGGAATTGGCGCTCATGGTTCGAACTCTACGGGTGTGCCGTTGTGCCTCACACTGTTGCGATCACCGAGGTCGAGGGCCTCGACCGCATCACGTGATCGATGTGGATCTGGCCGGCGATGTACCGCCCGTTGTCCGCGACAGCGGCCAGACCTGTCCGGGCCAGCGAGTCCCCGTCGGGCAGCCCCGCGTAGTACAGGCCGGGGAGTGCGCCCAGGATGCCGCCCTTTTGAAGTGGCGCCCCGTTCTCGTCGAGCGCGTGTGCGGGCAGAATCCGGTAGTCAGGGCGGAATCCGGTGCACCAGACGATGGTTGAGATGTTGTGGCGAACCAGGTCGAGCCGCGTATCGAAGCCCGCGATCACATCGAGATTCACGACCGGTGCCGTCGCAGCCTCGGGGGCGACGAAGCCGCGGTCGCGCAGTCCGGCGTCGATCTTGTTGATCACCTCTCGCAACGAGAGTGCGGATTCCTCGGCGATGTCGATGACGTTGTCCTCCAGTGTCAGCACGGTTCCACGTGCCCCGCGGGCCGACCCGACCAGTACGACGCCCTTTTCGGCCAACGTGCCGAGATTGAGTTCGGCGGTGCCAAGCCTGTTGCCGCACACCGGCAATCCAGGGAGGCGTGAGCGGTGGTCGGCGCCTGCGGTGACGAAGTCGTCGTACAGCGAGAACACGTGCATCCATTCGTGGATGGTGCGGCCGCGGTAGTGCCGGGGCCATGCTCGGTGCCGTCCCACGGACAGGAAGACCCGTCGGCCGGCGTCGACCAGTTCGTCGGCGATCTGCTGACCACTGATGCCCGCACCGACCACCAGGACCGACCCGCCCGGAAGCGAGCCGGGATTGCGGTAGTCGGACGAATGGGTTTGGTGGATGGTCGAATCGATGTCGCACGACAGGATGGGCTTGCGCGGTTGGGCGTAGCCGCCGACGGCCGCGACGAGGTTGCGCGATTCGACCGTCCCGCCGTCGTGCAGGCGGGTCCTGAACCGCACGTCGTCGTCGGACCCACCGAACCGACCCTCGACTGCCTGCACCGGCGTGCGCTCACGGACGGTGAGGTTGCGGGCCCGCACATAGCGCCGCAGATAGCCGGCTACCTGCGGTCCCGACGGCAGAGCGAACGGGTCGTCGCCGTCGTAATCCCACCCGGGCAGCCGGATCGACCGGTTGCCGCTCCCGACGAGCAGGCTGTCCCACCGTTCGTGCGCCCACCGTTGGCCCACCTCGCCCTTCTCGAACACGATCGCCTCGCGCCCGATTTCCTGGAGCGCTCCGGCCACTCCGCAGCCTTGCTGGCCGGCGCCGACGATGACGGTCTCGATGTATTCGTTCCCCATGGGAGGGCCTTTCTTTCCGCGCCAAGTTAGTTAGGGTGACCTAACAAGAGCACTTCAAGTCGGCTTTAGATCAAGGCCGTGAATGCGGTGGGTGACATGAGTGACGACGACTTCATCGGCATCGGTGCGGCCGCGCGGCGGTTCGGACTGGCCGAATCGGCACTGCGGTACTGGGAGAAACGAGGCCTGCTCCATCCGGCCCAGCGCCGGTCCAGTTGGCGGTTGTACGGCCCGGAGCAACTCCACCGGATCGGGCTGATCAAGGTGTGGCGGGAACGCGGCCTCCTGAGTCTCGACGAGATCGAGACCATTCTCACCGCGGGTAACCATGACTGGCGCGATGCCGTGCTCGACCGCCTCGGGGCGATTGAGCGGCAACAAGATCGGCTGGCCGAAGCCAAGGCGCATCTTGAGCACCTGCTGACCTGCCCGGACGAGAATCCCGCTGAGGACTGTCCGTACCTGCGGAAGATGACGGACGAGTATCCGGCTCGATAGGTCCGGTGCTGGACGGCACCCCGACGCCATAGCAGTCTGGGAGCCATGCGCAACCTGATGGCTGTCCTGCTCACCGTGTTGCTGTGCATGACCGGGTGCTCGTCGAACGACGGTGCCGCAGATCCGTTGTCCGCGTGGAACGACACATCGGCGAAGAATTCGATCACCGAGTTCGTCAAGCGGGTCACCACCGCCGACACACCCGATTTCGTCGCGCCGGAGGACCGCATCGCGGTGTTCGACAACGACGGCACGCTCTGGACCGAGGCGCCGCTGCCGTTCCAGGCGGCGTTCGTCGTCGACGAGCTCAAACGCCGGGCACCGCACGAGCCTGCGCTGGCCGCCGACCCCATGGTGCAGGCGGCGCTGAAGGGCGATGTGGCGACGCTGCTTGCCGGTGACCGACATGAAGGATTGCTGCGCGTCCTGGCGCTCACCCACTCCGGGATGACCACCGACGAGTTCGACCAGCGGGTCACCGACTGGATGGCGACCGCCAAACATCCCCGGTTCGACCGGCCCTACGACCAACTGACCTACGAACCGCAACAACAGCTGCTGTCCTACCTGCGGGACAACGGGTTCCGTACTTTCATCGTGTCCGGCGGCGGCGCGGATTTCATGCGGGTGTTTTCACAGAGGGTGTACGGCATCCCGCCCGAGCAGGTGGTCGGCTCCACCGGCACCACGAAATACGAACTGAGGGACGGTAAGCCGGTGCTCGTCAAGACCATGGACTATGTCTTCGTCGACGACAAGGCCGGTAAGCCCTCGGCCATCCATGAGTTCATCGGCAGGCGACCGATCCTCGCCGTCGGCAACAGCGACGGTGACCAGGCGATGCTGGAGTACACCACGATCGACAACCCGCGCCCCAGCCTCGGGGTGCTGGTCCACCACACCGACGCCGAGCGCGAATACGCCTACGACGCCAACCCGCCGTCCTCGGGAAAACTGGTCACCGGACTGCAGCAGGCCGGGCCCGACGGGTGGACCGTGGTCGACATGAAGAACGACTGGAAGACGGTGTTCGCACAGTGAAATTGATCGATCCGGCCCAGCCGCCCAGCAGCAAGGCGCCATTGGTGTGGGCATTGAGCGCAGCCATCCCGTGGGCGGTGCTCGCACTGATCCAGGTGGTCTGGTTCGCCCTCGACTCCCGGATGCTCTGGCTGCATGCCGCGGCCGCGATCATCACGGTGCTGGGCGCCGTCCTGTTCGTCGTGGTGGTCCCGATCTGGCGCTACCGCGTGCACCGCTGGGACATCAACGTCGGATCCGGCACCCCCGCGGTGTACACCCGCACGGGGTGGCTGGTGCAGGAGCGCCGCATCGCCCCGATCTCCCGGGTTCAGACCGTGGACACCTACCGAGGCCCACTGGACCGGCTGTTCGGCCTGGCCAACGTGACGGTGACGACGGCGTCCTCGGCCGGGGCCGTTCGGATCGTGGCCCTCGATGACGACGTCGCCGAGCGGGTGGTGGCGCAGCTGACCGATATCGCGGCGATCGGTGAACAGGACGCCACGTGACGCCGCCGGCTGAGCCGGCCATCGGGCCGCCGCCGGCCGAGCCGGCCATCGGGCCGCCATGGCAGCGGCTGAGCCCGCGCATGCTGCTGGTCCACCCTGTCCATGAAGTGCTGCAACAGATTCCACTGTTGATCGGCGCGGTGGTGCTGGGCTCGGCGACCGGCAACTCCGGCTGGACCATCGCGGCGATCGCGCTGACCGTCGCCGTCGGCCTGGCGCGCTGGTTCACCACCAGCTACCGCATCGAACCGGATGAGGTACAACTGCGCACCGGGCTGTTGCAACGCAAGGTGCTGTCGGTGCCGCGCAACCGGATCCGGTCGGTGTCCACCGATGCCCGGCTGCTGCACCGGATGCTCGGGCTGACCGTGCTGCGGATCAGCACCGGCCAGGAGGCCAAGGGCGACACCGTGTTTGCCCTCGATGCGGTCGAGGCGCAGCAGGTGCCCCGGCTGCGCGCGATCCTGCTGGCCGACGCCGTCCCCGTCGAGGATGCACCGGCGGGCCGGGAACTGGCCCGCTGGCAGCCCTCGTGGCTGAGCTACAGCCCGCTGAGTTTCACCGGACTGGCGATGATCGCGGCCGCGGTGGGGGTGGTCTACCAGGCCGGAGCGGGTGCGGCGCTGCAGAACTCAGAGCTGGCCCAGTCCGGAATCGCGGTCGCAGAACGCCTCGGCGTCCTGATCAGCGTGGTTCTCGGTGCGCTGGTGGTCCTGACGCTTTCGGTGGTGCTCTCCGTGCTGAGGTCGTTGCTCACCTACGGGAATCTGGTGCTGCGCAGAGATTCTGACGTGCTGCACCTGCAGCACGGCCTGCTGCGGCTGCGGGAGCACACCTACGACATGCGGCGGATGCGCGGCGGCACCCTGCGTGAGCCACTGCTGGTGCGGGCCTTCGGCGGTGCGCGCCTCGACGCGGTGATGACCGGCGTCGGCGGAGAGGGGGAGGCCTCACTCCTGCTGCCGCCCTGCCCTGCTTCCACCGCCACGGCGGTGCTGGCCGAGCTGATCGACAATCCCGGTGTCGCGCAGGCAACGCTGGTGGCCCACGGACCGGCGGCGGTGCGGCGGCGCTGGACTCGTGCTCTGACGCTGCCCGTGCTCGTGGGCGTGGTGATGCTGGTGCCCGGGGTGCCGGTGTGGATGTGGGTGCTGTGGGCACTGTTGGCCGGGGGCGCCGCCGTGCTGGCCGCGGACCGGGCACGGTCCCTCGGTCATCTGGTGCGCGACGGCTGGCTGGTGGCCCGCGCCGGGAGTCTCGAGCGCCGCCGCGACCACCTGGACACCGCCGGAATCATCGGATGGACGGTGCGGCAGACGTTCTTCCAGCGCCGCGCCGGGGTGGCCACCCTGATCGCGGCGACCGCCGCGGGGGAGAAGCGCTATGCCGTGGTCGATATCCCGGCGGCACAGGCATGGTCGGTGGCGGTGGCCGCCTCACCATGGGTGGCCGACAACGCGTGGGCTGAGAGGTGATGGGGTCGGCACCGGCACCACAGTTCGTGCCAGTGCCGACCCCCCTACTTTGTTAGCGCGATGGAACCCAGGCGAGGTCCTTGACGTCGGCCGTGACCCGATCGTCGTCCCTGTGGACCTTCCCCTCCTTCATCACGAAGCACGTCGCTTTCAGATCGGCGATGTTCTGCAGTGGATCTCCGTCCACAGCGATCAGGTCCGCATGTGCGCCGGCCCGCAGGCAGCCGATCTTGCCGTCCTGACGCAGGACTTCGGCAGCCACGGTGGTGGCAGACTGAATCGCCTGCAATGGCGTCATCCCGTATTCGACCATCAGGTCGAACTCGTCGAGTTGCTCTCCATGCGGGAAAGACCCGATGTCGGTGCCGAACGCGATCCGCACACCGAGTTCCAGGCCTCGCTTGAACGCGCCTTCGTGTCGCTTGACGAAGCGCTTCTCGAAGTCGGTGTTCTGGCGCTTGTAATACGTTTGCATCGTCGGTACCCAGTAAGTGCCGACCTGGAGCATCGCCTGCAGGTCTTCCTCAAGCAATAGTGGACCGTGCTCGAGTGTGCGCACGCCGCCGTGAATGGCCGCCTGCGCCCCGTGTCCTCCGTAAGCGTGCGCAGCGACGTCACGACGGAATCGCTTCGCCTCCTTGACGATTGCCCGAACATCCTCGATATCGAACTGATGCAGCGGCTCCATCGTCTCTGGCTCGACATCTTTGCGAGTGCTCGTGCAGTAGATCTTGATCCAGTCGGCACCGATCTTGATCTGGCGGCGAACCTCACCGATGTAGGCGTCTCGTGAGTCGGCCATCGCCGCGACATCGGGCAGATTGAGCTCCGGATTGACCTTGTCGTCGATCCTCATGTCTCCGCCGGTGATGGAGATCGCGTCGGTGGCAACCCACATCCGAGGGCCGGGAACGGTACCGGCGGCGATCGCGTCGCGCAGTGCCGTATCCCCGTGCCAGACCTGCTCGTTGTCGGTGTCGCGCTGGCTGGTAATGCCGATCTCGAGCGCGCGTGCCGCTGCTGCTACTCCTTCGATCATGCGGTACACCTGGGTTTTGAAAAGTATTGCGGGAGGCCACACCTGGTCCTCCGGCCGCAGCAGCATATGTGTGTGGCAGTCGATGAGACCGGGAAGTAGCGTGCGATCGCCGAGATCGACCACCACGGCACCGGGCGGAGGAGTGTCGACTACCGACTCGATCCTGCCGCCGCTCACGACGACAACGGCATCCTCCAAGTACCCGTCCCGCTCGGGATCGAGAACGCGCTTCGCCTGTATCGCGTATTGGGTATCGGTTTCTACTGTGTTCATTCCTTACCTTCCTTTTGATGGGTCCGGGGGTGTGTGGGCGTGCGCCGAGATGTGCTGGTTGTGAGGTGACACGAAACGCGGTGAGCGTGGCCGTCGACGAGATCGAGAGACGGTGCCCGGAAACGACATTCGCCGACTGCCACCGGGCAACGCGTCTGGAACGAGCATCCTGATGGGGGTTGGATCGGACTCGGAGGGTCGCCGATAAGTGTTGGGGTCGGCAGTCCGCCTCCGGCGGTGTCCAAGGTCGGAACCGAACCGAGCAGCGCCTGGGTGTAGGGGTGCTGAGGTGCCGTCAGAACGGTGTCGACGTGACCCTCCTCGACGATCTTGCCGAGGTACATCACCGCAATCCGGTCACTGATCTGACGAACGACATCGAGGTCGTGGGCGACGAAGACACAGGTCAGATCGAGTTCGTCGCGCACGAGTGCTAGTAGGTTCAGTATCTGGGCCTGGACGAGGACATCCAATGCCGATACCGGTTCGTCGCAGACGAGTACCGACGGGTTGACCGCGAGTGCGCGTGCAATGCCGATTCGCTGAAGCTGGCCTCCCGAGAACTCGTGTGGATAGCGGCTCGAGACCTTGGCCGAAAGACCCACCAGGTCAAGCATCTCCGAGACTCGGCGATGGATCGACTGCTTGTCTCCGAGCTTGTGTACGACAAGTGGTTCGCCGATGATTGCGCCGACGGTCATCCGGGGATTGAGCGATGTGTAGGGATCCTGCAGGACGATCTGGACAGTTTTCGTCAGCTGCCGCCGTGTTCGCCTATCGGCCTGCCCGACTTCTGTACTGCCGAGATGGATCTCACCTTCGGTGGGGCGGTCGAGGCCGACGATGAGCCGGCTCAACGTTGATTTGCCACAGCCGGATTCGCCGACCAGGCCGAGGGTCTCGCCGCGCACTACTTCGAGATCGACGCCGTCGACCGCGCGGAGCAGTTGGTGGCGACCCAACCCGCGGGCGACCTTGTAGTGCCGTCGGACAGCCCGCAGTTTCAGCATCAGCTCTGTTGCCGGCTTGGGAAGGGTTTCACTCGACATGGCACGCACACGCTCCTTCCGAGGCTCGTGGAGTCAGTCGGGGATCGGTTGTGGAGCAGATCTCGATCGCATCGCTGCAGCGGAATCTGAACGGACATCCAGTGAGCCCGGCGGTGAGTTCGGGGGGCCCTCCCGGCAGGATGTCCAGCTGACCCGCACGCCGGCTCCTGCTGGGGATTGCGCGTAGCAAGGCTGCGGTGTACGGGTGCTGTGGGCTCGCGAGCAGGGACCTGGTCGGTCCGGTCTCGACGATGCGGCCGGCGTACATGACGGCCACCCGGTCAGCGATTGCTGCCGCCGCTTTGAGGTCGTGGGTGATGAGAATCAGGCCCATTCCGAGTTGCTCCTGCAGTGATTTCAACAGGTGCAGAATCTGCAATTGGACCGTCGGGTCGAGGGCAGTGGTGGGCTCGTCGGCGATCAGGATTCGCGGCGACTGCGCCAGTGCAATCGCGATGGCGACCCGCTGGCGCATACCGCCGGAGAACTGGTGCGGATAGCTTCGGTACCTGGCTTCGGCGTCGGGGATGCGGACTTGGCGCATGAGTTCTAACGCGCGGTCTTTGGCTTGTGCGCGGGATAGTCCCTCCCGGATGCGAAGTGCCTCACCGATCTGTGCACCGACACGGTGCACCGGGTTCAGCGCCGACAGTGAGTCTTGGAAGACGAGACCGATCCGAGCGCCACGCACGGACTGCATCTGACGTGGAGTGAGGCTGCGCAGGTCGAGGCCATCTGATTCGATGCGCCCTTCGACCGTGCAGGTTGCGGGCAGAAGCCCCATGACCGCCTGGGCGGTGAGGCTCTTTCCCGAACCGGATTCGCCGAGCAGTGCAAGCCCCTCGCCGGCGTTGACCTCCAGATCCACCCCTCGCAGGAGGGGAGTGCCGTTGCGCAGCGACACGCGCAGATCTTCGAGTACCAGGGCTGGTGGTTGCGATTTCATGCGCTGTTCGGTTGAAACGACAGGCGTACTCGTCGATTTGGAGTTCATTTCGCATCCTTGGGATCGAGTGCGTCGCGTAGCGAGTCGCCGATCAGGATGAACGCGAAGACGGCGGCGGTGAGAAATCCGGCCGGTGCGAGAAGTGGCAGGGGAGCATCGAGGAAGCGACTCTGGGCGTCGTAGATGAGCTGGCCCCACGAGATTGTCGGTGGTTGAAGACCCACACCGAGCATCGAGACGATCGACTCGTAGGTGATGAAGAGTCCGAGGTTCGTCGTCACGACAACGAACCAGGGCGCCAGGCTGTTTCGCAGAACGTGCTGAATGAGGATCCTGGGATGGGTTCCACCCGTGGCACGTGCGGCCAGCACGAAGTCGCGATGACGGACCTCTAGGACGGCCCCGCGCATGATCCGCGCAACCGGGGGCCAGCCGCTGAGGGTCAGCGCGATCACTACTGCGGTCAGCCCGCCGTTTCCCACGAGAGTCAGGAGCACGCTCGCGCTCAGCAGCAGCGGGATCGAGAGAGCGATCTCGGTCATCTTGGTCAGGACCGTGTCGATCCAGCCGCCGGCATAGCCAGCGATGGCACCGATTGCTCCGCCGAGGAGTCCGGTGAACAGAGCGACGAGCAGCCCCACCGTGAGGCTTGCCCTGGTGCCGTAGATCGATTGCGTGAGAACGTCGCAACCTTGCAGGTCGGTTCCGAGCAGATGTTGTGGGCTCGGGGACAGCAGAGATTCGTTCAGTGTGCAATCGCTGTTGCCGTATGGCGCGAACAGTCCGGGCATGACAGCCAGCGCAATCATCAGCAGAAGGAGGAATGCTCCGATCTGCGCCTGACGGGACTGACGAAGCTGGGTCCAGGACCGCTGCCGGTGTCCACCTGCCGGCGCTTCGACCGGGGGAGCGGACAGGTCGAGGTTATGCATGACGAATCCTCGGGTCTAGGAGGAGATAGATGGCGTCTATTGCCAGGTTGATCAGTGCGTAGACCAAGATGATCGCGGTCACGATGCCCACCACCGCTGGTTTGTCGCCGAGGTAGATCGCGCGTGCGAGAGCCTGTCCCAGGCCGGGGATGTTGAAGATGAGTTCGACGATGACCGCCCCGCCGAACAGCGCTCCGAACTCGATTCCGGCAAACGTCACCACCGGGATGAGGCTGTTTCGCAACGCGTGATGCCGAACGACGCGCCAGCGTCCAAGCCCTTTTGCCGTGGCGAGCCGGACGTAGTCCTCGTCCAGCTGCTCGATGAGCTGTGACCGCGTAAGTCGTGTGATGTATGCCGTTGATGCCACTGCCAGTACGAATCCGGGCAACAGGAAGCTCTTCCATCCGGCCTCCAGACCTGACACCGGAAGCCATTGGAGCTTTACGCCGACGACGAGCTGGAGAACGAACGCGATGACGAAGAACGGGATGGACAATCCGGCCAGGGTGGCCGCGCGAACGATGTGGTCGATGGTGCGGTGGCGGTTCAGGCTGGCCAACATGCCGGCACCGATCCCCAGGACACAGGCGATGAGGACCGCGACGGCGGCGAGTTGTGCACTGACACTGAGCCGTTCGGCCAGCATGGGCGCGATCGGCTGACCGGTTACGGTCTGGCCGAAGTCTCCGTGCAGAAGTCCTTGCACGTAGTACAGGTACTGGCGCCACAGCGGCTCGTTGAGGTGGTAGCGGCTCTCGATGGCAGCGACGAAGGCCGGGTCCGCGGCTCGTTCACCGGCGAGTGCGGCCGCCGGATTGGTCGGCAGTGCGAAGGCCAGCGCGAAGATCACCATGGTGCCGCCGAACACCACACCGAGCGTTTGTAGGGCTCGACCGAGGATGTACTTGACCATGATCAGTTGAACGCGACGTCTTCGACGTGGATCCTCCGGAATGCGTCCATGTGCACGTCGGTGACGCGGTCGGAGCTACCGACGGGGACTCTCTGAGTCCACAGCGGGACGTACGGCATGTCATTGAGCACGATCTGCTCCGCCTGGAGGTAGGTGTCGCGCGCTTGATCTGCCGACGCGGAGCGTTTGGCGCTCACCAATTTCTCTTCGAAGGAAGGGTTTTGGTAGCCGGAGAAGTTCTCGGGAGATTTGGCACCGAAGACCGGCTCGAGATAGTTGCCGATGCTGGGGTAGTAGAAGGTCCAGGCGGTTCTGAACGCGGAGTCGACCGAACCGTTGCCCAGCTTTTCGAGCACCACCGCCAGGGTTGGATACGGCTTCGGCGTGACCTGAATGCCGAGACTGTCCGACAGTTGCCGGGCTACAGCTTCCACCCAGGGCTTGTTGTCGGGGCTGTCGGTGCTGTACGCGATCGAGAATCCATCACGGATGCGGTTGTTCGCGGCTTGATCGAAGAGGCGTTTGGCGGCCTCGGGGTCGTGCGTGCATGTCTGGCCGCATGCGTCTGCCGCTGCCCCCGGCACGAGGCTGGGTACGTAGCCGGTGGCCGGCTCGCGAGTGCCCGCGAATACGGCGTTGCTGACCGTCTGCCGGTCAATGGCCATCGAGACGGCGTGACGAACGTCGGCGGAATCGAATTGCGATGAAGAGAGCGGGAATCCGAGGTACTCCAACCGCCCGCTGCCGAACTCCTCGTAGTTCCCACCGAGGATTCGTCGCGCCTCGTCGACCTTCGATGCGGGAATCCCCGGCACGATGTCGACGCCGCCGGAGACCAGGTCGTTGTATGCGGTGTCGAAGCTCTGGTAGATCCGGTAGGTCAGAGACGCGGCCTTGGCCGGAGTGCCGGCATACTCGTCGAACCGGGTCAGCTGGATCTCCTGGTCGTGGATCCATTCCCCGTTCATCTTGAACGGGCCGTTGCCGATCGGCGCCCGTTCAAATGCCTTCGGATCCTTGAAGGCCGCTTTCGGCAGAGGCGAGAAGGCGGGGTAGCCCAGCATGATCTCGAACTGCGAGTCGGGTGTCTTCAGGTCGATCCGGAACGACTTGTCGTCGATCACGCGAAGACCACTCATCGCGGTCGCTGAGCCTGACGAGACTTCGTCGTAGCCCTGAATGTTGCCGAACACGTATGAATTGAGCTGGGCCGCATCGCGGCTGGCGTTGAAGTTCCACGCGTCGACGAATGACGAAGCCGTCACCGGCTCGCCGTTGTGGAACGTCCAGCCGGGGGCGATACGCACATCCCAGTGCTGGCTGTCACCACTGTTGATCTCGGAAGCGACCCCGAGTCTCGTCTCGTTGGTTCCTGGGTCGAACGTCACCAGCGGCGTGAACAGTGACGTCACGACTTGGGAGCCATAGACCTCCGAATAGTTCGCCGGCATCAGCGATGAAGGCTCCAGTATCGCGACAGACATCTTGCCGCTCGCTGCGTCTCCGGAATCTCCATTTCCACATGCGGTCGCACTGATGGCGACCGCCGCGATCACTAGCCCGATTAGTCGTCGCATGGCCCTCTTTCCCGCTACTGTGTTCTGAATACAGTGTGCTACATTTCGGCTCGTGTCAAGGCTTTTCGCGGGATTCGGTGGACTCGATCGCCTGCCGTGGACGGCTGTGTGACTGCATTCGTGATGGGTGGCGACGATGGAAAGGGCACTGATGCAACGACGTACGCTCCTGAAAGGCGCCGGGATCGGCATGGTGGGGGCGTCCGCCTTGGCCGCCACCGGCTGCGGCGGCGAGGCGGCGACGCTGCGTATCCGCAGCATGTCGGGATTCCACGTCGGCGGACGGCCGCTGTCGGTCCGCGGTGAGGCGACCCGGCCGATGTTCACCGCATCCGGCGTTCCGGCGACAACCGTCGATCCGAACGGTGACATCGAGATCGGCCAGATGTACGCGCACGAAGTGAGACTCGACAGCCCCCGGGCCGAGGCCCCGGTCGTGTTCTGGCCCGGCGGCGGACTATCCGGGGCGTGTTACGAAGGCACGCCCGACGGGCGTCCGGGCTGGCAGGAGCGATTTCTGCGCGATGGATTCGACACGGTCGTGTGCGACCCGGTCGGTGGCGGCCGAGCGTCGTCGGCCCGCTATCCCGAGGTCTATCCGAGCGAACCCCTGTTCCGTACCAAGACCGAGATGTGGGACATATTCCGGATCGGGCCGGGCAGCGGGTACGAGACGGACCCGAGCCGGCGCATGGCCTATCCCGGAACAAGGTTCCCGGTCGCCGCGTTCGATCAGTCGATGCGGCAGGTGATTCCGCGGTACAAGCTGTCGGACGATCTCCGGTTACCCGCCTATGATGCGCTGTTCGAGCGGCTCGGTCGCGGCATTCTGCTCTCGCACAGCGCATCCGGGCCGGACGCTTTCACCACCGTCGTGGCGAACCCGGACCGCGTGGTCGCCCACATCGCGGTCGAACCGAGTGGTTCGGAGGTCCCGGCCGGCACTGATCTGCGCTCGATCAAACACATTCCGCACCTGGTGATCTGGGGCGACCGGATCGACGACGAGCCGGCCGCCGGATGGCGTGACCTCTGGAACTCGACACGCGAGTACACCGACCGGCTACAGGCGGCGGGCGGCGACGTCACCTGGATCGACCTGCCTGCCAGAGGCATCACCGGTAACACGCACATGTCCATGTGGGACGACAACTCGGACCAGATCGCCGGCCTGATCCTGCACTGGTTGAAAGACGTGGTCTAGCGGTCCGTGTGAGTGGGACCGCTTTCAGTGGGTGTGGCCGGTCTCGTCACTCCAACCGCCGAGCAGCCGTTGGAGACCCGACATCGCGTCCACCACATCGCGGTCGCTGGCGGCGAACGAGAGCCGAATATGGCCGGGTGCGCCGAAGGCCTCCCCAGGCACCACGGCGATCCCGAGTTCATCGAGTAGGTAGGTGGCGAACTCGATGCTGTCGGTGAACTGACGCCCGTTGACGCCTCTGCTCAGCACCTCGGAGACATCCGGGAAGCAGTAGAACGCGCCGGCGGGCTCGGCGGTGTGGACACCGGGCAATCCGTCGAGCACCTGCAGCATGAGGTCGCGGCGACGAGTGAAGGCGGCCACTGCGGCCGGAACATGGTCGAGTCCGCCCCGGAGGGCGGCCAGCGCGGCCGCTTGGGCGATATTGCTGACATTGGATGTCAAGTGCGACTGCACTTTTGCCGCCGCAGCGGCGATCGGTCCGGGAGCGTGCAGCCAACCCACTCGCCAGCCGGTCATTCCATAAGTCTTCGAGACGGCGTGCACGGTGACCGTGGCCGCGGCGATCTCGGGACTGACCTCGCGGATGGTCGCAAACTTGCGGCCATCGAAGATCAGGTGTTCGTAGACCTCGTCACTGAGTACGGTGATACCCCGGCGGAGGGCCCATTCGGCAATGGCCTCGAGTTCTTCGGCGGAGTACACCGCGCCGGTCGGATTGGACGGCGAGCCGATCACGACGATGCGGCTGCGGTCCGTCCAGGCCTCCTCCAAGGACTCGACGCGGACCTTCCCTTCCGGATCGGTGGGAACGAACACCGGTTCCGCCCCGACCAGCCGTGCGGCTTCCGGGTAGGTCGTCCAGTACGGGGTTGGTATCAGGACCTCGTCGCCGGGGTTGAGAAGCACTGCCATGGCGATGTATACGGCCTGCTTGGCGCCGTTGGTCACCACGATCTCGTCCGGGTCGGCCGCTCCGGCCATGGCGCCAGCCATGGCCGCTCTCAACTCCGGTAAACCGGACGATCCGGAGTAGCGATGGGTCGCGCGCGCCGAGCATGCCTCAGCAGCCGCTTGGAGAACATGGCCGGGTGGCGTGAAGTCGGGTTCGCCGGCGGCCAGGGACAGCACGTGTCGTCCCATTGCCCGTAGTTGTGCCGACCTGGCAGCGACCACCATTGTGGCCGAAGGTGATACAGCACTGACTGTGCGGCTAACGGTGATCATGGTTGCGCTCCTCAGAATCGGTGAAGGACGCGCAGGTGGGGTGGGTGCGGTCCAGAACTGCCAGGAAGGCTCGGTTGTCTGCAGGCGTGCCGATCGAGACGCGCAGCCATCCTGCCGGTCCGACATCGCGGACGGCGATCTTGGCGGCCGCCAGATCCTCGAAAAGGCTTCCGGCACAAGTCATGCCGGTGAACAGAAGGAAGTTTGCGTCACTGTCGGCCGTCGTGAACCCTCGCTTCTCCAATTCCGCTCGTAGCCAGTCACGTTCGTCGAGGATGGCCGGAATCCGCTCGAGTAGTCGCGGGGCGTGGGCGAGCGCAACTTTCGCGGTCGTCGCCGCAAGGCTGCTGACCGGGTACGGCAACGACATCATCCGCAGGTCGCGGATGCGTGCCTCCGCTGCGACGATGTACCCGATACGCACGCCGGCCAGAGCAAAGGCTTTGGACAGCGTCCGGGCGACGACCAGGTTTTGATGTTCGTGGATGCGCGGCACGACGGAACGTGTGCGGGCGAACTCGTGATATGCCTCATCGATCACCACGATCGAGTCCCCGGCCGCATCGACGAGCTGCTCGATGGTGTCGGGCGGCAGCGGCATTCCGGTGGGGTTGTTGGGGTTCGAGACCATGATGATGTCGGGACGCACGCGTGCGATGACGGAGTGGGCGTGCTGCGCGGTCAACGTGAAGTCGTCTGCGCGCATCCCGTCGTGCCATTGAGTTCCCGTGATGGCTGCCAGCTGCCGGTGCATGCCGAAGTCTGGGGTGAAACCCAGGACCCGGCGTCCGGGGCCGCCGTAGGCGAGGAGCAATTGCAGCAGCACTTCGTTGGAACCGTTGCCGGCCCAGACCTGGGCGGGCCGTATGCCGTGGCCAACGTAGCGGGCCAACGACTCCCGCAAACCGGTGACCGTCGTGTCCGGGTATCGGTGCGAGTTCTCGAGGGCCTGTTTCAGCTCGGCGAGCATGCTCGACACCACGTCGGTGGGCGGCGGGTAAGGGCTCTCGTTGTTGTTGAGGCGGTGCACAACTCCGTTGAGCGCAGACGCGGCTGTGTAGGGTGCCAAACTCGCCAAGTCGTCCCGAACGGAAATCTGTCGTCGCGATGTCCCGATCGTTGTCACGCGCCGCCGCCGTTGATGCGCTCGATGAGTCGCTCCATCCCGGTCAGCCAGTTGCGGTCCAGCTCACGGCACGCTTTCTCGATGTCGCCTGCCGCTATCGCGTCGGCGATCCGGGTGTGCTGTGCGGCTGACTCTCCGAGGGCGGACGGGTCACTGAGGTATGCGTGCTCATAGCGGTGCACCACCAATTTCTGGTCGCAGATAAGACGTTTCAGTCGCCCGTTCGGGCAGGCGCTCATCAGCAGGTCGTGCCACTCGTCATCGGCTGCCTGCGCCACGACAGCGTCCGATGATCGCTGAATATCGCGGGCGTGATCGCCCAGGCGGGGTGCGATCGCGGCGAGCTGGGCGGCGTCGGACGTCCGCAACGCGAACTGCTCCAACGCGGAGATGATCGGGTAGGTCTCCCGCACCTCCGTATCGGTCAATGGCGACAACCAGAATCCCCGGCTCGGGCGCGCTTCGATCAGGCCGTCATTGGCGAGAGCCGACAGTGCCTCGCGCAGTGGTGTGCGGCTTACGCCGAGCTCTGCCGCCAGGTGGACTTCATTGATCCGCGTGCCGACCGGGTAATCGCCACGAAGCAACTTGTCCAGAACCGCAGACTGAACGGCGTCGCGGAGCAAATGTCTCTCTACGACCATTGCAATCCCTCCTCGGGTGTGTACTGTACCGCAACAGTAGACTGAATACAGTACGCAATGGAGGATTTAGTGGTCGAGATAACCCCGATAACACGGTCGGCATCCGTCATCCGCGAGCTGGCGTTGACTGCTTCACCAGGGGACTACTGGCCCGATTGCCGCCGATGGCACAAGACGATGTCCGGCTATACCCCGACCGACCTGGTCCATGTCCCCACGCTTGCGGAATCGATGGGCGTCAAGAACGTCTGGGTGAAGAACGAACAGGAGCGCTTCGGCCTGCCGTCATTCAAGATCATCGGGGCCTCGTGGGCGGTGAACATGACGCTGAGCGCGCTGTGTGGACAGCCTCCGGCAGGCAGCTTCGCCCACCTTCGGAGACAGGTGAGCGGACGCGAATTCACGCTGACCTGTGCCACCGATGGGAACCATGGCCGGGCAGTCGCTCGAATAGCGCGGGAACTCGGCCTCGGCGCTGTCGTCTATGTGCCCAGCACCATCTCCAGACCAAGGATCGAGGCCATTCGCTCCGAAGGTGCCGACGTGGTCGTGGCGTATGCCTCATACGACGAGACGGTGCAGTTCGTCGCCGACCAGGTGCGGAGAAATCCCCGCTACGTGCTGATCTCGGACACGTCGTGGCCGGGTTACGAGGATGTCCCCGCAGCGGTGATCGCGGGCTACGCGACCATCATGGCCGAGATCCAGGAGCAACTTGATGCCGGCGGCGTCCAGCATGACGAGTCATTGGCGGTCTTCGCTCCGGCCGGAGTGGGGGCACTGGCCGCGGCAGTGGCCCGCCATTTCCGATCCCGGCCCAGGACGATGTTGGCAACCGTCGAACCGCAGGGGGCCGACTGCATCGCCAGATCGCTGCGCGAAGGCAAACAGGTTGAGGTCCCGGGCCCACACCATTCGATAATGGCGGGCCTCAACTGCGGAGTTCCATCGCTGCTGGCCTGGAGGGAACTCCACGGATCGACCGATGCCGCGATAACAGTCGACGACGACGATGCCCGAACGGCCATGCGGGAATTGGCGGACGTAGGCGTCGAATCAGGTGAAAGCGGGGCGGCATCGCTTGCCGGCGCGACCGCGTACTTCCGGCATCAACAGGACGGCGCCGGTGAGGCGTACGACCACGTCCTGATCCTGAACACCGAAGGTGCGGCGGATCCAGATGCGTACGCCGCCACCATCGTCGGCGAGAAGGACCCGGTCCAGAACGGCGACGAGACGATCCATGCCGGGTGAACCCGAGGACCGCTGTTCGAAGGAATCGGCGGTTCAATCGGTGGCAAATGCCATCGTGGTCGGCCGTCGCATCCGGCTCGGCCATGATCAGCCGAGCCCGCAACCGGCCGCGATCCTGGTGCGGGACGGCATCGTCGCAGAAGTCAGCCCAGGGTGCGACCGCGCTCCGTCGCGGTGGCCGACGGCACCGACGGTTGACCTCGGTGAGCTTGTCGCCGGTCCGTCGTTCATCGACATGCACGTGCACGTCACCGAAACAGCCCAAGGCGATTCAGACGTGGCGGCCGGCCTCATCGACAGCGCTGAATGCCGAGCGCACGCACGTCACGCACTCGAATCACTTCTCAGCGTCGGGGTGACCGCAGCTCGCGATTGTGGTGGGCCCTCACCGCTCATCTTCCAGATCGCTCGGGAGGCGCGGCCGGCGTCAGATCAAGCTCGGCTCTATGCGGCCGGTGCACCGCTGACACCACCGGGAGGCCACGCCGCGCGTATGGGCGGCGAAGCTTCGGGCGGGTTCGCGCTGGAGAAACTCGTGGAGAAGTTCGCTGCTGCCGGGGCAACCCAGATCAAGGTCATGGCATCCGGCGGCGGTACCACGGGATCGAATCCCTGGGATGCTGCGTTCACGACAGCCGAGCTTGAGCGAATCGTCGCGGCCAGTCGAACAGCCCACCTTCCTGTGACTGCTCATTGCTTGTCTGCCAACTCAATTCGGCAGGCTTTGGCCGCCGGCATTCGTGTCATCGAGCACGCGAAATTCCGCTCTCCCGGTGATCGGCGGATCGATGCCGGAACCCGCGCCGAGGTGGCGAGCGAACTCGTGGACCATGAGGCAGTAGTGGTATCGACACTCAGTGTGGGCCACTACGTGCTGGATCGAGCTCCTGCCGCGGCCGCTATCCGCGAGGTGTGGTCCCGTCGGCAACACAACGACCTCCTCGACACGCGGGATCTTATCGACTCGGGTGTCAACATCGTGGCCGGTACCGACGCCGGCTGGCGCTGGACACCCTTCGACGCGTTGCCCACCGAACTACGCCTCCTTACCGAGTCCGGTATGTCCGCGGGCGAAGCGCTACGTGCCGGGACCCAGACCGCTGCAGAGGCAGCACGGCTGCCGGGGGTAATGGGGAGACTCACCGTCGGGAGCTTCGCCGATCTGGTCGCGTATCCGGCCGATCCGCACCAGGACATCACTGTGCTCGAATCGGCTGCACGCGTTGTACGCGGTGTTGCGGCGAAAGGTGCCAGCCCCGAGTTGCGCTGAATTTGCGGGCGTTTACTGTCGCTGCATGGCTATCGGTGGAGTGTTGTTCGACATCGATGGTGTGCTGGTGACCTCCTGGCAGCCCATCGACGGCGCGGCGCAGACGTTGCGGGTGCTGGCCGAGAATCAGATCGCCCGCTCCTACCTGACCAACACCACCACGCGCACCCGCGCTCAGATAGCTGACCTGCTGACCGCGGCCGGCATGGACGTCGCCGCCGACGAGGTGATCACCGCGGCGGCGCTGACCGCCGAGTACGTGCGGGACCGTTACCCGGGCGCCCGGTGTTTCCTGGTCAACAGCGGGCAGATCGGTGAGGACATGCCCGGCGTCGACATCGTTTACTCCGGTGACTTCACCGGACCGGCCGCACCGGACACCCCGGACGTGGTGCTGCTCGGCGGGGCCGGGCCCGAGTACAACCACCTCACACTGAGTTGGGTGTACGACTGGATGGCCCAGGGAGTGCCCGTCGTCGCCATGCACCGCAGCACCTCGTGGACCACCACAGACGGACTACGGGTCGACACCGGTATGTACCTGATCGGGATGGAGGAAACCTCGGGCCGCAAGGCCACGGCCGTCGGCAAGCCTGCCCCGGAAGGGTTCCTGGCCGCTGCGAACCGTCTCGGCGTCGACCCCGATGAGATGTACATGATCGGCGACGACCTCAACAACGACGTGCTGGCCGCGCAAGTGGTGGGGATGGCCGGGGTGCTGGTGCGTACCGGCAAGTTCCGTCAGGCCACGTTGGACCGTTGGGCCGCAGATGAATTCGCGATGCAGCCCAACTACGTCATCGACTCGGTCGCCGACCTTCCCGAACTGCTGGAGTTGTAGGGCTCTGCTCAACGCGCCGGGTCGTCGGCGACCTCGATCTCGCCGGCCCTGGCGGCCGCGTGCAGCTGGTGGAAGTCGTCGCGTGATTTCTCGGCGTACGCGTAGCACCATTGCAGGACCGCGGTGCTGACCCTGTCGCCGTTGCCCACATAACCCCGCAGCATCGATGCGTTGGCGCTCTGTGCATGGCCACGGGCGAGCGCCAGTGCGCAGGCCGCCACGTAGTCGGCGAACTCGGTCGGCGACATGCCCTCGGTTTCGATGGTGCCCTTCATGTCCTGGAACTGGCGGACGTAGTAGTAGCGGTCGTCCACGCGGGCCGTCCCGAGAAAGACATCCGACATCGCCTGCAGTACCCGCTGGCCGTCGACCACCCGCACACCCTGGCCCAAGGCTTTCACCGCGGCGAGCAGGGCCGGCGGCTGCGCCACGCCGCCATACTCTTCCAGCACCGACCGAGTGGCCTCCTTGACCTGGAGGATCAACGGAGTGCCGTCGGGTCCGGTCAAGATAACCAGGAAGCAACGGGTGCCGACGCTGCCGACGCCGACGACCCGCATCGCGACATCGCTGACCCGGAAGTGCGACAGCAACACGGCGACGTCGGCAGGCACGCTGGTGAGGTACTCCTGCAGTGATTCGACGAGAGTCGTCTCCAGGTCGATGTCGACGTGCTGCAGCACCGGGGGATCCTCCCGCAGCTGAAGTGTCCCATCGGGTGCCTCGGACATGATGCGTGCGAAAACCCGTGCGGAAGTACGCTTCCGGGCCCGGCGCGCGGTACGGCCGATCACCTCTCCGAGCGACCCGGAGACGCGGTGGCGGTACTGTTCCGGTGCGAATCGCAGGTAGTAACGGTCCAGCACGTTCATTTCCAGCATGGTCTGCAGACCGGCCCGGTAAGCCATGACCGCCTGGGCGGCCAAGCGCTCGATGGTCCTTTCCGGGTATGCCGCATGCCGGCCACCGATTATGGCGCTGGTGATCAGTCGTTTGACATCCCACTCTGCCGGTGCCGCGGCTGCCTCGTCGAAATCGTTGAGGTCGAAGATCAACTCGCGGTCCGGGGCAGCGTAGATACCGAAGTTCGACAGATGCGCGTCGCCGCAACTGAGCACTTCGATGCTGCTGGAGGGGCTGGCGGCGAGGTCGGCCGCCATGACCGCGGCCGACCCGCGATAAAAGGCAAACGGGTCCACCAGCATTCGCGCGAACCGCAGCGGGACCAGTTCAGGGATGCGGTGCTGGTTCTGTTCGACCAGGATCTCCGTCGCACCGCGACGGCTGGGTATCAGTTCGGCTAGCGCACGTCGTGGGGCGGCTTTGCGCAGCGCCCGCCCGCGCGCGACATCGTGTGAGACGTCCTCGATCTCGATAACTCGGTCCCGCAGCGGCCGTCCAGCCATTGCCGCAGCGTAGTGGAAACCAGGGGCGGGAGCGCCCCGTTACACGGTGTAGCGCCTGTCGTATCCGGCCTGGCGCTCGGCGATCTGCTGGTCGCGGTCGTAGTTGAGCTGCTCGGGGTTGTAGTTGGGGTTGTTCGGGTCGTTCACGATCCCCTGGACTTCCGAGATCTTCACCACCTGCGTCTTCACCGTCGGGTTGCTGGTGGAATCCGGGTCAACGCCCTGGAACCGCATGGAGATGGTGCCCTGGTTCAGCCCGCCGGTGGACACCCAGTTGGCCACGCCTGGATCGTTTTTGGACACCACGATCGTGTAGGTGCCGTCCGCGTTCTTGATGGCCTGACTGTTGTTGAGGCTGGTCTGCTGGTTGCGGTTGTCGTTGGTGATGGTCCAGTCGTTGGTCACCGGCACCACGAAGTACTCCGCGTCACCCGGATCGACGGTGATGATCATCGCCTCGTCGTCTTTGAGCTGGAAGTAGCCGGCGCTCTGCAACTGTGTGGAGAGGAACTGTGCGTTGTGAGCGGGCTGCGACAAGGTGTTGGGCGCGCCGGTGGCGGTGGCCACCGACATGTAGGTGTTCTCACCGCTGATGCCGGTGACCAGCATCAGCAGGGCAGTCTCGGTGGACGAAAGCAGCAATGGCACCTTGTCGAACGCCGGGATGACCGACACCAGGCTCATCAGGGCCGGGTTTTCCACGACCGCCTGGCCGATGACCGGGATGGCGAACCCGCCGATCTGGCTGAACAAACTGCTCGGCGGTCCGGCGGTCTTCTCGATGGTCAGCGTCATGGGCGTCTCGGTACTCCAGTCCCCCAAAGTGTTTCGGGTAGCCAGGATGGTCGAGTTGGACGGGGCCTGGATGTAGTTCATGCCCTTCTCGGGGTTGGCCGGCGCCGCGTCCGGGCTCACCACGATGGTGAACGTCCCGTCGTCCCTGATGCTGAGGTCCTCGCCGCTGAGATTGGCTGCGGTAACGCCGTTGATGCCTGTCAGCACACTGAAATTGGCGTTGGCGGAGGTGGGGTGGGTGCTCGGGTCGGCCGGGTCGTATCCCGCGACCTTCCCCTCGATCCGGTAGGTGGAGGCGCCGTTGATGCCCGTGAACCGATAGACGGTGTCGGGGTTGTCGTACCAGATCCGGGTGCCGCCGGCATTCTGCCCGTTCCAGCTGTGCGGTGGGTTGACCTGGAGCAGGAGCTTCGGATCGTTCGAATTCAGCAGCAGGAACTCGGTTGCCGACTGGTTGGCGAACTCGGTGGCGGCCTGGTTGAGCTGAGAGAGGTTAGTGAAGTCGGGGCCACCGACGGTCGCGAAGTTCTTGGCCGCCTCGACGTACCAGGCCGCCATCAGGACCACCTTGGCCAGCTGAACGATCGGCGTGTTGACGATCTGGCTGACCTGCTGTTCGGCCTCAAGCTGATCCTCGGTGGCCAGCGTGCTCGTGGCTTCGTCCGTCACCTCAGAGGTGGTGACACTGGTTTCGGCCTGTTGGGTCTCCCGCGACCGGCCGAAGAGGTCGATCGACGGCGCCTGGCCATCGCGGCGCGACCAGCCCAGCAGTGCCGCCAGGCCGATATCCTGGACCGGGCTCACCGGAGATTCCGGGATGCGCGGTTTGAGCCGCTCGGTCACGTTCGCCACCAGCTCGGGTATGGCCTCGGCGGACGGCGGCTGGATACGGGGCGTCAACGCCGGAATTACCTTGTTCACAACATCATTGGTCACGGTCTTGGTGACGACGGTCAGCGATTCCAGGGGTGTGGTGGCCTCTGCCTCTGCCTCTGCCTCTGTCTCGGACTCGACCGAGCCCTGGGACCTGGTGTCAAGCGTGGCCGGCCGCTTGTGGGGTGTATCGGCTGTGGTGCCGATGGCACGGGAGACCGCCTCCGCGACTGTGGTGGATTTGGCCGCCGTCTTGCCGTCCTTGCCTTCGGGTTTCGGGTCGGTCGATGCTGCCGACGATCGACGCTGGCCGGCCTTGGACTTGTCGAGGGCGGACTCCACCTTGGCGGACACCTCGCCGAGCCGTTTGGCCAGCTTCTCGGGGCCCGAGGACGACGGTTTGCGGGGGCCTCGCTGAGGGGTCGAGCCATCGGACTTCGGACTGTTGCTCGCGCCTGAAGACGTTCCGGACGAGTCTGAGCTACCGGTCCCGGCGGAAGCGAGCGCGGTGCCGTTGGCAACCGCCACACCGATTCCGAGGGCGACGGCGAGAGTGCCCACCCGCCCGATGAATCGTGCCCCTCCGGCGGTAGCGGACGTCGTCGTCATTTGCTCTCCCCCAACTGTTCTGGCTGCACCAGAACGCAATTGGCCGACTGTAACAAGTTCCAGTTCGGTCTCGGGCGAGTTTGGCGGGACTCTGATTTTTTTGTCGTGAGGGCGGCTGTCAGGCCTTCAGGTCGCGCACGGCCTCGATGCGTGCCTTGAGCTGATCGGTGGTCGCGGCCGCCACCGGGGGCCCGCCGCAGATGCGGCGTAGCTCGTTGTGGATCCAGCCGTGCGGCTTGCCGGTGCGGTGATGGGCGATGGTCACCAAAGCGTTGAGTTCACGGCGCAGTTCCCGCAACTGGCCGTGTGTGGTGCGCGACGGCGGCGGGCCGCCCGACACCGCGGCCTCGGCCGTGCGCTTGGTGAGTTGCTCATCCTGCCTGCGCCGCAACAGATCTCGCATCTGCGAGGCGTCGAGCAGGCCTGGGATACCCAGGTAGTCGGCTTCCTCGTCGCTGCCGGCCGGGGTTGCGGTGCCGAAGGATGAGCCGTCGAAGATGACCTGGTCCAACTCGGCGTCCGCGCCGAGGGATTCGAAGCCGTTCTCGAGTTCGCTTTTCTCGTCCTTGCGCTTCTCGGCGGCTTCGAGCGCCTCGTCGTCGAGTCCGTCGGACTCGCGGTGCGGCTTGCCCAGCACGTGATTGCGCTGGGCTTCCATCTCGCTGGCCAGCAGAAGGAGATTGGGCACCGACGGCAGGAAGATGCTGGCGGTCTCGCCCGCCCGGCGCGAGCGCACGAACCGGCCGATGGCCTGGGCGAAGAACAGCGGCGTCGACGCACTCGTCGCGTACACGCCGACGGACAGGCGCGGCACGTCGACGCCCTCGGACACCATGCGGACCGCGACCAACCAACGACTGGTGCCCTCCGAGTACTGGCTGATCCGGTCAGAAGCGCCGGGATCATCGGAGAGCACCACGGTGGGCGCCTCGCCGGTGATCTTGATGAGAAGGTCGGCGTAGGCCCGCGCGGTGGTCTGGTTGGTGGCGATGATCATGCCGCCGGCATCGGGCACATGCTGGCGCTTCTGCTGCAACCGCTTGTCGGCCGCCGCGATGACCGCAGGCATCCACTCGCCGGTCGGGTTCAGCGCGGTACGCCAGGCCCGTGCGGTCTGCTCGGCGGTCAGCGGCTCACCGAGCCGGGCCGCATGCTCCTCGCCGGCGCTGTCGCGCCAGCGTGCCTCACCGGAATACGCGAGGAACACCACAGGCCGGACCACCCCGTCGGCCAGCGCATCGGAGTAGCCGTACACGTGGTCGGCCTTCGATTGCTGGAAACCGGCGGCGTCCGTTTCGTAATTCACGAAGGGGATCGGGCTGTCGTCGCTGCGGAACGGGGTACCGGTGAGAGACAGCCGCCGGGTCGCGTCGTCAAAGGCTTCGCGCATGGCGTCACCCCAGCTCTTCGAGTCGCCGCCGTGGTGAATCTCGTCGAAGATGACCAGGGTCTTGCGGTTCTCGGTGCGTACGCGGTGCCGGGTGGGATGGCTGGCCACCTGGGCGTAGGTGACGACGACGCCGTGGTACTCGGCGGAGGTCTGCGAGTTGGAATTGCTGAACTTCGGATCGAGTGCGATGCCGTTTCGCGCTGCCGACTGCGCCCACTGGATCTTGAGGTGCTCGGTGGGCACCACCACGGTGATCGCGTCGACCGTGCGGTCGTTGAGCAGCTCCGCCGCGATCCGCAGCGCAAACGTCGTCTTACCCGCGCCTGGGGTGGCGACCGCCAGGTAGTCCCGCGGCTTGGCGGTCAAATACCGCACCAGCGCCTTGCGCTGCCAGCCCCGAAGTGCCTGGGTGCTGGGCGCTGCATCAGCCCGCACCCGAGGACTCCTCTCAGTCGGAATGCAGTCTAGGCCAGCGCGTTACGCTGGCGCATCTCTGCAGGAAAGCCCCGGGCGTGTCGCTCAGAGGAAGTGGTTGTCGTTCTTGATGAACCACTCGGCGCGTTCCTCATCGTTGAGGTCGGCCAACTGGGCGAACCCTTCGAAATAGGCCTCGCGCGGCGCGCCCGGAGCAAACAACATCAAAAGCGATGTCGGCGCGTCGGCCACATTGCGGAAGCCGTGGATTCCGCCCGGTGGAACATACAGGAAGTCGCCCTGGTTGCCGTCCACCCAGTCGTTTCCGTCGTAGAGCTCGACGGTGCCCGACAGGACGAAGAACGCCTCCGACATGGTCCGGTGGAAATGCGGGCCGGGCCCGCCGCCCTGCGGGCTGATGTCGATGCGGTAGAGACCGTAATCGCCGTCGGTCTGCTGCTGGTTGGCCAGGTAGTGGTATTTCACCAGGCCCTGGGAGTCGTAGTCGGGCGGCCCGTCGCCGCGTCTGAGCCGCGCGCTGACTTCAGGCTCATTCTCGGTGTAGCGGGGCGGGGGATAAGGGGGCACATTCCTGGGATCCCAGAGCGACACCCCGCCAGCCTAGTTGCGGCGACGGGCCATCGCGTCAGGCGCGCGCGTCCTGCAGCTGTGGGTAGGTCACGCCGGTGAGTTCCTCGGACACCGCCCACAGCCGGCGCTGCAGCTCGATGTCGTAGGACCGCTCGTTGGAGGTCACCAGCTTCGGGTGGCCCTTCTGTTCGCCGAGCCCGTCGGGGCCGTAGTACTGACCGCCGAGTGCGCCTGGATCCGTGGCCGCGCGCAGCGTCGGCAACGCGCCCATGGCGGCCTCCTGGAAGAGCGGACGCAGCAGGGGGACCGCGCGCTGTGCGGCGCGGGGAAGGTGGCGGGCCAGTTCGGTGTCGGATCCGCCAGGGTGCGCGGCCAGTGCCGCGGTGTGCTGCCCGATCAGGCGGCGCTGCAGTTCATAGGTGAACAGCAGATTGGCGAGCTTGGACTGACCGTAGGCCTGGAGGCGGTTGTAGCTGCGTTCCCACTGCAGATCGTCGAACCGGATGCCACGCGAGAAGCGGTGGCCGATGCTGCTGACCGTCACGATGCGTGAGCCGGCAACCGGCAGGAGGCGGTCGAGAAGCAGGCCGGTAAGGGCGAAGTGGCCGAGGTGGTTGGTGCCGAACTGCAGCTCGAACCCGTCTTCGGTGGTCTCCTTCGGAGGGGTCATCACGCCGGCGTTGTTGATCAGCAGGTCGATGGTGTCGTGCTTGGCCCTGATCTCGTCAGCGGCCTCCCGCACCGATTTCAGTGACCCCAGGTCGAGGCGCTGTAGTTCGAGGTCGGCGTTCGGCACCGACCGCGAGATCCACTCGACGGCGGCCGCGCCCTTGTCCAGGTTGCGCACGGCGAGTACGACGTGGGCGCCCTTGGCGGCCAGGGCCTTGGCGGTCTCGAGCCCGAGACCGGTGTTTGCGCCGGTCACGATGGCCGTGCGGCCCGTTTGATTCGGAATGTTGGCGGTGGTCCAGCTGGTCATGAGAGACTCCTAGTAGGGCTAAGCGGAGTGAACACTCCGGTTGTGTACGAATATACGGAACGTGCGCCCCGCTTTGTCAATGATTTCTCGCTGATGGATTTGTGAGGTGATGGCGAATGCGTGCGGATGCGGCACGGAACCGTGCCCGGGTGCTGGAGGTGGCCTACGAAACGTTCGCCGCCGATGGACTGTCCGTGCCCATCGACGAGATCGCGCGCCGGGCCGGGGTCGGCGCGGGAACCATCTACCGGCACTTTCCGACCAAGGACGCGTTGTTCCAGGCGGTGATCGCCGAGCGGATCCGCGGCGTCGTCGACGAGGGGCGAGCCTTGCTCGCCGAGGCCGATCCCGCCGACGCGCTGTTCATGTTCCTGCGGTCGATGGTGTTGCAGTGGGGCGCCGCCGACCGCGGACTGGTCGACGCCCTCGCCGGGTCAGGCATCGACGTCAACACAGTGGTTCCCGAGGCCGAGGACGAGTACCTGGCAGTCCTCGGGGACCTGCTGGCCGCAGGGCAGAAGGCGGGCACGGTCCGGCGTGACGTCACGGTCTCGGACGTGAAGGCACTGCTGGTCGGATGTCAGGCCATGCAGGCTTACAACGACGATGTGGCCGAGCGGGTCACCTCGGTGGTGTTCGACGGGTTGCGGGCGAAAGGAAGGCGGTGACGCCCTGGGTGTGCGCGGGAGTAGCGTCGGCCGAATGAAGTTCGGAATCGCGACTTTCGTCGACGACGACAGCATTGATCCGGCATCACTGGCCCGCGCGATCGAGGAGCGCGGCTTCACCTCGCTGATCGTCGCCGAACACAGCCACATCCCGGTGAGCCGGGAATCTCCGTATCCGGACGGTGGCGACCTGCCGCCGTGGTACTACAACACGCTCGATCCGTTCGTCACGCTCGCCGCCGCGGCCGCGGTGACCTCCACGATCGAACTCGTCACCGGGGTCGCACTGCTCATCCAGCGCGACCCCATCCACGCCGCCAAGGAATCCGCGAGTATCGACCTCATCTCCGGTGGACGGTTCGTGTTCGGAGTCGGGGCCGGCTGGAACCTCGAAGAGATGCGCGACCACGGCACCGACCCGAAAACCCGTGGCGCACGGCTGGACGAGAGCATCGAGGCGGTCAAGGCGTTGTGGACCGACGAACCCGCCGAGTATCACGGCAAGTACATCAACTTCGAGTCGTCTTATTGCCGGCCCAAGCCGGTCCGGAAACCGCACCCGCCCATCTACATCGGCGGCAATTCCGATGCCACCGTCAAACGCGTGATTCGCCATGGCGCGGGCTGGATTTCCAACCCGCTACCGAGGGACGTGTTGGCCAAACGCATTGGACAGATGCACGACGGCGGCGCGCAGGACGTGCCGTTGATGATGTTCGGCACACCCATGAAGCCCGACTATTGGCGTGCCGCTGAGGATCTCGGCTTCGGTCAGCTGGGGCTGTTCCTGCCGTCCGTCGGAAAGGACGAGTCACTGCGGCTGCTCGACGATTTCGCGGCAAAGGTGCAGGAGTACCAGGCGACGACCGGCTAGCCCACGCGCCGCGCCCGCAGCCAACCCACAGCTGATCGGCGGGCTGTCATCAAGAAGCGCTCCTACCGTCGGCAAATGTGATCACCAGGCGCGCGTTCCTGACGGCGACCGCCGTCGGCTCGATCGCCGCCGGCTACGCATGGCGGGCCGGGGTGCCGGCCGCGCACGCCGACCCGAACGCGATCGACCCGCCGTCGGTCGCGATGACCAACAAGCGACGCACCCCCGCCCAGTGGGGTATGGCGCTGCCCGGGATCACCACGTCCTTCGCTGCCGTCGGCCGCCAGATCGCGTTGACCTTCGACGCCTGTGACGGTGCCTGCGACGACGCACTGCTCGACACCCTGCAGCGCAACGGCGTGCCCGCGGTACTGATGCTCAACTCGAAATGGCTCGACAAGAATCCGGACCGGGCGCGGCAGTTGGCCGGCAACCCGTTGTTCGAGATCGGGAATCACGGCACCCGGCATGTGCCGCTGTCGGTGACCGGCCGGTCCGCCTATGGCATCGCCGGGACCCGTTCGGCCGATGAGGTGGTCAATGAGGTGTGGGGCAATCACCAGCGGTTGACGGCGCTGACCGGTCGGGCCCCGACCTGGTTCCGTCCGGGCACCGCGCATTACGACGACGTGGCCGTCGAGATCGTGCACGAACTCGGTGAGCAACCGTTGGGGTTCACCGTCAACGCGGACAACGGAGCGACGGCATCCGCCGCGGCGGTGCGGTCCAACGTGATGAATGCGGCCCCGGGATCGATCGTGATCGCCCACATGAACCATCCCCAGTCCGGCACGCATGCCGGATTCGCCGATGCCATCCCCGCCATGCAGGCCGCGGGCTGGCAGTTCGTCACGCCGACCGGTCGGGTCTGACGCAGGCGATGTCACCGTTTCGCCACGGGCGTAGGCGGTAAGCCGGGGGAAGCGCCCGACGACCTTGCACTCGCCCTGGTCGAGTGCTAAGAATGCAGTTGGCACTCTCGATCAGTGAGTGCTAGGTCGGGACGGTGAGACCGGGGCCGCACCTGCGGGAGCACACCCAGTCGTCCGTCGCGGGCACTGAACCCGACCAATGAACGTGCGATCCCCTATCCGGAGGAATCACTTCGCAATGGCTAAGACAATTGCGTATGACGAAGAGGCCCGTCGCGGCCTCGAGCGGGGTCTGAACGCCCTCGCCGACGCGGTAAAGGTGACGCTGGGCCCCAAGGGTCGCAACGTCGTCCTGGAGAAGAAGTGGGGCGCCCCCACGATCACCAACGATGGTGTGTCCATCGCCAAGGAGATCGAGCTGGAGGACCCGTACGAGAAGATCGGCGCTGAGCTGGTCAAAGAGGTCGCCAAGAAGACCGACGACGTCGCGGGCGACGGAACCACCACCGCCACCGTTCTGGCCCAGGCCCTGGTTCGCGAAGGTCTGCGCAACGTCGCTGCCGGCGCCAACCCGCTCGGCCTGAAGCGCGGCATCGAGAAGGCCGTCGAGAAGGTCACCGAGACGCTGCTGAAGAGCGCCAAGGAGGTGGAGACCAAGGAGCAGATCGCTGCCACCGCCGGTATCTCCGCCGGAGACCAGTCCATCGGCGACCTGATCGCCGAGGCCATGGACAAGGTCGGCAACGAGGGTGTCATCACCGTCGAGGAGAGCAACACCTTCGGTCTCCAGCTGGAGCTCACCGAGGGCATGCGCTTCGACAAGGGCTACATCTCGGGTTACTTCGTGACCGATGCCGAGCGCCAGGAAGCCGTCCTGGAGGATCCCTACATCCTGCTGGTCAGCTCCAAGGTGTCGACCGTCAAGGACCTGCTGCCCCTGCTGGAGAAGGTCATCCAGTCCGGCAAGCCGCTGCTGATCATCGCCGAGGACGTCGAGGGCGAAGCCCTGTCGACCCTGGTGGTCAACAAGATCCGTGGCACCTTCAAGTCTGTGGCCGTCAAGGCTCCGGGCTTCGGTGACCGCCGCAAGGCCATGCTGCAGGACATCGCCATCCTCACCGGTGGCCAGGTCATCAGCGAAGAGGTCGGCCTCTCGCTGGAGACCGCCGATGTCGCGCTGCTGGGCCAGGCCCGCAAGGTCGTCGTCACCAAGGACGAGACCACCGTCATCGAGGGTGCCGGCGATGCCGACGCGATCCAGGGCCGTGTCGCCCAGATCCGCGCCGAGATCGAGAACAGCGACTCCGACTACGACCGCGAGAAGCTGCAGGAGCGCCTGGCCAAGCTGGCCGGCGGTGTTGCGGTGATCAAGGCCGGAGCTGCCACCGAGGTGGAGCTCAAGGAGCGCAAGCACCGCATCGAGGACGCCGTTCGCAACGCGAAGGCCGCCGTCGAAGAGGGCATCGTCGCCGGTGGTGGCGTGGCCCTGCTGCAGTCGGCTCCGTCGCTGGATGAGCTGTCGCTCACCGGTGATGAGGCCACTGGCGCCAACATCGTGCGCGTCTCGCTGTCGGCCCCGCTGAAGCAGATCGCCTTCAACGGTGGTCTGGAGCCGGGCGTCGTCGCCGAGAAGGTGTCGAACCTGCCCGCGGGTCACGGCCTGAACGCCGCGACCGGTGAGTACGAGGACCTGCTGGCCGCCGGCGTTGCCGACCCGGTCAAGGTCACCCGCTCGGCGCTGCAGAACGCGGCGTCCATCGCGGCGCTGTTCCTCACCACCGAGGCCGTCGTCGCCGACAAGCCGGAGAAGTCGGCCCCCGCGGCCGACCCGACCGGTGGCATGGGCGGTATGGACTTCTAAGTCCTGCTCTTTACGGGAAGGCCCGGTCTGCTTCGGCAGGCCGGGCTTTTTCGTATCCCCAGTGCGGCGTCTATGCACAGGGATGGCCGAATTCCCTGCAGGAGCGCCACGCTCGTCGGTGTGGCTCGCCAGCCTGCGAGCATGGAACCCTTCATCGGAAGTGCAGCGGTGCGCCGCGGCAAGTTGACCCGCCACAGCCTCGTCCGCCACCACGTCGCGCTCTACCGGGACGTCTACGTCAGGCGCGATCTTGAGCTGACTGCCCGAATCAGAGCACAAGCAGCCTGGTTGTCCACGGGCGCGACGTTGGCCGGGATGTCGGCCGCGGCAATCCTCGGCACGAAGTGGTTGAACCCGAGCAGGCCCGCAGAGATCATTCGCGCTGACCGGCGTGCGCCCGCGGGAATTGTCGTGCACTCGTGGACACTCGGCCCCGCTGAGACATGCACGGTCGCCGGGATGGACGTCACGACCCCGGCTCGCACGGCCTTCGACCTCGGCCGGCTGTACCGTCCCGAACTCGCGGTGCCTCTCGTGGACGCCCTGCTCAACGCCACGGGTATCAAACCTGCCGACGTGCTCGCCGTGGCCGATGCTCACCCGGGCTGCCGAGGTGTCGCGCGATTACGTTCGGTGCTGCCCCTGTTCGACGGTGGTGCCGAGTTCCCTCAGGAAAGCAGGCTGCGGCTGACCATCGTTCGTGGCGGCCTGCCGACTCCCGAGACCCAGATCGAGTGCCGTGACCTGCACATCCGTGTCGACCTGGGGTGGCGGGAGTGGAAGGTGGCCGTCGAGTACGACGGCGTTCAGCACTGGACTGATCGGTGGCAGCGATCCTGGGATATCGACCGCATCGCGTTGCTGGAGGAGGCCGGTTGGGCCGTCGTGCGGGTCAGCGCGGAGATGATGTCCCGACCGCACATCATCGTCGAACGCGTGCAAGCGAAGCTGCGGGCCGCCGGCTGCCCGATCTGATGACGAGTGTGACTCTTGTGCACGAATTTTCGCGAAAATGCGGGCGTAAGCGCCACGCTCGGCAGGGGCGGTGGGGTCAGTTCTCCGACAAGACGATGCAGTCGCTGTCGCACTTGCCGGGTGGGCCGGGCTGGGCCGCCCGGCGATGCAGCACCGCGCGGCTGGGCACGATCTGATGCGTGTCGTCCCCGGCGGTGCCGGCTTGGCCGCGCCCGTCCACGATCAGCGAATACCCACCGGGTTGACGTGGCGGGCATACCAGCGTCGCGTGCTCGTGGGACGCGAGGTTTCTACGGGTGTGCCCTCCGACCGGGCCGACGTGAATGACTCCGTTGACCAGGTGTGGCTCCACCGCGACGGTGTGTGCGTGGTAGTTGTCGTCGACCGTGACGAGGTAGGCGAACGTGTAGTCCGCCAGCTTGTCGGCCAGCTGGTTGAGATCCACTTTCACGCTCATGACGTGAGGATAGTTCGGTACGCGCCCCGTCGTGGGAGACCTGTCACATGGGCGCAGGTTGTTTGCCGCGGACGAGTCGACCGGGACGCGCCTCCGTGGGGACACCGTTCTCGGCGATGATCTCACCGGACACGACAGTCGCGACGTAGCCGTCCGCGGTCTGGTCGAGGCGACGCCCGCCGCCGGGCAGGTCGTAGGCGACGACCGGCCGGTGCAGCCGCAGTGCCGCATGGTCGATGACGTTGAGATCGGCCTTGTAGCCCAACGCAATTCGACCGCGATCGGCCAGCCCGGCGACCCTGGCCGGTACCGAGGTCAGTTCCCGAACGGCATCCGCGACGGTCAGCATCCCCGCGCCCCGGTCACGTACCCAGTGCGTCAGCAGGTAGGTGGGGAAGCTCGCGTCGCAGATCATCCCGTAATGCGCGCCGCCGTCGCCGAGGCCGAGTATGACGTCGTCGCGCCGGATCAACTCGGCGACGGTGTCGAGGGAGTTGTCGCGGAAGTTGGCCAGCGTGACCAGCAGCATGGCGTGCCCGTCGTCGTCGAGCAGGCGGTCGTAGGCCTCCTCGAGGGGGTCGACGTCGCGGGCCCGCGCCCGGGCACCGATCGAGTTCGACGGATCGGGCTCGTAGTCGGGCTGCTCACCCAGCGGGTACATGTAGTCCCAGGCCTGCACCGCGAACATCAGCGGGTGTCCGTCGCTGGCCGAGGAATCGCTCAGAATACGTTGGCGGACTTCGGGTTTACGCATCTCGGCGACTCGCTCGGCAAGCGGCAGGTGGGCGATCTCGCGGTAGCTCGGGTAGAGGACGAACGGATTGCCCGACAACTCAAGGCCGAGTACCAGTCCGATCGGACGGGGGAAGATCTGGGCAGAAATACTGCCGCCATTCTGGTTGGCCTTCTCCACCATGCGCAGCGCGTCCTCGAAGAACGGCGGCCCGGCATTGCCGATAGCCAGCGTGAACGTGACGGGCAAGCCCACGTCGGCGGCCACGTCGAACACCGTCTGCAGTGCCGGTTCGTAGTCGCCCGCGACCAGATCGGGCACGAACTGGATCAGGCCGCCACCGGCGTCGTGCACGCCCCGGGCGATCGCCTCGATCTCCGCATAGCCGGCGTCGTAACTGGGAATCGGCCTGCCGCTCTCGGTCTTGTGGATCGTCAGCCTCGACGAGGCGAATCCCAGTGCTCCGCAGTTCACGGCCTCGGCGGCGAGCTTGCGCATGAGCGCGAGGTCTTCGGTGTTCGCGGGCTCTCGATCTATGCCGCGCCGCCCCATCACATACACCCGCAGCGGGGAGTGCGGCAGGAACGCCGCCACGTCGATGTCGAGCCGACGGGACCCCAGGGCGTCGAGGAACTCGGGGAACGTCTCCCACGTCCACGGCAGACCATCGACCATGACGACCCCGGGGATGTCCTCCACACCGGCCATGACGTCGACCAGCACGTCGTGATCGTCCGGACGGCACGGCGCGAACCCGACGCCGCAGTTGCCCATCACGGCCGTGGTGACCCCGTGTGCCGAGGATGGGTTGAGCCGGTCCGACCAGATCGCCTGACCGTCGTAGTGCGTGTGCAGGTCGACGAAACCGGGGGTGACCAAGAGCCCGGTGGCATCGATCTCGCGTTCGGCGGTCCCGGCCACGGACCCGATCTCGACGATGACGCCGTCGCGCACCGCGACGTCGCCCACGTAGGGTTCGCCACCCAGGCCGTCGACGATGGTGCCGCCGCGGATGCACAGGTCGTAGCTCATCTAACTAACTTACGACTACAAGCTGTGGATGCCCATGGGGTTGGCCGAATTTCGCGACATTGCGCGGCTTTGTCGGTGGGCCGTGCCAGGATCAGCGCGTGATCGATCACTTCGGTATCAACTGCACCGATTTCACCAAGGCCAGCGAGTTCTACGACACCGTGCTGGGTGTCCTGGGCTACTCCCGGCAGATGGACTTTGGCGTGGCCATCGGCTACGGCAGTGAGGGCAAGCCCGACTTCTGGATCGCCGACGCCAGCGCCGGCGACGCCGGCGGGCCCAACCGGGAGATCCATGTGGCGTTCCATGCGGCCGACACCGATGCGGTCCAGGCGTTCTACGACGCCGCGGTGAAACTGGGGGCCGAGTCGCTGCACGCGCCACGGCTGTGGCCCGAGTACCACCCGGGCTATTTCGGCGCGTTCGTCCGCGATCCCGACGGCAACAACGTCGAGGCGGTGTTCCACGGGGCCGCAGCGCAGTAGCCGCTAGAGCGGCTCCAGTTCCGAGATCAGCCAGTCGCCGTCGACGCGGGTGAGGCTGACCCGGTACGCCAGTGCGTCCTTGGTCGGCTCGCCGCCACCCGCGGTCTCGGTCTTCTGGTCGACGAACGCCACCACCATGGCCTCGTCGGCAGTCAGCGACTCCACGCCGGTGTTTCGGACCGTCGCGGTCTGGGTGACGTTGTCCGGCTTCGAGCGGATCGTCTTGCGGTAGTCGTCGACCGCCGAGCCGGTCAGCAGTTCGCTGACCGCATCGATGTCACCCCTGCTGGTCGTGGGGGTGAAGCTCAGGACCTTGACCACATTGGTGGCCACGAACTCGGTGACCTGCTCGCGTGCATGGTCGTCGTCGGCGACGGGCGCGGGCGCCGGCCGGCTCTTGACCGACAGCTGCCAGGAACCCAGGCCGATGGCGACGATGATGCCGACGGCGAGGCCGGCGACCAGCAGCGTCCAGCCGCGTGCGCGTGTCCCCATCAGTTCACAAACTCCAGCTTCGAGGCCTTGTAGGCGCCGTCGACATGTTCGACGGTGACCCGCACGCGTTGCAGTGACACCACGCCGACCCGATTGCTCGTGACGGTGACCTTGGTGTCGACGGTGACGAGCACGACCGCTTCATCGGAGAACAGCGATTCGACGCCGGCCCCGGTGACCGTCCCGTCGGTCTTGACGCCCAGTTCCTGGGCCTTGCGTTTGATCTGCGGCGCCTGGCTCTTCAGGTCGGCGCGGAACTCATCGGTGGCGCCGTCCATGATCGCCTCGAGATCGCTGTCGGCCGTGTCGGCGCTCACGGTGACGGTGTGCAGTGCGAAGGTCTTGGCCGCGTCGACGTACGGCTGCCACGACGGTGTACTGACCGGAGCCGGGGCGGCCCGGACGAACTGGCTGATCGCGAAGACGATGGCGCACACCAGCAGCACCGCCAGCGCACCCGGCGCCACACCCCTTGCGGCGCTGGGCTTCTGGGGTTGGCGGGGTTGAGGGATCGGGCTGGGGCCCGACCAGGTGGGGGAGTGGTGCGGCGCACTGACCACCGGGGGCCCGGGTGCCGTGAAGGTCGGAGCCACGAAGACCCGCGGGGGTTCCGTCGACACCGGTCGCGGCGACACCGGCTGCACCGTGGGAGGGCGCCGCGTAGCCGGGGCGGTCGCCCGGGCGTCGGCGAGCGCCTTCGCGAAATCGGCGCACCGCGCGTAGCGGCCATCGCGGTCCTTGGCCATGCCCTTGAGCATGACCTCGTCCAGGTAGGCCAGTTCGGGACGATTGCCGCGCAGGCTGGGCGGGAGCTCGTTGAGTTGCTTGCTGATGACCACGGCGGGATTGGAATGATGGAAGGGCGAATGCCCTGCCAGGAGCTGAAATGCACTGGCCGCCAAGGCATATTGGTCGGCCCGTCCGTCCATCGTCTGCCCCAGGAGCTGCTCGGGGGCGGAGTAGGCCATCGAGCCGACGGCCATGTTGGTGGCGGTGATCCCGCTGATGTCGTCGATCCGACGGGCAACACCGAAGTCGGCCAACAGAATTCGGCGACGAGCGACTTCCGGTCCGGTCAGCAGGATGTTGGCTGGCTTGACGTCGCGATGTAACAGGTGGCGCTCGTGTGCGTAGTCGAGGGCTTCGGCGATCGCGGTGACGATCTCGACAGCCTCGGGCAGGGGCATGCCGGAGGGGTGCCGATCGCGTACGTACCGGGCGGCGTCGGTGCCGTCGACGTAGTCCATCGCGATCCACAGCTGCCCCTCGTGCTCGCCGCGATCGTGCAGGCCGACGATGTGGGGATGCCAGAGTGAGGCGGCGATGTCGGCTTCGCGGTTGAACCGGTCGCGATACTGGGCGTCACCGGTCAGCGAGGCCGGCATGATCTTGAGTGCGTCCTGGCGGGGTAGGCGCGGATGCTGCGCCAGATACACCTCGCCCATGCCCCCTGAGCCGAGCAGACGCTGAATCGTGTACCCGGCGAACACGTCGCCGGTATTCAACGGCATGCCCGTGATCGTAGTCGGGGCGGTGCCTGGACGGTTCGCGAGTAGCGTCGAGACCATGGCTGCCGCTGATTCCGATGCCGTCCGAGAATTGCTGCGCGACTCGTTCACCCGGCTCATCGAGCATGTCGACGATCTCACCGACGGGCTGACCGAGGAGGTCTCGAGTTATCGCCCCACCCCGCAGGCCAACAGCATCGCGTGGCTGATCTGGCACAGCGCCCGCTGCCAGGACCTGCAGTTGTGTGACGTCGCCGGGATCGAGCAGGTCTGGACCCGCGATGGCTGGAGGGACCGGTTCGGGCTCGACCTGCCGGCCGATGACATCGGGTACGGGCACACCCCCGACGATGTTGCGAAGGTGCACGCGTCTGCCGAACTGCTGGCGGGGTACTACCTGGCCGTGCACAAGGTGACGCTGGCCTACATCGCCGGCGTGACCTCCGAAGACCTCGGCCGCATCGTCGATACGCGGTGGGATCCGCCGGTGACGGCGAGCGCGCGGTTGGTCAGCATCATCGACGACTGCGCTCAGCACCTCGGTCAGGCGGCGTACCTGCGCGGCATCATCCCTTGATCACCCGGTGGTGGCCGCTGGTCGGCGTCACCGGGATGGTGCTGCTCGGTTGGGCGGTCCGCGGCGCACCGCAACCGGTCGACAGCTGGTTTCAGCGGCTCGGCAGCGACTTGGGTTCGCGGGCGACGGTTTTCCTTGGCATCACCACACCAGCGGTGCTGATTGTCGGGTTGCTCGTCGGCATCGTCGTGGCCATGCGGCAGCACCGGAAGCGGCTGGCGCTCGCCATGGTGGTGAGTCCGCTGGTGGCCATTGCCATCGTGCGCGTCTGCAAGCCCATCTTCGGCAGGGAGAAAGGGGGTGCGCTGGCCTACCCCAGTGGACACACCACCTTCCTGGTGGTGGTGGCAGGCCTGCTCGTCCTGGTGGCGGGCGTGGGATTGTGGTCCGTCGTCCTCGCGTCCGGCGCCATCCTGCTCGGCATGTGCGGCCTGGCAATGACTTTTCACTACTTCACAGACACCGTCGGTGGAGTGTTGCTGGGCACTTCGGTGGTGTGCGCCGCCGCGGTTTTCGCCCGGGGTGGGCAGTGCGACCGGGTGAGCAGCGCCTCTCCGGATTTTCGCTGAGCGATCACCTGTCTGGTCCGGACATTTTGGCGTATCGGCAACTTGCGTCACACAAATCGCGATCACGATGCCGCCAGCGTCCGTGAGCTTGAATTCTGGCGGTGGCCTAACTATCAAGTATCACTTGATCATTCGGGTGGGCAGACCGACCCGTACGGTTGCGTGCTGCAAGCCTCACGTCACCACCCTCGGCGCCCAGCTCAACGACGCCAAGGGCAAGGCCGGGAAACGGGCGGACAAGGCCAAGGCGAACGTGGACCGGGTTGTGAAGAAGGTGAAGCAGGCCGCCGAAAAGACGGCCAAGAAGCTCAGCCCGAAGAAGTCGGATCCGGACGACTGAGCCACGAGCGGCGCAGGGGGCGACGGCTGGGGGGTCGCCGCCCGCTGGGCGGCTCGGCGGGGTTTGCGACGCCGCACTTGACAGGTGTCAACCCCGGTGCGACGTGCGTCACACACGGTGGTTAACATAGGCCCATGACTGCGACGCCAGATGTAGCTCTGACCGGAGAGTTCACGGGTTCCGGCACTATTCACAACCCCGCCACCGGTGCCGTCGCCGGCCAGGTGACCTGGACCGACGCGGCCGACGTGCCGCGTATCGCGGCAGGGCTGCGGGAAGCGCAGAGGGAGTGGGAGGCACGCGGCGCCAAAGGCCGCGCCAAGGTGCTGTCCCGCTACGCGGTGTGGCTGGGGGACCACCGCGACGAGATCGAGAAACTCCTGATCGCCGAGACCGGCAAGTCGGCCATGGACGCCGCGCAAGAGGTCCCGCTGCTGATCATGATCCTGTCGTACTACATCAAGGTCGTCGAGCAGGCGATGGCGCCGGACTCGCGACCTGCCGCGCTGCCGATCATGTCCATCAAGAAGATCTCGGTGCACTACCGGCCGCGTCCCGTCGTCGGGATCATCGCGCCGTGGAACTACCCCGTGGCCAACGCGATGATGGATGCCATCGGCGCCCTGGCCGCCGGGTGCGCGGTGCTGCTCAAGCCGTCCGAGCGCACCCCGCTCACTGCTGAGGTACTGCTGCGCGGCTGGCTGGATTCCGGTGCCCCCGAGGTGTTCGCCCTGGCGCAGGGCGCCCGTGCGGTGTCCGAGGCCGTCATCGACAACGCCGACTACATCCAGTTCACCGGCTCCTGCGCGACCGGCGCCAAGGTGATGGAACGCGCCGCGCGCCGCCTGACCCCGGTGAGCCTGGAGCTCGGAGGCAAGGACCCGATGATCGTGCTCGAGGACGCCGACGTCGAGCTGGCCGCCAACGCCGCGGTGTGGGGTGCGATGTTCAACGCGGGCCAGACCTGCGTCTCCGTCGAGCGGGTCTATGTGCTCGATCCGGTCTACGACCAGTTCGTCGCCGCCACCGTCAAAGCCGTCGAGAACCTGAAGATGGGCACCGGGGAGGGCTACCACTTCGGTTCCCAGATCGACGACAGCCAGGTCGCGATCACCGAGCGGCACGTCAACGAGGCCCTTGCCGCCGGCGCAAAGGCGCTGACCGGTGGCAAGCGTCCCGAGGGCGGGGGCAGCTTCTTCGAGCCGACCGTGCTCGTCGACGTCGACCACTCGATGGCGTGCATGACCGAGGAGACGTTCGGGCCGACCCTGCCGATCATGCGGGTGTCCTCGGTCGAGGAAGCCGTCCGGCTGGCCAACGACAGCCCTTACGGCCTGAGCGCCTCGGTGTTCTCCAAGGATGTCGAGCGGGCCAAGGCCATTGCGCTGCAGCTCGATTGCGGTGCGGTCAACGTCAACGACGTGATCTCCAATCTGATGTGCACGACGGCGCCGATGGGCGGCTGGAAGACATCGGGCATCGGTGCCCGCTTCGGCGGTATCGACGGGGTGCGCAAGTTCTGCAAGCAGGAGACCGTGGTGGTGCCGCGCACCAGTGTGGGCGCCGGCGGCAGCTACTACAACAACTCGGAGAAGGCCATCGTCAGGATGAACAAGCTGCTGACCAAGCTGGCATTGGCTCGTCCGCGCCGTAAGGCCAAGTAACGACGTACCAGCCGTTCACCCCGGCGACACTTTCGTGTTCGCCGGGGTGGATACCGTCGGCCGGTGACTCTGGACATCACCGGCTACACGGTCCGTGACGACGACGATGACGACCCGGAACTGCTGCTGGAACCCAGCGGCGAGGTCGTCGACACCTGGCGGGAGAACTACCCGTACGAGGACCGCATGTCGCGCCAAGAGTACGAGGAGCAGAAGCGGCTGCTGCAGATCGAGCTGCTGAAGCTGCAGAAGTGGAGCCAGGGCAACGGGTTGCGGCACGTCATCGTCTTCGAGGGACGCGACGCGGCCGGCAAGGGCGGCACCATCAAGCGGTTCATGGAGCACCTCAACCCCCGCGGGGCCCGGGTGGTCGCGCTGGAGAAGCCGACCGAAAAAGAACGCACCCAGTGGTACTTCCAGCGCTACGTGCAGCATCTGCCCGCCGCCGGTGAGATCGTGCTGTTCGACCGCTCCTGGTACAACCGCGCCGGGGTGGAGCGCGTGATGGGCTACTGCTCGCCCAAGCAGCATGCCGAATTCATCCGCCAGGCCCCGTTGTTCGAGCAGATGCTGGTCAACGACGGCATCAGCCTGACCAAGCTGTGGTTCTCCGTCACGCAATCCGAGCAGCGCACCCGGTTCACCATCCGCCAGGTCGACCCGGTGCGGCAGTGGAAACTCTCACCCACCGACCTCGCGTCGCTGGACAAATGGGATGACTACACCGCGGCCAAGGAAGACATGTTCGCCTGGACCGACACCGAGATGGCGCCCTGGACCGTGGTCAAGAGCAACGACAAGAAACGCGCCCGCATCAACGCCATGCGCCATGTGCTCGGTAAGTTCGACTACGACAACAAGGATTTTGACGTGGTCGGCCACGCCGATCCGCTGATCGTGGGGCGTGCCCTGTCGGACTGAGCAGTCTGGCCGCCGCCTCAGAACTAGGAGGACGGCGTGCGCTTCGTCATGACGCTGTTCCTGTGGGTGCTGACGACGATCCTTCTCGCTGCGGCGGTGCCGTCGGCGTGGGTGCAGAAGAACATCATTGACCAGCAGGGCTACTCGGCGTTCGCCGCGGCCGCGGCCGAGGATCCGCAGTTACAGCAGGCGGTGGCCGGCGAACTCACCACCCAGGTGCAATCCCTGGCCGCGCAGAACGGGGCGGACGTGGACTCGCGGCGGATCCGCGCCGCGGCAGGTGCCTACACCACGGGCCCGGACTTCCCCGGGCAGTTCGCGCTGGCCAATCAACTTGCGCACACCTGGATGTTCACCGACCGGTTGTCGAGGAACGAGAACGGCAGCTGGGTGATCGATGTGGCTCCGATGCTCTCGGATGCCTCATTCCACGAAACCCTGTCCAACTTCGGTATCGAAGTGCCACAGACGCTTACGGTTCCCATCGCCTCGTCGGCGCCGGACAGTCTGCGACCAGGGATCCTGCGTCCACTGGCCGTGTGGGGCCCGTGGGTCAGTGTCGGCGTGACGGTGCTGGCCGGCGTTTTCGCCCTACTGACTCTGGCCGCCGCCCGTGCCCGCGGTAAAACCATTGCTGCACTGGGGATTTCCGCGTTGCTGGTAGGTGCCGCCGGTTGGGCGGGCCTGGAGGTGGGCCGGCGCTATCTCAACGAGGCCCTCAACCACACCAGCGGGGACATCCGCCAGATCGCCGACGCCATGGCCGGCCACGCGATCGACAGCCTGCACCAATGGCTCAACCTCACGCTGGCCGCCGGTGGCGCGCTGGTGGTGTTCGGGATCATCGTGGCGCTGCTCGGTGGGCTGCGCCGCCGCGATTGACGGTTAGCCACCCCGGATGCGTTCCCGCAGCCGCAGGTAGACCTCCGCGCCGTGGAACATGTCGGTCATCATCTCTGGAACCGATGATCAACTGTCGTTCTTACAGTAATGTCCACAGCATGCTGCGCGTCATTCAGTGGGCTACCGGATCCGTTGGCAAGCACGCGGTGGCGGCGGTCGAGGCCCACCCCGAACTCGCGCTGGTCGGTGCCCTGGTCTACAGCGACGCCAAGGCCGGTCGCGACGTCGGAGAAATCTGTGGCATCGGCGACATCGGCATCGCCGCAACCACCGATCGGGACGAGATCGTGGCGAGCGATGCCGACTGTGTCCTGTACATGCCGCAGGGCGAGATGAACCCGATGGGCGCGGTCGACGACATCTGTCGCCTGCTGGCCTCGGGCAAGAACGTGGTGTCCACCGCCGTCACCGGGCTCATCTACCCGCTGAGCATGGGGCAGCGCGTGGTGGACAACCTGGAAGCGGCCTGCGACCAGGGGCAAGCCTCGTTTCATGCCACAGGTATCGAACCCGGTTGGGCCGCAGAGGTTCTGCCGTTGACCATGTCCGGACTGTTCCAGCGGATCGACACCCTGCTGGTGCAGGAGCTCATGGACTACAGCACCTACGACAGCCCCGAGATGATGTTCGACATCATGGGCTTCGGCAAGAGTCCCGACGAACCGGTACCGATGGCCGATCCCGCACTGGCCGGGCTGACCTTCAAGGCGCCGCTGATGCTGCTGGCCGAAGGGCTCGGCGCCGCCATCGATGACTTCGTCTTCGACCGCCAAGTGGCCGTCGCGGCCGAGCCGTTCGACATCAAATCCGGCCGCATCGGGGCCGGAACCGTTTCGGCGCAACGGTTTTCCTGCACGGCAGTCGTCAGCGGGCGGCCCGCGCTGACCGTCGAACACATCACCCGCCTCGGCGACGATCAGGCGCCCGAGTGGCCGACCGGGCGCGGCTGGCACGTCACCGTCGAGGGCAACCCGTCGATGGAGCTCAAATCCCGGATCGCCACCCACGGTGAAGACGAGACCGAGCAGGGCTGCCTGGGCACCGCGATGCATGCGGTGCACGCCATCGCGCCGGTGTGTGCGGCCGCCCCCGGGATCCGGACCTTCCTGGACCTGCCGATGATCGCCGGACGGGGCGTGCTGGGCTAGGAGCCGATGGTCTGCCAGAGGAACTCGTAGGTCAAGGCCGCCTTGAACGCGGACTGCTTGTTGTCGGCCGCGCCGCCGTGGCCACCCTCGATGTTCTCGTAGTACAGCACCCGGTGTCCGGCCGCCTCCAGCGCCGCCGTCATCTTCCTGGCATGGCCGGGGTGCACCCGGTCATCGCGGGTCGAGGTGGTGATCAGGATCGGCGGATACTTCGCTGAGGCCGAAACGTTCTGGTACGGAGAATATTTCGACATGAACTCCCAGTCCGCCGGATCGTCGGGATTGCCGTACTCGGCCACCCATGACGCTCCCGCGAGCAGCAGGTGGAAACGCTTCATGTCCAGCAGCGGCACACTGCACACCAGTGCCCCGAACAGCTCCGGGTACTGCGTCAGCATCACGCCCATAAGCAGGCCGCCGTTGCTGCCGCCCCCTGCGCCGAGCTGCTCGACGGTGGTGATGCCGCGGCGCACGAGGTCCGCGGCGATCGCGGCGAAATCCTCGTACACCAGGTGGCGGTTCTCCCGCATGGCCTGCTTGTGCCAGCCCGGGCCGTACTCGCCGCCGCCGCGGATGTTGGCCTGCACGTAGGTGCCGCCGCGCTCCAGCCAGGCTCGGCCGATCCCGCCGATATAGCCCGGCGTCAACGAGTTCTGAAATCCCCCATAGCCGTAGAGGTAGGTCGGGCTCGGTTCATCGCGGCGTCCGACGACGAAATACGGGACCTTCGTGCCGTCCTTGGATGTGGCGAAGAACTGCTCGACGCCGATGCCGTCGGCGTCGTAGAACGCCGGGGCGGACTTGACCTCGACCAGCGGGCCGCCCGCGGTGCCGTACAGCAGCCGCGAGGGAGTGGTGAATCCGCTTGAGTTGTAGAAGACCTCGTCACCGAAGTGGTCGATGTCGACGACGATGGTGTCCGTCGCCGGCGGAATGTCCGGAGCGTCCCTGCGCTCCCACGTCCCGGGAGTGACGACCTCGACGTGGCTGGCGACATCCCGCAGGGTGATGAGGATCAGTTTCTCTTTGGTCCACTGCACACTCGACAGGCTGCTGTGCTCGTCCGGCTCGTAGATCATCGCGAGATCTGCTGTGCCCTCGAGAAAATCGTCGAACTTGGTGCCAAGGAGCGCGCCCGCCGGGTAAGTGACCTCACCCACCTGCCAGTCGGTTCGCAGCGAGATCAGCAGCCACTCGCGGTGCAGCGACAGTGACGAATCGGTCGGTACCTTGAGCTCGATGAGCTCGCCGTCACGCACCTCGTACCGGATGCGGTGGTAAAAGTCGGTGTAGCGGCCCAGCCGCGTGTGCTCGAAGCCCGGGGTCCGGTCGATCGACGCGATCACCCGCACGTCGGCCGGTTCGGCCTCGTACACCGTCTCGGCGTCGGCCAACGGCTCACCGCGACGCCAGCGCTTGGCGATTCGCGGATAACCGGATTCGGTCATCGATCCTTCGCCGAAGTCGGTGCACACCAGCAGGGTGTCCTCGTCCTCCCAGGACACCGACGACTTCGCTTCGGCCAGCTCGAATCCGCCGGAGACGAATTCCCGTGTCCGCATGTCGAACTCGCGGACCACGGTGGCATCGGCACCCCCTCGGGACAGGCTGATCATCGCCAGGGTGTGGTCCGGCTCGATCACCTCGGGGCCGGCCCACACCCAGTTCTCGTCCTCGACACGGGCCAACTCGTCCAGGTCCAGGATCACGTCCCAGTCCGGATTGTCAGTCCGGTAACTCTCCAACGTGGTGCGCCGCCACAGGCCGCGCGGGTTGGCCTCGTCGCGCCAGAAGTTGTACAGGTACTCACCGCGCCGGCCCGGATACGGGATCCGCGCATCGGTGTCGAGGATCTCCAACACCTCGGAGCGCATCGCGTCGAAACGCTCGCCGCTCAACTCCTCGATCGTCGGCTCGTTGTGCGCCCGCACCCACGCCAACGCGTCGTCGCCGGTGATGTCCTCAAGCCACAGGTAAGGGTCCTTCGTCACCCCCACATTGTGACCGCGCGCGTACTGTGAGCTGAACTACACCAGTTGGCCGGGAGAAACGAGGATGAGATGGGTCAAGCGCCGGCGCGGGCCCTGATCACCGCGGCTGCCGCCGATCTGCTGGCGCGGCTACAGCAGCGCCACGGTGCGCTGATGTTCCACCAGTCCGGCGGGTGCTGTGACGGCTCCTCGCCGATGTGCTACCCCGACGGCGAGTTCATCGTCGGTGACCGCGACATCCTGCTGGCGGTTCTCGACGTGGGTGTCGCCGGGGTGCCCGTGTGGATCTCCGGCCCGCAGTTCGAGGCGTGGAAGCACACCCAGTTGGTGATCGACGTCGTCGCAGGCCGCGGCGGCGGTTTCAGCCTGGAAGCACCCGAAGGGATGCGTTTCCTGTCCCGCGGCCGGGCCTTCACAGACGCCGAGAACGCCCTGCTGACCGAGCAGCCCCCGGTGACCGGCGCGCAGTACAGCGCCGGTGCCCGACCGCCCGATACCGGCAGCCACATCGTCGACGAAGCCGCCGACGCCTGCCCGGTCCCAGGGGGACGCGCCGCACGGATGTAGCGAGTGGTCGCGGGTCGCGGCGTTATCGTCGAAGAGTGATTCCGCTGCCACGGGCGTGGCTGCTGACCAGCGCGATGTTGGTCGGCGTAGCGGTCGGGCTGCTGGCGGGGATCGCGACGACATTGCTGGTGACGGTCACCGTCCGGCCCGATGTGGTGATCGCGCTCGTTCTCGGGGTGCCCGGTGTCCTCGGGATCTTGACCGTCCTGGTTTCGGGGCGGCGGTGGGTCACCACGCTCGGCGCGTGCGTACTGGGCGTCGCGCCCGGCTGGTTCGCCGCTCTCGCGATCATCCAGGTGGCAACCCATGCCTGAGAACGTCGACACCTCCACCGCGGACTTCGCCCCATTGTTCGACACGGGGGAGAACGACGTCCTCGACGAGGAGTTATCGCGCCAAACGACGTCCGCGGAAGGCATGACCCCGGACGAGATGACCCCGGACGAGACGGCATCCGACGACGCGCCTTCGGCGCCGCTGCCCGCCCCGGCCCCACCCATCGTGGTGGAGGGGACCTATCTGTCGGTGAAGTGGTGGACGTTCGTCGGCGTGCTGGCCGGGGTGTGGTTCGTCTCCGCGGCCGCGGGGGCAGGCCTGTACTACTACTGGTATCAATCTGCCGACAAGACCTGGCCGGTGTTCGTCGTACTGGTCTACATCGTCGTCACCACGGCCGGCGCCCTGGTGGCGTCGACCGCCCAGCGCAAACCCCTGGTATCCGCCCTGGCCATCGCACTGATGTCGGCGCCGCTGGCGGCGATGGCCGCCGCCGCGGTTTTCTACGGCGCCTACGTGTTCGGATGGATCGCCCGTTAGAACCATTGCGCCGCCCACTAGGGTGGGGTCGTGACCCACTTTGACGTCGTCGTTCTCGGAGCTGGCCCCGGTGGATACGTCGCGGCCATTCGTGCCGCCCAACTGGGCCTGAGCACCGCAATTGTCGAACCCAAGTACTGGGGTGGTGTGTGCCTCAACGTCGGGTGTATCCCGTCCAAGGCGTTGCTGCGCAATGCGGAACTCGCACACATCTTCAACAAGGAAGCCAAGACCTTCGGCATCACCGGTGAGGCCACCTTCGACTACGGTGCTGCCTTCGATCGCAGCCGCAAGGTCGCCGACGGCCGCGTCGCCGGCGTGCACTTCCTGATGAAGAAGAACAAGATCACCGAGATCCACGGCTACGGCACCTTCACCGGGCCGAAGTCGATGACGGTCAAGCTCAACGAGGGCGGCACCGAGGACCTCACCTTCGACAACGCGATCATCGCCACCGGATCGTCGACTCGCCTGGTGCCGGGCACCGCGCTGTCCGACAACGTGGTCACCTACGAAACCCAGATCCTCTCGCGCGACCTGCCCGGCTCGATCATCATCGCCGGCGCCGGCGCGATCGGCATGGAGTTCGCCTACGTGCTGAAGAACTACGGCGTCGACGTAACCATCGTCGAGTTCCTGCCGCGCGCGCTGCCCAACGAGGACGCCGAGGTCTCCAAGGAGATCGAGAAGCAGTACAAGAAGCTGGGCGTCAAGATCCTCACCGGAACCAAGGTCGAGGGCATCGTGGACGAGGGGGCTGATGGTCCGGTTCGCGTCACCGTGAGCAAGGACGGCAACACCGAAGAGCTCAAGGCCGACAAGGTGCTGCAGGCCATCGGTTTCGCGCCCAACATCGAGGGCTACGGCCTGGAGGCCGCCGGCGTGGCGCTCACCGACCGCGGAGCCATCGCGATCGACGACTACATGCGCACCAACGTGCCGGGCATCTACGCCATCGGTGACGTCACCAGCAAGCTGCAGCTGGCCCACGTCGCCGAGGCCCAGGGCGTCGTCGCAGCCGAAACCATCGGCGGCGCCGAGACTCTCGCGCTGGGCGACTACCGGATGATGCCGCGCGCGACGTTCTGCCAGCCGCAGGTGGCCAGCTTCGGCCTGACCGAAGAGCAGGCCAAGGCTGAGGGATACGACGTCGTCGTCGCCAAGTTCCCGTTCACCGCCAACGGCAAGGCCCACGGCCTGGCCGACCCGACCGGCTTCGTGAAGCTCATCGCCGACAAGAAGCACCTCGAGCTGATCGGTGGACACCTGATCGGGCCCGACGTGTCCGAGCTGCTGCCCGAGCTGACGCTGGCGCAGAAGTGGGATCTGACGGCCAACGAGCTGGCCCGCAACGTGCACACCCACCCGACCCTGTCGGAGGCCCTGCAGGAGTGCTTCCACGGTCTGGCCGGCCACATGATCAACTTTTGAGAAACGAAATCGTCGCCGGCATAGCCGGATTGGTGGTCGGCCACATTCTGTGGCTGGCCGCCATCACGTTGGCGACCGAAGGCTCCCGGGTGAACATCTGGGTGCTGCTGGTCGCGGCCCTGTCGCTCATCGGCGGCGCCGCGGGCGGATACTTCGGCTGGCGTAAATACCAGCAGAAATCCCATACGTGGGCGGCGTTCCTGTGGGCGCTGCCGGTGTCCCCGGTGCTGTTCTCGCTCGTGTTGCTCGGAGTTACGTACCTGTAGGTTTTGTGTGATCGCACAACGGCAGGGCGCGCGTTTCGAGCGATTTTCCTCTGCAAGACCAGCACACCCTGGACGAATGTCGATGTGAACAGATCGGGCCGCGGCCCGTCCACATCGGCAGCACAGGGAACCCAATGGCATCTAGCAGTGGATTGATCGATGACGCGCCCCTGACGGCATTCCACAAGAAGCTGACGCTGTATTCGTCGGGCGGACCGTTCATCGACGGCTATGCCATTGCGATCATCGGGTTCACCTGGGCGACCATGAGTACGTCGTTCGACGTCACGACGGCCGACAAAGGGATGATCGCCGCCGCGGTGCTCGTCGGCATCTTCGTCGGCGGCGGCCTGTTCGGCTGGGTGACCGACAAGGTCGGCCGCCACATGATGTACATCCTGGATCTGCTTGCCCTGGCGGTCTTTTCGGTGGGCTGTATGTTCGCCACCGAGGTCTGGCAACTGATCCTGCTGAGATTCCTCATCGGCATGGCGATCGGCGCCGACTATCCGATCGCCACCTCACTGCTCGCCGAATACCTGCCCGCCAAGTATCGCGGCCGCATGCTCGGCGCGACATTCGTCGTGTGGGCCGTCGGCGCCACCGCTGCCCCGGCCGTGGCAATGGTGTGTACGCACCTGGCCGGCGACAATGCCTGGCGGTGGATGCTGGCCAGCCCGGCCGTCTTCGCACTCGTCACGCTGTTCCTGCGATTGGGGACACCGGAATCACCGCGGTGGCTGATCAGCAAGGGACGGGTCGAGGAGGCCGACCGATCCATCAAGCAGGTCTTCGGACCCGACTACGGGGTGGAGGATCTCGGTGAGCCGGAGCCGGCGGAACGCGCGACGTTGCGGTCGGTGTTCAAGCCGCCCTACCTGAAGCGGACGCTGTTCGTCAGCCTGTTCTGGATGTGTCAGGTGATCCCGCTGCTGTCCATCTACTCGTTCTCCTTCGACATCCTGGGCGAGGTCGGCATCACCGGTAACGGCGCCGAGGTGTTCCTCGCCGCGCTGTTCGTGGTCGGCGGCATCCCGGGGCTGTTCCTGGTCGACCGGATCGGCCGCAAGGCTCTGCTGATCTACACCTTCGCCGGTATCGGGATCATCTGGGGCATCGCGGGTCTGATACCCGGACTGCCGGTGATGATCGTCTTCACCGCCGTGTGCGCCTTCGCGCTGCTGTCCGGGGCGTCGAACTTCCTCGAGATCGTCTACCCCAACGAGTTGTTCCCGACGGAGGTGCGCGCCACGGCCGTCGGCATCGGCACTGCGGCCAGCCGGATCGGTGCGGCGGTGGCCGTTTACCTGATGCCGTTCGCCCTCGACAAGGGCGTCAACTGGGTGCTGCTGGCAGGGGCGGTCATCTCATTCGTCGGGCTGGCCGTCACCGTGGCGTGGGGTGTGGAAACTGCCGGCCGCTCGTTGAGCGAGGCCTGCAATGCCACGACCACGTCCGGCCGGGAAACCGTGCGGTCTGGCTAGCGGCGACTGCTAGTCCGGGAAGTCCAGCGGGATCCGCAGCGTCGTCATCGTGGCGGCCAGGCCATCGTATTGGCTTGCCAGCATGCAGAATTCGATGATCTGCTGCTTCGTGAGAATCGCGGAGAGCGCGGCCCAGGTCTCCGCCGAGATGGACCGGGTGACGACGAACTCGTCGGTCGCGGTGACCAGAACCCGCTGCCGGTCGGTCAGGCCCTCGGCGTCGGGGCCCTCGAAGATGCGGGCCTGGGTCTCGGCGTCCACGCCGCGGCTGCGGGCCAGCCGGCGGTGCTGCTGCAACTCGTATTCGCAATCGCGCAGATGGCCTACCCGGAGGATGACGAGCTCGGCGTCCTGACGCGGCAACTTGCCCAGCGGGCCGAGCAGCAACCCGGAATACGGCAGCCAGGCCAGGAACAGCAGCTTGTGCTGGCCCAGCACGTTCATCAAGGTGAAACGGGGTGCCCGGATGGCCCTGGCGCCCAGCTTGGCGATGGCCCAGTTGACCGGGCCCAGCTCACGGAATCCGCCGGGTGCGATACGGGCCGGCTCGAGTGCACTCACCCAGCCGAGTCTGGCACAGGTGGTGGGCTTCATCGAGCGGCCACTGCGCAGAAACAGCGGGATATCAGCGGCTACGGCTGTCGCACCAAGTACGGCGACACCGTCGAGCGGTGCTCGTTGAGGTCGAGCGCCTTGCCGAGCGCCGGGAACGCGCGTTGCGGGCAATTGTCGCGTTCGCACACGCGGCAGCCCGAGCCGATGGGTGTGGCCACCTCGCCGGAGAGGTCCAGCCCTTCGGAGTACACCAGCCGATGGGCATGGCGCAGTTCGCATCCGAGGCCGATGGCAAAGGTCTTGCCGGGCTGCCCGTAGCGCGACGCGCGTCGCTCCACGGTGCGGGCCACCCACATGTAGTTGCGGCCGTCGGGCATCTGGGCGATCTGCACGCCGATCTTGCCGGGATTGCCGAAGGTCTCGTAGACGTTCCACAACGGGCAGGTGCCACCCGATGAGGAGAAGTGAAAGCCGGTGGCGGACTGGCGCTTTGACATGTTGCCCGCGCGGTCGACCCGGACGAAGGAGAACGGCACACCGCGCATCGACGGGCGCTGCAGGGTGGACAGCCGGTGCGCGATGGTCTCGTAGCTCACCGAGTAGAACGCCGACAGCCGCTCCACGTCGTAGCGGAAATTCTCCGTCACATCGTGGAACTGGCGATAGGGCAGCACCGTGGCCGCGGCGAAGTAGTTGGCCAGCCCGAGACGGGCCAGGGTGCGGGATTCGTCGCTGGTGAACATGCCCTCGTCGACCATCTTGGCGATGAGGTCGCCGAACTCCAGGAAGGCCAGTTCGGCCGCCATCTTGAAGACCTGCTGGCCGCTGGAGAGATGGTTGCCCATCTCCAGGGTCTTGGTGGCCGGGTCGTAGCGGTGCAGCACGGTGTCGCCCAGGTCGATGCGCCGCACGATCCGGACGCCGTGCACCGTGGTCATCCGGTTGGCCAGCTCCCCGGCCAGATCGCCGCGGTGCATGCGGATCTTGGCGGTCAGATCCTCGGCGGCGGTGTCGAGTTCGTGCAGATAGTTCTGCCGTTGGTAGAAGTAGTCGCGCACTTCCTCGTGCGGCATGGTGATCGAACCGCTGCCGCTGCCGTCGGAATAGCGGTCCTCGGTGGCGGCCGCCAGTTGCGTGGTGGTCAGCCGGTAACGACGGTGCAGGTTGACCATCGCGCGGGCGAAGTTCGGGTATGCCGCGACCATGTCGGCGACTTCGGCGACGTCCATGTCCGCACCGAGGTCGCGGTCCATCGTGACCTCGCGCATCTCGGCGACCAGCCGGGTGTCGTCGTGGGAGGCGAAGAACGTCGCGTCCACCCCGAACACCTCGGTGATGCGCAGCAGCACCGCCACGGTCAGCGGGCGTACGTCATGCTCGATCTGGTTCAGGTAACTGGGGGAGATCTCCAGCATCTGGGCCAGCGCCGCCTGGCTGAAACCACGCTCGCTCCGTAGTTGCCGCACCCGCGACCCCACGAACGTTTTTGCCACGTCAAACAGCCTAACAAGGGTGCGAAGGCTGCCTTTGCATTCTTGGCAGTTCGGTCACTACTGACAGTGTCGGGCTGCCTGGCATGATCGGCTCAGACGACAGCGACTGGAGATGACCATGACGGGAACCGCGCAGAATTCGACCACCGGGCTCAACAAGGTGATGATGCCGGTGCCCGATCCCCATCCCGATGTCTTCGACCGGGAATGGCCGCTGCGGATGGCCGACGTCGACCGCGCCGGCCGACTGCGGTTCGACGGCGCGTGCCGGCACATTCAGGACATCGGCCAGGATCAGCTGCGGGAGATGGGCTACGAGGACGTCCACCCCGCATGGATCGTCCGCCGCACGATGATCGATCTGATCCGGCCCATCGAGGGCGGCGACATCCTGCGGATGCGGCGGTGGTGTTCGGGGACGTCCAACCGGTGGTGCGAGATGCGGGTGCGTATCGACGGCCGCAAGGGTGGGTTGATGGAGTCCGAGGCGTTCTGGATCCACATCAACCGGGAGACGCAGGGGCCCTCCCGGATCTCCGACGACTTCCTGTCGGGCCTGCGCCGCACCACCGACGAATCCCGTCTGCGCTGGAAGTCCTACCTGAAGGCCGGCAGTCGTGAGGACGCGGCCGAGATCCGCGAGTACCCGGTGCGGGTGTCCGACATCGACCTGTTCGATCACATGAACAACTCGGTCTACTGGACGGTGGTCGAGGACTACCTGTACTCGCATCCCGAGCTGCTGGAGAAGCCGCTGCGGGTGACCATCGAGCACGACGCCGCGGTGGCCCTCGGCGAGAAGCTCGAGATCCTGTCGCATGTTCACCCGGCCGGATCGACCGACAAATTCGGCGAAGAGCTCTCCGATCGCACTGTTAGAACGCTCACATATGCCGTCGGCGACGAGACAAAAGCGATCGCATCACTGTTCTCGCTCTGACCCCTCCCGGTTTAACAGTACGAGCGTACTGACCTGCACCTTTGGCCTACTCGTCGGTAGCTTCTGAACCGGTACAGCCATCATATTTCTTCGCAACCTTTGCAAGTTAACTAAGCGCTTTGGCGAAACTTGGCAACTGAAACGGGTGGACCTGCGGATATGTGCTGTGCCATCGTCGGGTTAGCACATCAGTGAAGCTGCCACGGCGTTAGCAATTAACAAGGCGAACGGCACGGCGGCGGAGCAAGGCGACTGAAACAACCCGAAGGAGCAGTCCTATGTCGACCGTGGGCACCCCCAAGTCACCGGAGCAGATCCAGCACGATTGGGATCACAACCCCCGCTGGAAGGGCATCACCCGTACCTACACCCCGGCCGACGTGGTTGCCCTGCAGGGCTCCGTCGTCGAGGAGAACACCCTCGCCCGTCGCGGCGCCGAGGTGCTGTGGGAGCAGCTCCACGACATGGACTTCGTCAACGCGCTGGGCGCGCTGACCGGTAACCAGGCCGTGCAGCAGGTCCGCGCCGGCCTCAAGGCCATCTACCTGTCCGGGTGGCAGGTCGCCGGTGACGCCAACCTGTCCGGCCACACCTACCCCGACCAGAGCCTCTACCCGGCCAACTCGGTGCCGCAGGTCGTCCGCCGCATCAACAACGCGCTGCTGCGCGCCGACCAGATCGCCAAGGTCGAGGGCGACACCTCGGTCGAGAACTGGCTCGCCCCGATCGTCGCCGACGGTGAGGCCGGCTTCGGTGGTGCGCTCAACGTCTACGAGCTCCAGAAGGCCATGATCGCCGCCGGTGTCGCCGGCTCGCACTGGGAAGACCAGCTGGCCTCGGAGAAGAAGTGCGGCCACCTCGGTGGCAAGGTGCTGATCCCCACCCAGCAGCACATCCGCACCCTGACCTCGGCCCGCCTGGCCGCTGACGTCGCCGACGTGCCCACCCTGGTCATCGCGCGCACCGACGCCGAGGCTGCCACCCTGATCACCTCCGATGTGGACGAGCGCGACCGCCCGTTCATCACCGGCGAGCGCACCAACGAGGGCTTCTACCGGGTGCAGAACGGCCTGGAGCCGTGCATCGCCCGCGCCAAGGCCTACGCGCCGTACGCCGACCTGATCTGGATGGAGACCGGCACCCCGGACCTGGAGCTGGCCAAGAAGTTCGCCGAAGGCGTCAAGAGCGAGTTCCCGGACCAGATGCTGTCCTACAACTGCTCGCCGTCCTTCAACTGGAAGCAGCACCTGGACGACGACACCATCGCCAAGTTCCAGCGCGAGCTGGGCGCGATGGGCTTCAAGTTCCAGTTCATCACGCTGGCCGGCTTCCACGCCCTCAACTACTCGATGTTCGACCTGGCCCACGGCTACGCCCGCGAGCAGATGAAGGCCTACGTCGAGCTGCAGGAGCGCGAGTTCGCCGCCGAGGAGCGCGGTTACACCGCCACCAAGCACCAGCGCGAGGTTGGCGCCGGCTACTTCGACCGGATTGCCACCACCGTGGACCCCAACAGCTCGACCACCGCGCTGGCCGGTTCCACCGAAGAGGGTCAGTTCCACTAAGTCTGGGACCTCTGGACCCGCAGGGTTGACAGCGCAGGCCCCGCTCAGAATTCTTGGGCGGGGCCTGTCGCGTGCCCGCATATTGAGACGAAAGTGAAGTAGTGAGCAATCAAATTGAACGAGTAGGTGTGATCGGCGCCGGCCAGATGGGTGGCGGGATCGCCGAGGTGTCCGCGCGCGCGGGCGTGGACGTGCTGGTGTTCGACACCGCCGACGCCTTCGTGACCGCCGGACGCAACCGGATCACCAAGTCCCTCGAGCGCGGAGTCAGTGCGGGCAAGATCACCGAGGGGGAGAAGGACGCCGCGCTGGGCAAGCTGAAGTTCACCACCACACTCGCCGATCTGGCTGATCGGCAGCTGGTCATCGAGGCCGTGATCGAGGACGAGGCCGTCAAGACCAAGATCTTCGCCGACCTGGATCGCATCGTCACCGACCCGGACGCCGTGCTGGCGTCGAACACGTCCAGCATCCCGATCATGAAACTCGCAGCAGCTACCCAGAATCCTGCCAGGGTTCTCGGTCTGCACTTCTTCAACCCGGTTCCGGTGTTGCCGCTGGTCGAATTGATCAGCGCCCTGACCACCGACGAGGCCGCCGCTGCGCGCGTCGAGGAATTCGCCAGCACGGTTCTCGGAAAACAGGTTGTCCGTTGTGCTGACCGGTCCGGTTTCGTGGTCAACGCGTTGCTGGTTCCATACCTCTTGGCGGCGGTCCGAATGGTCGAGGGTGGCTTTGCCACAATTGACGATGTCGACAAGGCTGTGGTGGCCGGACTGTCCCACCCCATGGGACCGCTGCGGCTGTCCGATCTGGTCGGTTTGGACACCCTAAAGCTCATCGCTGACAAGATGTTTGACGAGTTCAAAGAGCCTTTGTACGCCGCGCCGCCGCTTCTGCTGCGCATGGTGGAGGCGGGACAACTGGGCAAGAAATCGGGCCAGGGCTTCTACAAGTACTGAATCGACCCGCGCTGGCACTATGGCCGAGGCTTAGCTAGTCTACCCACAGTAGGGCCTGCCGGCTCGCTCTATAGAGTCTGCATGTAGAAACACGCGTCGGCCCCCAACCGTCGGTCGTCAGCAGCAGAAAACGCAAAGAGGTAATTTTTCGCATGTCTAACGTCGAGTCCGATCTTGCTCCGTACTACGAGGAGTCGCAGTCGATCTACGACATCTCGAACGAGTTCTATGCACTCTTCCTCGGGCCGACCATGGGTTACACCTGCGGTTACTACGAGCGCGAGGACATGAACCTCGAGGAGTCGCAGAACGCCAAGTTCGACCTCGCGCTGGGCAAGCTCGACCTCAAGCCGGGTATGACGCTGCTCGACATCGGCTGCGGCTGGGGCGGCTGCCTGGAGCGCGCGTTGATCAACCACGACGTCAACGTCATCGGTATCACGCTGAGCAAGGAGCAGTCGGAATACGCCCGCAAGCGGCTGGCCAAGATCGACACCAACCGCAACATCGAGATCCGGCTGCAGGGCTGGGAGGAGTTCAACGAGCCCGTCGACCGCATCGTCTCGATCGGCGCGTTCGAAGCCTTCAAGCAGGAGCGCTACCCGATCTTCTTCGAGCGCGCCTACAGCATCTTGCCGGACAACGGCGGCCGGATGCTGCTGCACACGATCCTGGCGCACACCCAGCAGTTCTTCCGTGAGAACAACATCAAGCTGACGATCAGCGACCTGAAGTTCATGAAGTTCATCGGTGAGGAGATCTTCCCCGGTGGGCAGCTGCCTGCGGTCGAGGACATCGAGAAGCTGGCCGACGGCTCGGGCTTCAAGCTGGAGCGCATCCACCTGCTGCGTCCGCACTACGCGCGCACGCTGGACATGTGGGCGGCCAACCTGGAGGCGGCCAAGGACGAGGCCATCGCCCTGCAGGGCCAGGAAGTGTACGACCGGTTCATGAAGTACCTGACCGGTTGCGCCGACTTCTTCCGTCGTGGCATCACCAACATCGGCCAGTTCACGCTGGTCAAGTAGTTTCGCTTCTCCTCTCACGCCGAAACTACGGTTTTTGATGGATTTCGCTTGGAATCTGTCACAACCCGTAGTTTCGGCGTGAGTGCTTTAAGGCGTTGTGCACCCGAGCGACGATCTCAGGCTGCCGGCACCGCAGTTGACGGGCACTGACCCGCACTATCGTCCAGCCGCGGGATGCCAGGAATTCCAGCCGGACGATGTCGTTCTCATGGTCCTCCGGGCTACTCCAGTGCTGGTCTCCGTCGTACTCGACGCCGACCATCCAATCGGGCCAACCCATGTCGATCCGCCGTCGTACCCGGCCCCACTCGTCGGCAACCGGAATCTGCGTGGCAGGGCGGGGCAGTCCACCCCTGATGAGCACCAGGCGAAGCCGCGTCTCCTGCGGGGATTCGGCTCCCGCGTCGGCGAGGTCGAGTGCCTTGCGCAGTCGCCGGATACCGCGGGCGCCGGGATAGCGCTCCGCGATATCCACGACCCGGTCGACGCCGACGTGTGTGACGTTCAGCAGGGCATCGATGCGGATGATCGCCGTGTCGAGCGGCTGGCGTCGGCCGATGTCGTAGCAGGTGCGGGCGACGCTGGTGCAGGTCGTCTCGCCGACGAGTTGAAGCTCGTCGTCGGCGATGACGCCGGTGTGGATCAGGATCCCGGGCGGCGAGGGCTGGCGGGTGCGGGCCAATTCGGCCGGCGAGTCGTCGGGGAGCCATTTGCTACCCAGCACTGCCGCGGCGGAATACCCGGCAAGCGTGGCGTTGCGGCCCGACCACAGCCACGCGGCCATCGCCCGGTCATGTGCGGTCAGCAGCAAACCTGTTGGCGCATAGACATTCTGGTGCACCATGACATATTTGGACCGCAATGTCTGGCGGGTAGCGGACCCCGCCGCCATCGCCTCGCTGCCCACGATGATCTGCCCCACGGATATTCGACGTGGGGTGCGCGCAGCTGGTTCCCGCGCCCGCCGAGACTACGGGTTATGACGGAATCGCGGCGAAATCCGTCACAAACCGTAGTGTCGGCGCAATACGGGGAGGACTCAGGCGTCAGCCAGCCGCTTCTTCTCCGCCTCGACGTCGAAGTCCGGCGGCGGCCACGACATGTTGAGGCCCTTGAGCGCCTCGATGAGCAACTCGGTGATGGCCAGGCGGCTGTACCACTTCCTGTCGCACGGCACGATGTGCCACGGCGCGTAATCGGTCGACGTCTTCTCCAGCATGGCCTGGTAGGCCTCCTGGTACTTGGGCCACAGCAGCCGCTCGTCGATGTCGGCCGGGTTGTACTTCCAGTACTTGTCGGGCCGCTCCAGCCGTTCGGACAGGCGCGCCTTCTGCTCGGCCAGTGAGACGAACATGGCGACCTTCACGAGCGTGGTGCCGGCATCGACCAATTCGCGTTCGAACGCGTTGATCTCGTCGTAGCGCGCGCCCCAGACGTCCGGCGGCACCAGGTTGTGCACGCGGACGATGAGAACGTCCTCGTAGTGCGAGCGGTCGAACACCCCGATGTGTCCGGCCGGCGGGAGCGCGTTGCGAATCCGCCACAGGTAGTGGTGGGCTCGCTCCTCCTCGGTCGGCTTGCCGAAGCTGGTGTACCGGATTCCCTGTGGGTTTGCCGCTCCCACAACATGTTTGACGATTCCACCCTTGCCGGCGGTGTCCATGCCCTGCAGGATCAGCAGCACCGAGCGGTTGTCGTCGCCACTCTTGCTGCGGGCGTAGAGCATTTCCTGCAGCGAAGCGAGCCGCAGATTCCGTTCGGTCTGCAGGGTGGGCGCATCGCTCTTGTTCCCGCGGAATCCCGGCGTGCTGTTGGTGTCGATTCGCGCGACCTCGTCGCCCGGGCGGAAAGCCAGCTGGTCATGTGGTTCGTGGGTCCACAGGGCAGGCAGATCTCTGTCGCTCACCCGCTCAGTCAAGCAGTTGTGGCGGCAAAACCGGCGACGGGTGCGGCAGTGAGTTGAACTTTTCCAGTGAGCCGCCCACTTCGACGATGCCGCAGAGCGCGTTCCAGGACAGCATGGTCAGGTAGTCGATCAGTTCGTCGGCGGTCATCCGCGGATTCGACATCCAGGAGTGGGTGGCCAACTGGACGCCGCCGACGGTGTGAAACGCCCACGCTTCCGCGCCCCGGGTGTCCATGCCGACCTGGGCCATCCGGCGGCGCAGCATGACGGCCAGCATGCGGGCGATGATCTGCTCGGAATCGGCGACGGCTTTGCTCTTGCTCGCCGAGTTGTTCGCCATCACGAACGGATAGATCTCCGGTTCAGCCGCAACCGTTTCCACGTACACCTTGATGATCTCGCGGGTGAGGGCGAAACCGTCGAGGTTGGAGGACAGCGCCGCAGCCATATTGGGGATCAGGGTGGTCTGGGCGAACCGCATCATCACTGCGGTGGTGAGGTCGTTCTTGTCGACGAAGTAGCGGTACAGCACAGTCTTGGACACACCGATCTCAGCGGCGATCTCATCCATGCTGACGTTGCTGCCCTGGCGTCGGATCGCTTCGAGGGTGCCGTCGACCAACTCATTGCGCCGCTCCACCTTGTGCTGGTGCCAGCGCCGCTTGCGTCCATCGGTCTTCACCGTCACCGGCGGAGTCTGCTGTGCCACAGTCGCAGTAGTCCCATTCCCTAGTTCCACTTGATACTACGGCGAATCTGCGGATACCGGTCCGTGGGTCAGACCGTCAGTCGCGGCGATAGCGCAAGATGGAAAGGTGGCACATCGAACCGACGCCGGAGCCCGCACGCTTGTGGGCCCGCGGCCAAGTTTTGCCGAGACACTGGCCGGTGCGGACAGCGCTGCCGACGCCGAGCGCCTGCGGGGTTTGCGGAGGATGAAGCTGGTTGCGCTGGGCTTCCTGGTCGGCGCCACGGTGATCTTCCTGTTGTGCACCTGGGCGCAATCGCGGGGCGCCGCCGGTTGGGTGGGTTACGTGCGGGCTGCCGCCGAGGCCGGCATGGTCGGCGCGCTTGCCGACTGGTTCGCGGTGACCGCCCTGTTCAAGCACCCGCTCGGGGTGCCCATCCCGCACACCGCGATCATCAAACGCAAGAAGGACCAGCTGGGCGAGGGTCTCGGCACGTTCGTCCGGGAGAACTTCATGTCTCCCGAGGTGATCGCGAACAAGCTGCACGATGCCCAGGTGGCGGGCCGGTTCGGTAAGTGGCTGTCCGACCGTTCGCATGCCGAGCGGGTGGCCGCCGAGGCGTCGACCGTGCTGCGCGTCGGCGTGGAGATGCTGCGCGACGAGGACGTCCAGCACGTGCTGGACCGGATGATCGTCAAGCGCATCGCCGAACCGAAGTGGGGCCCGCCGATCGGCCGGGTGTTGTCGACGCTGCTGCAGGAGGGCCGTCAGGAAGCGCTGATCCAGCTGCTGTGCGACCGCGCGTTCCAATGGTCGCTGAACTCCGGCGAGGTCATCGAGCGCGTCATCGAGCGCGATTCGCCGACCTGGTCGCCGCGCTGGGTGGACCACCTGGTGGGGGACCGGATCCACCGCGAGTTGATGGACTTCACCGACAAGGTGCGCCGCAACCCCGACCACGAGCTGCGGCGTTCGGCCACGAGGTTCCTGTTCGAGTTCGCCGACGACCTGCAGCACGACGAGGCGACGATTCAGCGAGCGGAGAACGTCAAGGAGCAGCTCATGGGCCGCGACGAGGTGGCCCGGGCGGCCGAGACCGCGTGGGCGGCGGCCAAGCGGATCATCCTTGAGTCGGTGGACGACCCGTCCTCGGCGCTGCGGACCCGGATCGCCGACTCGGTGATGCGCATCGGTGAGTCGTTGCGTGACGACTCCGAGCTACGCGACAAGGTCGACAGTTGGATCATTCGGGGGGCAAAACACCTGGTCGCCGAGTATGGGACCGAGATCACAGCAATCATCACCGAGACCATCGAACGCTGGGATGCGGACGAGGCGAGCCGTCGGATCGAGCTCCATGTGGGCCGTGACCTGCAGTTCATCCGGATCAACGGCACGGTGGTGGGCTCGCTGGCCGGTCTGATCATCTATTCGATAGCCCAACTACTCTTCTGACCTGCGCTAACTAGTGCTTGCAAAAGTTAGCACCCCGTCGTAGCGTGAATTTCGTCGTTAACGGATACACGGCCTACGAGGGGGAATGACATGGCGCAAGACGAAAATCTCGCGGCTGTCGTCTCCAACGCTGCGCAGGACATCGGAAGTTTCATCCGGGCCCAGCGTGAGGCGGCGCAGGTATCGGTACGGCAGTTGGCCGAGAAGGCCGGCGTCAGCAATCCCTATCTGAGCCAGATCGAACGGGGATTGCGGAAACCCTCCGCCGACGTGCTCAACCAGATCGCGAAGGCGCTGCGGGTGTCTGCGGAAGTCCTCTATGTGCGCGCCGGGATCTTGGAGCCCAGCGAGCCCAGCGAGGTCCGCGACGCCATCGTCAACGACGTGGGGATCACCGAGCGGCAGAAGCAGGTGCTGCTCGATATCTACACATCGTTCCGGCAGCAGAACGAAGCCGAAGCAGGTGAGGAGCCGACCACTGACTGACTCCTCACCAGCTACCCGATAACCATTCGCACGAAAAGCCCATCCTGAGAAAGGAATTCGCATGACCGAGAAGACTCAGCCCACCATCGAAGACCTCAAGGCCCCGCTGCTTGCCGCCGTCGGTGCCGCTGACCTGGCCCTGGCCACGGTCAACGAGATCGTCGCCAGCCTGCGCGAGCGTGCCGAGGGTGCGCGTACCGACGCCGAGGCTCGTGTCGAGGAAGGCCGCGCCCGCCTGACCAAGCTGCAGGAAGACCTGCCGGCCCAGTTCGACGAGCTGCGCGACAAGCTCTCCTCTGACGAGCTGCGCAAGGCCGCCGAGGGCTACGCCGATCAGGCCACCGCCACCTACAACAAGCTCGTCGAGCGCGGCGAGGCGGCGCTGGAGCGCCTGCGCAACCAGCCGGCCATCGAGGAAGCCGCCAGCCGGGTCGAGGGCTACACCGACCAGGTCACCGAGCTGACCCAGGATGCGCTGGGCACCGTGGCCTCGCAGACCCGCGCGGTCGGCGAGCGCGCCGCCAAGCTGGTCGGCGTGGAACTGCCGAAGAAGGTCGAGAAGGCCACCGAGACCGCCGCCGCGAAGGCTGCTGCCCCGGCCAAGAAGGCCGCTCCGGCTGCCAAGAAGGCCGCCCCGGCCGCTCCGGCCAAGAAGGCCGCTCCGGCTGCCAAGAAGACCACGGCCGCCCCGGCCAAGAAGGTCACCCAGAAGTAGTACCGGTGTCGACCGTGATGTCTACGGGGACCTGAGCCCTGTCGGTCGACGTCAGTGATGACGCCCGCATAGGCTGGTGAGGTGCAACTTGCCAACCTTGCGGGCGTCATTGTCTTTGTACTGGTCGTCGTCGTCTTCTGCGTGGGCGTCTATGCGTTCGTGCACGCCGCCGTGCAGCGCCCGGATGCCTATACGGCGACGGGCAAGCTCACGAAGCCGGTATGGCTGGCGATCCTCGGGGTGAGCCTGCTGCTGGCCCTGCTGCTGCGCGATGCTTTCGGCGCCGCCATCTGTGCCTGCGCCGCCGGGATCTACCTCGTCGACGTGCGGCCAAAACTGCTGGACATCCAGGGAAAGTCACGCTGACCCGATGCGCTCACCACTGGCCGCGCTCGGCGCGGCGGGTATCGCGCTGGGCGCGGTACTTATCTGGGCCCCCACCGCGGCCGCCGATCCCGGCTCTGGCGACCACGTGTACGTCGACCACGTCCAATGGGCCAAATGGGGCGACCTGTCGAGCCTGCGCGTGTATCCCACCGATGCCGCCCGCGCATTGACCCACCAGCCCGGCAGCGCAGCCCAGGCCGATCAGGCGTGGGCTGAGGTGCTGAGCCAGTCCCCGGACGCCGACCTGCCCGGGATGCATGAGCAGTTCCTGTGCCACTGGACGTTCGCCGAACTCGCCGAGCCCGGCAAGACCAGCTGGAACCTGGAGCCGTGGCGACCCGAGGTCGCCCCCGAGGTGATGCTGGCCAGCGGATGCAATCCCGGCGGCAGCGAGGAACCGTTCTGATGGGCGGCTACACGCGCGCCCAGGTGGCGGCGCTGGTCGACCACACCCTGCTCAAACCCGAGGCCACCGTGGCCGACGTCGAGAAACTGGTGGCCGAGGCCGCCGACCTCGGCGTTTTCTCGGTATGCGTGTCGCCGTCGCTGGTGGCCACCGCGGCCGCGGCGGCGCCGCCCCAACTGGCGGTGGCGGCGGTGTCCGGCTTCCCGTCGGGCAAGCACCTGGCCGAGATCAAGGCCCGGGAATCGCAATTGGCCGTGGCGGCAGGTGCCGGCGAGATCGACATGGTGATCGACGTCGGAACCGCGCTGACCAAGGATCTGGGCGCGACCGCGGCCGAGATCGCCGCGGTGCGGGCCGCCGTACCCAGTGCCACGCTCAAGGTGATCGTCGAGTCCGCGGCGCTGCTGGAATTCGCAGGCGAGGAGTTGTTGCAGGACGTCTGCCGGGTGGCCGTCAGCGCCGGGGCCGACTTCGTCAAGACCTCCACCGGCTTCCATCCCAGCGGCGGTGCCTCCATCCGGGCCGTCGAACTGATGGCCCGCGCGGTGGGAGACGGCGTGGGGGTCAAGGCCAGCGGCGGCATCCTGACCGCCGAGGCGGCCGTGGCGATGCTCGACGCCGGGGCCACCCGGCTCGGCCTGTCGGGCACCCGTGCGGTGCTCGACGGCCTCACCGGTTAGGCCGGCGCGGAAAACCTAGAGCTTGAAGCAGGGGTCCTCTTCGGCCCTCGGCATCGACGCGTTCGTGGTGGAGAACTTCGCCTCCACCCCTTTGTCGGTGACCTGCACGCTGTCCGCGTGGATCCCCATCGGGTAGTTCTCGGTGAGCTGGGCGGTGAACTTGTCCAGGATCGGCTGCAGGGTCTCCCGCGGCCAGGACAGGCCGATCGCGCTCAGGTCGACGATCTGCATCGAGATGCCCTTGTTGACCACCGTGGGCTTGGCGGTGATGGTGCCGAGCAGGCCCTTGAGTTCGATGGTCCCGTTGGACGGGTTGGTCTTCACGTCCGAGATGGCCGAGCCAATGAACGGCAGCTGCACCAGGTCGGCCACGGTCTGACGGATGCCGTCGGTGCTCCAGGAGATGTCGGCGACCAGCGAGCCCACGGTGCCGCTGGCGTCAGCGGTCTCCTGGATCCGCACATCCCTGATGTCCAGCTTCACCTTCATGCCCTTGGCATCGCGGATCTGGTTGCCGGCGGTCTCGATGTTGATGTTGGTGTAGTGCCCGGTCACGTGCTGCAGCAGGAACGGCGGCAGCGGATCGAACGAGGCCTTCGCCCCGTCCTGCACGGTGCATTCCACGATCGAGGCGACGATCTTGTCGGCACGGCTGCGGGCGTACAACTCGCCGCCCAGCACCCCGGCGGCGATCAGGGCGACCACGATCACGAAGACCAGCACCACCGAGAGCGGATCCGAGAACAGCTTCTTGACCTTCGCCAGTGCCGAGGAGTCCTGCGGCTGGGGAGCGGCGGGTGTCTGTCCGTCGACCTGACCCGGCTGATCCGCCGGCGGTTGCGGAGGCAGCGCCTGGGTAGGCGCCGGCGGGGACTGGTCGGTTGGGCGAGCCCAGGGATCGGTCACCCCAGCGATTGTGCCTTACCGAACTGAGCGAACTGTGAGCGGTTCTGCAGCACCGCGATGGTGTCCCGGACCTGGTTGGCGGCATCGAGGTCGGCGTCGAAGACCAGCAACTGAGGGTCGGCGCCGGCCGCGGCGAGAACTTCGCCGGTGGGGGAGGCCACCAGGCTGCCGCCGACACCCGTCGGCCCGACCTTGGCGATCTCGTCGCCCGGGTAGGCCTGGTCCACCGCGGCGATGAAACCGGTCGTGTCCAGCGCTCGGGCCCGGGCCAGCAGGGTCCACTGCTCCAGCTTGCCGGGCCCCGATCCCCACGAGGCATGCACGGTGATCAGCTGGGCGCCGCGACGGGCCAACTCCACGTAGAGCTCCGGGAACCGGACGTCGTAACAGGTGGTCAGGCCGACGGTGATCCCGTCGACGGTGATCGTCACGGGATCGAAACCCGGTGCGACAGTTCGCGATTCGGTGAAACCGAAGGCGTCGTAGAGGTGGATCTTGTGGTAGTGCGCGTCGACGCCGGGGCCCGTCGCGATCAGGGTGTTGGTGACCCGCCCGTCGTCGCTGGGGACGAACATTCCGGCCACCACGACCACCCCGGCGCGTGCCGCGATCTCGCGCACCCCCGTCGCCCACGGCCCGTCCAGGCCCTCGGCGACCGGGGCCAGCGGCACGCCGAACCGGCACATCGTGGCCTCGGGGAACAACACCAACCGGGCGCCGTCATCGGCGGCGCGCCGGGTGAACTCGTCGACCAGCTTCAGATTCGACGAGGTGTCGGCGCCGGCGGCGATCTGCGCCAGGGCAATTCGCATGTGCTTCAGCTTAGTGGCGCGATGGTCGTCCACGGGACGGTGAGCACACCGTCCCGCATCCGCCGGCGCGGCGCCGCGACCGGGTAACCCTCCGCGCGCAGCAGCTCCACCATGGCCCGCCAGCGCACCCGTGGCCCGAACACGCCGTGCCCGGCCGCGCTGGCCCAGGCCCGGTCGGCAGCGCCGAGCAACGCATGGATCGGCTGGCCTTCGATGTTGTGGTGGATCAGCACCTTCGGCAGCCGTTCGGCCAGATCCGAGGGACGCTCGATGCTGAACGGGTCACAGGCCAGCGTCAGGCTCACCGGCCCGCCCTCGTCCAGCAGCACCCAGCAGCATCTGCGGCCCAGCTCGTCGCAGGTTCCGTCGATGATCAGCCCACCGGGCGCAAGCCGGCGCGACATGGTGGCCCAGGCCTCCGGCACCGCCTCGACCGGGTACTGACGCAACACGTTGAACGCCCGCACCAGCACCGGGCGCAGGCCGGCCAACTCGAACCCGCCGAGCGCGAACTGCACATCGGTGGCGCCGGCCACCGCACGCGCTGTGGTCACCCGTTCGGGATGGATCTCCAGACCGACGACACGGACGTCGGTGCGCACGGCCCGCAGCCTCGAGGCCAGTTCCAGGGTGGTGACCGGCAGCGCACCGTACCCGAGGTCGACCACCAGCGGATCGGCGGCGGCCCGCAAGGCGGTGCGCACCCGCGGCGAGTGCACCAGCCAGCGGTCGCTGCGGCGCAGCCGGTTGTAGCCGGTGGTGCCTCTGGTGACGGCCCCGACGGGTCTAGACGTGTTCGGAGATCCAGTCAGCGGTGAACGCCCCCTCGATGGTGAACACGTCTTTGACGGACTGCAGGACCATGTCTTCGAGCTTGCCGCCGAGCAGGGGCATCGACACCTTGCACCTGCTGTCGACGTGCAGCCGGCTGCCGGTCGCGGCCTTGGCCAGCACGTAGCTGCCGTCGAGCCGGCCCGGGGCGTGTGAAACCGACGCTGAGTAGTGCCCGTTCACGCCGCTCTGGTCGAACGGGCCGAAAAAATGCCTGCGGGTGATGGCCAGGTCGAGCGGGATCACCGGCCGCAGGATCGCGGGCAGCTCCGCGCGTGGCAGCACCTGCCGGAACTCGATCTCGATCCCGCGCTCGCCGGAGCTGAATTCCGTGATGTCGGACTTGCCCGGCGTCAGCTCGTCGTACCGGTCCATCAGGGCCTGCCAGTACTCGCCGCTCGCGTACGCGGCGTAGACCGTTTCGGCGGGTGCGTCGAACGCCATCGTGGACTGCTGGCTCCGGCTCATGGCTAACGACGGTACCGCCGGGCTCAGCCGCGGTCGGCGATCCACACCGAGGTGAAGCGCTGCTCGGCTTTCAACAGGTCGGTCAGCTGCGAGCCGATGAAACTCTCGATCTTGCCGCCGACCAGCGGCACCCTCACCTCGACCGAGATGTGCACCGACAAGCGGGATCCGCCGGCTGTCGCGGTGAGTGTCGCGGTTCCGGACAGGGACACCGGCGCTCCGGCGATCGAGCCCTGGACCGTGCCATGGGACGAGCCGTCCCGGATCGGCTGCCAGTGCTCCTCGCGTCGGATCCTCAGATCGCCGCGGTGAAACTGCGACACCAGTCCGGGCAACCGGTCCGCGCGCAGGATCTGCGTGGTGATCGCCTCGATACCGCCGTCGCCGGTCACGGTCAAGGCGTCCAGCGTGGTTTCGTCGGCCCCCGAATCGGCGAGCCGGGCCAGCCAATACCGTTCGTCGGCGAATGCCCGGTGGACCTGTTCGACGCTGGCTTCGTAGTCGGTGGCCATGTCGAATGATCGCGGCATAGCTGGTCAGGCTACCGTTACGGCCCGTGGTCAGTTCGTATGTTGCCGGTGTCGCGGTCGCGGAGGCGGTCGCGCTGGCCCCGCTGACGACGCTGCGGGTCGGACCCGTGGCGCACCGGGTGCTGACCTGCACCAGCACCGATCAGCTCATCGATGTGCTGCGGGCGGTGAGCGACCCGATCCTGGTGCTGGCCGGCGGATCGAACGTGGTGCTGGCCGACGACCTGGCCGACACGATGCCCGACCTCACCGTGGTGCGCGTGGCCAACACCGCCATCATGGTCGAGGGCAACCTGCTGCGCGCCGAGGCCGGCGCCGTGTTCGACGACGTCGTGGTCGCCTCACTGCAGCACGGCCTGGGCGGGCTCGAATGCCTGTCCGGCATACCGGGGTCGGCCGGGGCCACCCCGGTGCAGAACGTGGGCGCCTACGGGGCGGAGGTTGCCGACACCATCAGCCGGGTGCGACTCCTAGACCGGCGTACGGGCGAAGACCGTTGGGCCGCACCGGAAGAACTCAAGTTCGGGTACCGCACCAGCAGCCTCAAACACTCCGATGCCGTCATCGTGCTCGAGGTGGAGTTCGCGCTCGACGAGGCGGGCAGAAGCGCACCGCTGCGCTACCGCGAACTGGCCAACGCGCTGGGCGTCGAGCCGGGGGAGCGCGCCGAACCGATGCGAGTTCGCCAGACCGTGCTGCAGTTGCGTGCGGGCAAAGGCATGGTGCTCGACGAACACGACCACGACACGTGGAGTGTCGGGTCGTTCTTCACCAACCCGGTGGTGTCACAGGCCGAGTTCGAGCGGGTGCAGGCCATCTTCCGGGCCGACGCCGGGTCGGCGGAGGCCGGACGGGTGCCGCACTACCCCGCACCTGACGGGGTCAAGCTGGCCGCAGGCTGGCTCGTCGAGCACGCCGGCTTCGGGAAGGGTTACCCCGGTGACGGGGCCCCCGCGCGGCTTTCCACCAAACATGCGCTGGCTTTGACCAATCGTGGCGAGGCGAACACTTCCGATGTGATTGCCCTGGCCAGAGCGGTTCAGGCGGGTGTTCGGGACCGCTTCGGGATCACTCTGCAGCCCGAGCCGATTCTGTTTGGGTGCGAACTATCAGTACCCTAGATCCACGTGAGCCCTGCCGGTGATATAGAGGCCGATGCGCCGTTGTTCAATCGGCGGCGTGCCCTGACGGTGTTGACCGTCGGAGTGGGAGCCGGGTTGCTGGCCGCGTGCTCGGGAGAATCTCCCATCTCCTCGCCTCAGGCCGAGGAGCCGGCGGCGCCGACGGTGACCTACGAGCCTGCCGCTGATTCCGAGGATGTGCTGCCGACCGCGCCCGTCGGCGTAAAGGTCGAGAACGGCACGTTCCAGCGCGTGAGCCTGACCAATGCCAACGGCAAAGTGGTCGCCGGCAAATTCAACAGTGACCGCACGGCGTTCACTGTCACCGAACCCCTCGGCTACGAATCCGCCTACACGTGGGCCGGCTCCGTGGTGGGCAAGGACGGCAAGGCCGCACCCGTGCAGGGCAAGTTCACCACCGTCGCCCCGCAGAAACAGGTCAACGGTCAGTTCCAGCTCGCCGACGGCCAGGTCGTCGGCGTGGCTGCGCCGATCATCCTGCAGTTCGACGCCGCGATCGACGACAAGTACCGCGGGGCCATCGAAAAGGCCCTCCAGGTCACCACCACGCCCGCTGTCGAGGGCAGCTGGGCCTGGCTGCCCGACGAAGCCGGGGGCTCACGTGTGCACTGGCGGACCCGGGAGTACTACCCGGCCGGCACGAAGGTCAGTGTCAAGGCACCGCTGTACGGGGTCAGCTTCGGCGACGGCGCCTACGGTGCGGCCGACTCCACGCTCGACTTCGAGATCGGGCGGCGCCAGGTGGTCAAGGCCGAGGCGTCCAGCCACCGCATCCAGGTGCTCGACGGCTCCGGCGCGGTGATCATGGACTTCCCGTGCAGCTACGGCGAAGGCGACCTGGACCGCAACGTCACGCGTAGCGGCGTCCATGTGGTCACCGAGAAGTACGAGGACTTCTGGATGACCAACCCGGCTGCCGGGTACTCCAACGTGCACGAACGCTTCGCGGTGCGGATCTCCAACAACGGCGAGTTCATCCACTGCAACCCCAACAGCATCGGTTCGCAGGGCAACACCAACGTCACCAACGGCTGCATCAACCTGAACCTGGAGAACTCGCAGCAGTACTTCAACAGCGCGATGTACGGCGACCCTGTCGAGGTGACCGGCACCCGCATCGACCTGTCCTACGCCGACGGCGACCTCTGGGACTGGGCGGTGGACTGGAGCGAGTGGAAGTCCATGTCGGCGCTGTCCACGGAGGATTCGCCGGCGAACCTGCCTGCCAGTGCTCCGGCGACGCCCACGGACGCGCCCACGCTGTCCGGCACGCCGACGACCACCACGCCCCCCAAGCCCACACCCGGGGGCTAGGACCCTGCGCTGAGAGCAACGCAATGGTCGTCTGCTGTATGGCCGAACGACCACTGCGTTGATCGGGTGGCTATTTCCGGTTGAACCGACCGTGCGGCGCCTGGTCGCGCGGCCGGATCACAATCTGGTCGAGGTTCACGTGTGAGGGCCGCGACGCGACGAACCCGATCACCTCGGCGACATCTTCGGCGACCAGCGGGGTGATGCCCCGGTACACGTTGTCGGCGCGCTCCTGATCGCCGTCGAAGCGCACCAGCGAGAAATCGGTCTCCACCGCGCCCGGCGCAATCTCGCTGAGCCGCACCGGTTTTCCGAGCAGCTCACCGCGCAGTGTGCGGTGCAGCGCACCCTGGGCGTGCTTGGCCGCGGTGTATCCCGAGCCGCCGTCGTATGTCTCGAACGCCGCGATCGAGGTGACCGTGACGATCAGGCCGTCGCCGGAGGCGATGAGCTTGGGTAGCAGCGCCCGGGAGACCCGGAGGGTGCCCAGCACGTTGGTTTCCCACATCCACCGCCAATGGTCCAGGTCAGCGTCCAGAACGGGCTCCAGCCCCCGGGCCCCGCCGGCGTTGTTCACCAGCACGTCCACCCGGTCCAACTGGGCCGCCATGGCGTCGACCGCGGCCTGGTCAGTGACGTCCGCCACAATCGCGGTGCCGCCGATCTGCTCGGCCAGCGCCTCGATCCGGTCTTTCCGGCGGGCCGCACAGATGACGTGAAAGCCCTGGGCGGCAAGGGATTTGGCGGTCGCGGCACCGATCCCGGCGCTGGCGCCGGTAACCACTGCCACCCTTTTTTCTGACTGTGATGTCGTCACCTGACCAACATTAGATGGCGTGCTAAGTTCTTCGTGTGTCCGGAAAGCTCCAGTCCCGCTTCGTGCGGCGTGCGTGTTGTTGTTGCGCACCCCGCCGCGCCTGACTGAACCCGGACACCGTTTTCCCGTCCTGCTGAGTCGCCAGGTGTGGTCTCCCCCCACCAGCCGACAACCAGTAAGGACAATTCACGTGACCACAGCCATCGCCGCCCCCCTTCGGAAGCGCACCAGTACCGCCTCCGTCTCGTCCTCCGCGTCGGGCAACCCCGCGCGGCCTGCCCGGTCGCTGGCCGCCGCCTCGCGCTATCCGCAGTCGCGGCTCCTGCACATCGTCGCCCCGTCGCTGAAGGTGCCCGACGCCGCCTCGGCCTCGGTGTTCAGCGCGGTCCGCACCCGCGGCCCCATCGCCCGGGACGCCATCGCCCAGCTCACCCAGCTGAGCATCGCGACCGTCAACCGCCAGGTCACCGCACTGCTCGAAGCCGGAATCCTGCGTGAGCGTGCCGATCTCGCGGTTTCGGGAGCCATCGGTCGGCCCCGTGTTCCCGTCGAGGTCAACCACGAGCCCTACCTCACGCTCGGCATCCACATCGGTGCGCGTACCACCAGCATCGTGGCCACCGACCTGTTCGGCCGCACCCTGGACGTGGTCGAGACTCCGACCCCGTCGGGATCGCAGTCCGCGGCGCTGGCCACGTTGGCCTCCAGCGCCCGCCGTTACTTGAGCCGCTGGCACCGCCGCCGCCCGCTGTGGGTCGGTGTCGCCGCCGGTGGCGTCGTCGACAGTGCCACCGGATATCTCGATCACCCCCGGCTCGGTTGGGCCGATGCTCCGGTGGGCCCGGTGCTCGCCGAAGCCCTGGCGTTGCCGGTTTCGGTGGCCTCGCACGTGGACGCGATGGCCGGTGCCGAGCTGCTGCTGGGTGGACGGCGTTCGTCGCCCGAAACCGTCGGTTCCCCGGCCCGGACCAGCCTCTACGTGTACGCCCGCGAGACCGTCGGCTACGCGTTGTCCATCGACGGTCGCGTGCACTCACCGGCCAGTGGGCCCGGCACCATCGCGGGCCTGCCTGCGCAGTCCGAATTGCTGGGCGGCTCAGGACAATTGGAGTCCACCGTGAGTGACGAAGCGGTGCTCAACGCGGCGCGCAAGCTGCGGATCGTCCCGGCCGAAGGCCCGTCCTCGACCTTGTCGGCGGTGCTGCGCGCGGCCCGGCAGGGCAACGAGAAGGCGGTCGAGCTGCTGGCCGACCGGGCCCGGGTGCTCGGCGAGGCCGTCGCGCTCCTGCGCGATCTGCTCAACCCCGACGATCTGGTGCTCGGCGGCCAGGCCTTCACCGAATACCCCGAGGGCATGTCCGTCGTCGAGGACGCCGTCGCGCGGCGTTCGGTGCTGGGGCCCCGCGATATCCGGCTGACGGCGTTCGGAAACCGGGTGCAGGAGGCCAGTGCGGGCATCGTTTCGCTGGGCGGTCTGTACGCCGATCCGATCGGTGCCATGCGGCGCGCTCAAACCCGCCGATCCGCCGCGGTGTAGACATGTCTGTGTGCGTCTAGCCTCGGACCTCGAGATTCCCCGCCGCGTTGCGGTGTTATCCGTACATACTTCGCCGCTGGCGCAGCCGGGCACCGGTGACGCCGGCGGGATGAATGTCTACGTGCTGCAGACGGCGTTGCAGCTGGCCCGTCGCGGTGTCGAGGTGGAGGTTTTCACCAGGGCGACCTCGTCGTCGGACGCCCCTGTGGTGCCGGTGGCGCCGGGCGTGCTGGTGCGCAACGTGGTGGCCGGCCCGTTCGAGGGCCTGGACAAATACGACCTGCCCACCCAGTTGTGTGCGTTCACCGCGGGGGTGTTGCGCGCCGAGGCGACCCACGAGCCCGGCTATTACGACGTCGTTCACTCGCACTACTGGCTGTCGGGCCAGGTCGGCTGGCTGGCCCGGGACCGCTGGGCGGTGCCGCTGGTGCACACCGCGCACACCCTGGCCGCGGTGAAGAACGCCGCGCTGGCCGCCGGTGATTCACCCGAGCCGCCGTTGCGCGCGGTGGGGGAGCAGCAGGTGGTCGACGAGGCCGACCGTCTCATCGTCAACACCGAACATGAAGCACAGCAACTGGTTTCACTGCATCATGCCGATCCGGAGCGGATCGATGTGGTGCATCCGGGGGTCGACCTGGATGCCTTCACGCCGGGGGATCGCGACGCCGCCCGGGCGATCCTGGGGATCGCGCCCGACGAGCAGGTGGTCGCGTTCGTGGGCCGGATCCAGCCGCTCAAGGCGCCTGACGTGCTGTTGCGCGCCGCCGCGAAACTGCCCGGGGTGCGGGTGCTGGTCGCCGGCGGACCCTCCGGCAGCGGCCTGGCCGAGCCCGACACCCTGATTCGGCTGGCCGACGAGCTGGGTATCACCGACCGCGTGACGTTCCTGCCCCCGCAGTCCCGTGAAGAGCTGGTCAACGTGTACCGCGCCGCCGATCTGGTCGCCGTGCCCAGTTACTCCGAATCCTTCGGCCTGGTCGCCATCGAGGCCCAGGCCTGCGGTACCCCGGTGGTGGCAGCCGCGGTCGGCGGTCTGCCGGTCGCGGTGGCCGACGGTGTCAGCGGAGCGCTCGTCGAAGGCCACGACGTCGACGACTGGGCCGCCGCGATCGACAGCGTGCTGCAGCGCGATCCGGGTCCGCTGAGCGTGGCCGCCACGGCCCACGCCGCGCAGTTCTCCTGGGGGCACACCGTCGATGCCCTGCTGAGCAGCTACGCCCATGCGATGAGCGACTACCGATCCCGGCACCGCAGGGCCGGCCGCCGTTCCGGGCGGCGGTTCGCGCTGCGTCGGGGGGTGCGGGCGTAACCATGGGCACCAGCGTCGAACAGATCATCACCGCCACCCTCGACGAGCACGAGCTGGTCTACCACCGGCACGAGGGCGCGCACGGCGGCCTGCCCGGCATCGTCGTCGAGCTGCCCGGGGAACGGAAGCTCAAGACCAACACCATCCTGAGTATCGGCGAGCACTCGGTACGGGTCGAGGCGTTCGTGTGCCGCAAGCCCGACGAGAACTTCGAAGGCGTCTACCGGTTCCTGCTCAAGCGCAACCGCAGGCTCTACGGGGTCGCCTACACCCTCGACAACGTCGGCGACATCTATCTCGTCGGCCGGATGGCCCTGCACTCGGTCACCGCCGAGGAGATCGACCGCGTGCTCGGCCAGGTGCTCGAAGCCGTCGACTCCGACTTCAACACCTTGCTGGAGCTGGGGTTCCGCTCATCGATCCAGAAGGAATGGGAGTGGCGGGTTTCGCGCGGTGAGTCGCTGAAGAACCTCGAAGCGTTTGAGCACCTCATCGACGACTGAGCGCTCGTGAGAAGATCGTTGTTCCCGCACGCGAGGAGGACAAACTACCGATGCCGACGCTGATCCTGCTCCGCCACGGTGAGAGCGACTGGAACCAGAAGAACCTGTTCACCGGATGGGTCGACGTCGACCTCACCGAGAAGGGCCGCACCGAGGCGGTCCGCGGTGGCAAGCTGCTCGTCGAGGAGGGCGTGCTGCCCGACGTGGTCTACACGTCGCTGCTGCGCCGCGCGATCACCACCGCGAACCTCGCCCTGGACGCCGCCGACCGGCACTGGATCCCCGTACACCGCGACTGGCGGCTCAACGAGCGTCACTACGGCGCCCTGCAGGGCCTGGACAAGGCCGCCACCAAGGAGAAGTACGGCGAAGAGCAGTTCATGGCGTGGCGGCGCAGCTACGACACCCCGCCGCCGCCGATCGAGAAGGGCAGCGAGTTCAGCCAGGACGCCGACCCGCGCTACGCGGACATCGGTGGCGGCCCGCTGACCGAATGCCTCAAGGACGTGGTGACGCGGTTCGTGCCGTACTACGAGGACACGATCGTGCCCGACCTGTTGGCCGGCAAGACCGTGCTGATCGCCGCCCACGGAAATTCGCTGCGTGCGCTGGTCAAATACCTCGACGGAATGTCCGACGAGGACGTCGTCGGCCTGAACATCCCGACCGGCATCCCGCTGCGCTACGAGCTCGACGACAACCTCAAGCCGCTGGTCGCCGGCGGTGAGTACCTGGACCCCGAGGCCGCCGCTGCCGGGGCCGCCGCGGTCGCCGCGCAGGGCGCCAAGAAATAGTTCGCTGGACACTCGGGCCTGCGGGCAAACAGCAGGTTACCGGGGGTTAACGACAGCCGAACTCCTGTGTTTGTCGGTGTGACTTGTCCCGTTTTGGCCGCACGCTGCTGGGATGACGTTCACCGGATGCGTACGATTTTCGCGTGAGCTTGGTGTCGGCGTTACTGCTGACGACGGTCGTGTCGTTGCTCGCGCTGATCGTCGGTGCGGGTGTGGCGTCGGTAGTCGCACCCCGCATCGTGGCCAACCGGCGGCGTCGCGAGGCCGATCAGGCTGGCCTGACGGTGTCGCAGATGCTGCAGCACATCGTGTCCGCATCACCCAACGGCATCGTCGTCGTCGACACCTTCAACGACGTGGTCTACGCCAACGACCGGGCCTCCGAACTCGGCGTGGTGCGCGACCGGCTCCTCGACGACCGAGCCTGGCGGGCAGCTGAGCAGGTGTTCGCCACCGGCCAGGCCATCGATGTCGACCTGTCGCCGCGCAAGCTTCCACACCCCGGACGGTCGGGTATCTCGGTGCGCGGCTGGGTGCGGCTGCTGTCCGCCGAAGACCGCCGTTTCGCCGTCGTCTACGCCGACGACCAGTCCGAGCACGCCAGGATGGAAGCGACCCGGCGTGATTTCGTCGCCAATGTCAGCCATGAGCTCAAGACCCCGGTCGGCGCCATGCGGGTGCTGGCCGAAGCGCTGCAGGCCTCTGCCGACGATCCGGACATGGTGCGCCGCTTCTCGGACAAGATGGTGGCCGAATCGCTACGCCTGGCCGACATGGTCGGCGAGCTGATCGAGCTGTCCCGGCTGCAGGGCGCCGAGCGGCTGCCCGACCTGGGCGCCGTCGACGTCGACACCGTGGTGTCCGAAGCGCTGTCGCGGCACAAGGTGGCCGCCGACAAGGCCGACATCGCGATCACCACCGACGCGCCGACCGGGTACCGGGTGCTGGGGGACCAGACCCTGCTCGTGACGGCCATCGCCAATCTGGTGTCCAATGCAATTGCCTACTCGCCCAACGGATCCGGCATCTCCATCAGCCGGCGCCGGCGGGGCGGCAGTGTCGAGATCGCGGTCACCGACCGCGGTATCGGAATCGCCAAGGCCGATCAGGAACGGGTCTTCGAGCGGTTCTTCCGGGTCGACAAGGCCCGTTCCCGAGCCACCGGGGGCACCGGACTGGGCCTGGCGATCGTCAAACATGTGGCCGCCAACCACAACGGAACCATCCGGCTGTGGAGTCAGCCGGGCACCGGGTCGACATTCACGTTGTCGATCCCGGCCTATCCCGAAACCGATGAGTCGACAGGTGACTCAGACGACCGAGAGGATTAGCGAGACCGATGACCAGCGTGTTGATCGTTGAGGACGAGGAGTCGCTGGCCGATCCCCTGGCATTCCTGCTCCGCAAGGAAGGCTTCGAGGCCACCGTGGTGGCCGATGGTCCCTCCGCACTGGCCGAGTTCGAGCGCTCCGGCGCCGATATCGTCCTGCTGGACCTGATGCTGCCGGGGATGAGCGGTACCGATGTCTGTAAGCAACTGCGTGCCCGCTCCAGCGTGCCGGTGATCATGGTCACCGCACGCGACAGCGAGATCGACAAGGTCGTCGGCCTCGAGTTGGGCGCCGATGACTATGTCACCAAGCCGTATTCGGCCCGCGAGCTGATCGCGCGGATCCGGGCCGTGCTGCGCCGCGGCGCGGACACCGACGACGGTGCGATCGGCGACGGCGTGCTCGAGGCCGGCCCGGTGCGGATGGACGTCGAACGGCACGTCGTGAGCGTCAACGGGGAGCAGATCACGTTGCCGCTCAAGGAGTTCGACCTCCTGGAGTACCTGATGCGCAACAGCGGCCGGGTGCTGACCCGGGGCCAGCTCATCGACCGGGTGTGGGGCGCCGACTATGTGGGTGACACCAAAACCCTTGACGTGCATGTCAAGCGGCTGCGCTCCAAGATCGAGGCGGATCCGGCCAACCCGGTGCACCTGGTCACCGTGCGCGGCCTCGGTTACAAGCTGGAGGGCTGAACCCCGTTGGAGGCCGGGGTCGCTCGATTCTCGGCGACGCGGGTCGCCGGATGCACGGCGACCAGCCCGAGGGCGCTGCGCCGCCGGCACATCGCGGCCAGCTCGGCGTAGGCCTTCTCGCCGAGCACCTCGGTGAGTTCGGGGGCGTAGGACTCGAACACCGGGCGGGCGCCGACATGGGCGTTGGGATCACCGGTGCAGTACCAGTGCAGGTCCGCACCGCCCTCGCCCCAGCCGCGCCGGTCGTATTCGGTGATGACGGTCCGCAGGACCTGGGTGTCGTCGGGCCGGGTGATCCATTCCTGGCTCCGCCGGATCGGCAGCTGCCAGCACACGTCGGGCTTCATCGTGAGCGGCTCGACACCGAGTTTCAGGGCCTTGCTGTGCAGTGCGCACCCGATTCCGCCGGGGAAGTCCGGCCGGTTCAGAAAGATGCACGCCCCCTTGTACTTCCGGGTGCGGAGGTTGGGCTTGCCGTCGTACTCGTCGTCTTCCAGGTAGCCCTTGCGGCCGAGGCCCTTCTCCCGGAACTGCCAGTCCTCGTCGGTCAGCTGTTTGACCGCGTCGTCGAGCCGGGCCCGGTCGTCGTCATCAGAAAGGAACGCGCCATGCGAGCAGCAGCCGTCGTCCGGGCGGCCCTCGACGGTGCCCTTGCAGGCCGGTGTGCCGAACACACACGTCCAACGGGACAACAACCACGTCATATCGGCCGCGATCAGATGCGTCGCGTCCTCCGGGTCATAGAACTCCACCCATTCGCGGGCAAAGTCCAGTTCGACTTCGCCGGGATGCACCTCTGTCACGGCGCAAACGGTACTCCCATATGCCTGAACGCATTTCCCAACCGGGCTGTGAGGCGTGGTGGGATGCGGCACAACCCGGGCGTGCGCGTCCCGCGGGTTCCGGGAGGTCCGGCCACGAAGCGCCTCTCGACTGCGGTTAGGTTGGTGCAGTGCGGTTAGGCGTGCTCGATGTCGGTAGTAACACGGTTCATCTCCTCGTGGTGGATGCGCGCCGTGGCGGACACCCGACCCCGATGAGCTCCACCAAGGCGGCCCTGCGGCTCGCCGAGGCCATCGACAACTCGGGCAAGCTGACCCGAAAGGGCGCCGACAGCCTGGTGGCCACCGTCGACGAGTTCGCCAAGATCGCCACCAGCTCGGGATGCGCCGAATTGATGGCGTTTGCCACCTCGGCGGTGCGCGATGCCACCAACTCCGAGGAAGTGCTGGCCAGGGTGCGGGCCGAGACCGGGGTGTCCCTCGGTGTGCTCAGCGGCGTCGACGAATCCCGGCTGACCTTCCTGGCGGTGCGCCGCTGGTACGGCTGGAGTGCGGGCCGCATCATCAACATCGACATCGGCGGCGGCTCGCTGGAACTGTCCAGCGGGGTCGACGAGGAGCCCGAGGTGGCGCTCTCGCTGCCACTGGGTGCCGGCCGGCTGACCAGGGAATGGCTGGCCGAAGACCCACCTGGGCGGCGCCGGGTCGCCATGCTGCGGGACTGGCTGGCCACCGAACTCGCCGACGCCGGTGCCACCATGCGCCGATCGGGGAACCCGGACCTGGCGGTGGCGACGTCGAAGACCTTCCGGTCGCTGGCCCGACTCACCGGTGCGGCGCCCTCGGGCGCAGGCCCACGGGTCAAGCGGACCCTCACCGCTGCTGGATTAAGACAGCTCATAGCTTTCATCTCTAGGATGACAGCGGCTGACCGTGCCGAACTGGAAGGGGTGAGTGCCGAGCGGGCACCACAGATCGTGGCCGGTGCTTTGGTAGCTGAAGCTAGTATGCGAGCACTGGAGATCGATTCCGTCGACATTTGCCCCTGGGCGTTGCGGGAGGGGTTGATTCTGCGGAAACTCGACAGCGAGGCCGACGGCACAGCCTTGGTAGAGACGTCGGCGCGGGATGCCGGACGTTAAGGAAAAGCTAGCCCCAAAGGCAACATAGGTATGACAGGACCAGAGAACACCCCACCCGGCACCCGACCGATCTCGGTAGCGGAGCTGCTGGCGAAGAACGGGACCATCGGGGCACCCCCGGTCGGCGGTCGCCGTCGGCGCCGTCGCGGTAACAGTGACGCGGTGACCGTCGCCGAACTCACCGGCGAGATCCCGATCATCACCGACGACATCGAGCTCGAACCGCTCGATGAACCGGTTCCCGCCCCAGACCCGCTGGTCGACACCGCCGTCGTGGCCCCCATCGTGGACGAGCCGCGCGAACCCCGTGAGTCGCGAGAGCAACCGCAACCGCGCGACGAGTCGCGGGTCCGCAACGGGGGACGCAACGGCGGCCCGCGGCCCCAACGGGTCAAGCCGGCCCCCCGGCCGGCCGAACCCGAGGACGTGCGCACCGACGCCGAGGACGACTACGACGCGCACCTGGCTGCGCGCGATGCCGATCCGGAACCGGTCGAATTCCGGCCGCGCCCGCGTCGCGCGCCGTACAAGCGCCCGGCGCGCGATTACCAGCCTTCGGGCACCGGCGCCGAGCGGATGAGCCCTGATCCCCTCTACGACCTCGACGAGGGCGCCGCGGAGGAGCCCGCCGACGCGCTGGTCGAAGCCGACGTCCACGAGGTCCAGGACATCCACGGCGCGGACACCGACGACACCGCGTACGACGACTACGACGACGAGTACGGGGAAGGTTCCTACTCCTCGCTCGGCCCGCTGTTCGGCGGCGAGTCCGTCGCCGACGACATGGCCCGTCGCCCCCGTGGCCGCGGCGGTGTCGACGACCTCGACGAGCTCGACGAAGACCTGTCCGAGGACACCCGCGAGGCCGACGCCTTCGACGAGCACGACGAATTCGACGAGGAACAGCAGCCCAGCTCCCCGCTGGTCCGCGCGTTGTGGATCGTCGGCCAGTGCGTGATCGCGGTGGCCTTCGGTGCGGGTCTGTTCATCGCCTTCGACCAGCTGTGGAAGTGGAACACCATCGTCGCGCTGGTGCTCGGCGTACTGGTGATCCTCGGCCTGGCCGGTGGCGTGCGCGTGGTTCGCAAGACCGAGGACATCGGCAGCACACTGACCGCGGTGGCGGTCGGCGCGCTGGTCACCTTCGGACCGTTGGCTCTGCTGCAGGCCAGTTAGGCCGCCACGCACGCGAGGAGCGAAACAGCCTCAGTACACAATTGGGTCGTGCGCCCAGCCATCAAGATCGGCCTGTCCACCGCTTCGGTCTACCCGCTGAGGACAGAGGCCGCGTTCGAGTACGCCGCCCGCCTCGGCTACGACGGCGTCGAGCTGATGGTGTGGGCGGAGTCGGTCAGCCAGTCCGTGGAAGCCGTAGCCGCGTTGTCCTCTCGCTACGGCGTGCCGGTGTTGTCGGTGCACGCACCCTGTCTGCTGATCTCGCAGCGAGTGTGGGGCGCCAACCCGATCCCGAAGTTGGAGCGCAGCGTGCGCGCCGCCGAACAGCTGGGCGCGCAGACCGTCGTCGTGCATCCGCCGTTCCGCTGGCAGCGCCGCTACGCCGAGGGATTCAGCGACCAGGTCGCCCGGCTGGAGGCCGACAGCGAGGTCCTGGTGGCGGTGGAGAACATGTTCCCGTTCCGGGCCGACCGGTTCTTCGGGGCGAGCGGCACGTCCATCGAGCGGATGCGCAAACGCGGCGGCGGGCCCGGCCCCGGCATCTCGGCGTTCGCACCGTCCTACGACCCGCTGGACGGCAACCACGCGCACTACACGCTCGATCTGAGCCATACCGCGACGGCGGGCACCGACGCCTTGGACATGGCCCGGCGGATGGGCGAGGGCCTCGTCCACCTCCACCTGTGCGACGGTAACGGGGCCTCCACCGACGAACACCTGGTTCCCGGCCGCGGCAGCCAGCCCACCGCCGAGGTGTGCCAGATGCTCGCGGCGAGCGACTTCTCCGGTCACGTCGTCCTGGAGGTCACCACCTCGGCGGCCAAGACGGCCGCCGAGCGCGAGGAACTGCTGACCGAGTCGTTGCAGTTCGCCCGCACGCACCTGTTGCGCTGAACCGATCCCGCCGAACCCCCCGCAGAGGACCGCACATGACTGGCTCCACCCTGTTCACCGATGCCATGGCACTGACGCCGGCCGGCGACGGTGTCTATCACGGTGAGCTCAACGAGCATTGGACGATCGGGCCCAAGGTGCACGGCGGCGCGATGCTCGCGCTGTGCGCCAACGCCGCCCGTGCCGAGCTGGGGACCTCCGCGCAGCCCCTGGCGGTGTCGGGCAACTACCTGTGGGCACCCGATCCCGGTGCGATGCAGGTGGTCACCACGGTGCGCAAGCGCGGCCGCCGGATCGGCCTGGTGGACGTGGAACTCCGGCAGGGGGACCGCGTCGCGGTCACGGTGTCGGTGACCCTGGGCGAACCCGAGCATCACGTGCCGCCGCTGCTGTCGTTCAACCCGGTGGTGCCGTTGATGACGCCGGAACCGCCGCCCGGGCTGGAACCCATCGGACCCGGGCATCCGATGGAGCATGTCGTGCACCTGGCGCACGGCTGCGATATCCGGCCGGCGCTGCACACGATGGGACCGCGTACCGACGGTGGGCCGCCCGTCTTCGAGTACTGGGTGCGACCCAAGGGCGTCGCTCCCGACGTCCTGTTCGCGCTTCTGTGCGGCGATGTGTCGGCTCCGGTGACCTTTGCCGTGGAACGCACCGGTTGGGCGCCCACGGTCCAGCTGACGGCCTATCTGCGGGCATTGCCGGCCGATGGCTGGCTGCGGGTGATGTGCACCTCGGTTCAGATCGGCCAGGACTGGTTCGACGAGGACCACATCGTGGTCGACTGCGAGGGCCGGATCATCGTGCAGTCGCGGCAGTTGGCGATGGTCCCCGCGCCGAGCTGACGCCGGAGGCGTCGATACCGTCGGGGGTCACCAGTCGTGCAATGCTGTCGCCCATGTCGAGAATCGCGATAATCGGCGGCGGAAGCATGGGCGAGGCGCTGCTGTCGGGGCTGTTACGGGCTGGCAGGCAAGTCAAGGACATGGTGGTCGCGGAGAAGTTCGGTGACCGGGCCAAGTTCCTGTCGGAGAAGTACTCGGTGCAGGTGACCTCGGTCGCCGCCGCCGCCCAGAGCGCCACCTACGTGGTCATCGCGGTGAAACCGGCCGACGTCGAGAAAGTGATCGACGAGATCGCCGATGCGGCGGTCCGCGCCGACAGCGACACCGCAGAGCAGGTGTTCGTCTCCATCGCGGCGGGTGTGGCCACGTCGTACTACGAGAACAAGCTTCCGGCCGGGTCGCCGGTGATCCGCGTCATGCCCAACTCCCCGATCGTGGTCGGCGGCGGGGTGAGCGCACTGGCGCCGGGCCGGTTCGCCACTGCCGACCAGCTCAAGGACGTCTCGGCGATCTTCGATGCGGTCGGCGGCGTGATCACCGTCAGCGAATCGCAGCTGGACGCGGTGACCGCGGTTTCCGGCTCGGGGCCCGCGTACTTCTTCCTGATGGTCGAGGCCCTGGTGGATGCGGGCGTGGAATCGGGGCTGTCGCGTGCGGTGGCCACCGATCTGGCGGTCCAGACGATGGCCGGTTCGGCCGCGATGCTGCTGGAACGCCTCGATGAGGTGAACGCGGCCGGAGGCGCCGCGCTGGACACCACACCGGCCCAATTGCGGGCGATGGTGACCTCGCCGGCCGGGACCACCGCCGCTGGGCTGCGGGAACTCGAGCGCGGGGGACTGCGGGCCGCGGTCTCCAACGCCGTTCAGGCCGCGAAAACGCGCTCTGAGCAGCTCGGAATTACATCTGAGTAATTAGATTAATTCCAACTGATTAGCCCACACCCGTCGCAGTAACCCCACCCGCCACGCTATTCTCCCTTTGTATGCGCGGGTCGGTGCCAGCGGTGGGGAAGCCGCTGGAACTGCCTGTGCCTGATTGATTGGGTTGCGATGACGTCTATGAACGGGCCATCGGCGCGGGATGCTGGCGACGGTCAGCCTCGAGCTCAATTTCTGACGGTCGCCGAAGTGGCGAACTTGATGAGGGTCTCGAAGATGACGGTGTACCGGTTGGTGCACAACGGTGAACTGCCTGCTGTTCGTGTGGGCCGATCGTTCCGGGTCCACGCCAAGGCAGTCCACGATCTGCTGGAGTCCTCGTACTTCGACGCCGGCTAGGCACACGCCGTAGCGGGCTGGGCGGGTTGAGCAGGCTGGCGTTTTCCGTTTCGGTGGTCGGCCCGGGTAAAGTAACCGGGTCAACCATCGGCTAAGTAGCGGAGACACCAGGGTTTATGGGCTCAGTCATCAAGAAGCGGCGCAAGCGTATGTCGAAGAAGAAGCACCGCAAGCTGCTTCGCCGTACTCGGGTGCAGCGTAGAAAGCTCGGCAAGTAGCTTTCCGCCCCAGCCGCTAGGCTGAGCCGATGGATTCTGATGGTCGTTCGGGGGGACGCCCGACGGGAGTCCCCGGGCCCTCTGGCGCGGATTCGTCCGGTGGATCGCAATCCGCCGACGCGCCCCCCTATCCGAAAGTGGTCCTGGTCACGGGTGCGTGCCGGTTCCTGGGTGGTTATCTGACCGCCAGGCTGGCGCAGAACCCGTTGATCGAGCATGTCATCGCCGTAGATGCGGTGGTGCCGAGCAAGGACCTCATGCGTCGGATGGGGCGGGCCGAATTCGTCCGTGCCGACATCCGCAACCCGTTTATCGCTAAGGTGATCCGAAACGGGAATGTGGACACCGTCGTGCATGCCGCGGCGGCGTCCTACGCGCCGAGGTCCGGAGGCCGGGCCACGTTGAAGGAACTCAACGTGATGGGCGCGATCCAGCTGTTCGCGGCCTGCCAGAAGGCGCCGTCGGTCCGTCGGGTGGTACTCAAGTCCACCTCGGAGGTCTACGGCGCGAGCCCGCGTGACCCGGTGATGTTCAGCGAGGAGAGCAGTGCTCGCCGTCCTCCGGGTGACGGGTTCGCCCGCGACAGCATGGACATCGAGGGCTACGCGCGCGGCCTGGCCCGGCGCCGTCCGGACATCGGCCTGACCATCCTTCGGCTGGCCAACATGATCGGGCCGGCGATGGACACCGCGCTGTCGCGGTATCTGGCCGGGCCGGTGGTCCCGTCGGTGGTCGGGCACGACGCACGGCTGCAGTTGCTCCACGAACAGGACGCCCTCGGCGCCCTCGAGCGGGCAACGGTGGCCGGCAGGCCAGGCACGTTCAACATCGGCGCCTCGGGCATCATCATGATGAGCCAGGCGATCCGGAGGTCGGGTCGCCTCCGGCTCCCGGTCCCGCGCGGGGCGTTGTCGGCGATCAATTCACTCAGTCGCGCAACGCGTTACACCGAAATCGACCGCGATCAGATGAACTATCTGAGCTACGGCCGGGTCATGGACACCACGCGTATGCACAGGGATCTGGGCTACAGTCCCAAGTGGACGACCGCCGAGGCGTTCGACGATTACGTCCGTGGTCGTGGATTGACACCGATACTCGATCCGCGATGGGTACGCTCAATGGAGAGTCGCGCCGTGGGGATGGCGCAGCGTTTGGGATATTAGAACTGGCTCTATCCGGGGTGGGAGAAGGTATCGACGTGGCGGGTGAATCCAAAGCGAAAGTTATTCCGCTACATGGGAACTCGAGTCGTTCCTCTGCTGCGCGCCGGGCTGCGGCCCGGTCTGACAGCGCCCGCCGACATCCCTCTGTCCTGGCCGACCCGGGTAGCCGGGCCTCGGCCGAGCAGATCGCCGCGGTGGTTCGGGAGATCGATCAGCGGCGCAGCAACGTCTCGGGCCAGTCGGCCGCTGACGACGGTCCCAGCGAACTCGTCAAGGGCATTGCGGCGGTCTCGGAATTCATCCGCACCCGGATGGCCGGTGCCTACTCGGTGGACGAGTTCGGGTTCGACCCGCACATCACCAACGCAATCTTCTTGCCTTTGCTGAGAACATTTTTCAGGTCCTGGTTCCGGGTTGAGGTGTCGGGCATCGAGAACCTGCCCGAGAGCGGCGCGGCGCTTGTGGTGGCCAACCACGCCGGGGTGCTGCCCTTCGACGGGCTGATGACTCAGGTGGCCGTGCACGATCACCACCCCCTGCACCGTGATCTGCGTCTGCTGGCCGCCGATCTGGTCTTCGATCTACCGATGGTCGGACAGGCCGCGCGCAAGGCCGGGCACACCGTGGCCTGCGCCACCGATGCGCACCGGCTGCTCGCCAACGGTGAGCTCACCGCCGTGTTCCCGGAGGGCTTCAAGGGGCTGGGCAAGAACTTCAAAGACCGCTACAAGTTGCAGCGGTTCGGCCGCGGAGGCTTCGTTTCGGCAGCTCTGCGGGCGCAGGCCCCGATCGTGCCGTGCTCGATCGTCGGCTCCGAGGAGATCTACCCGATGATGGCCGACGTCAAGCTGCTGGCCAGGCTGCTCGGTCTGCCGTACTTCCCGGTGACGCCGCTGTTCCCGTTGGCCGGCCCGCTCGGGCTGGTGCCGTTGCCGTCGAAGTGGCACATCCAGTTCGGCGAGCCGATCGAGACGACCGACTACGACGAGAGCGCCGCCGACGATCCGATGATCACGTTCGAACTCACCGATCAGGTTCGCGAGACCATCCAGCACACGCTCTATCAGCTGCTGGCGGGCCGTCGAAACATGTTCTTCGGCTGAACTTTTCACCGCGACCAGACACAAAACTGCCCATTTCCACATGGAAATGGGCAGTTTTATGTCTGCTCGCGCAAAGAAAAATCAGGCGCCGGACTTTTGCCCAGCAACCATCTTGGCGATCGCGGCATCGCGTGCCGCAGCGATCTGTGAACTGATCTCGTCGGCCTCGTCGATGGCGGCCTCGCCCAGCATGGTGACGATGCTGGTGGCAACCGGGTTGCCGTCGTCGTCGGTGACCTCGGCCCGGACCTCGGCGATCACGGTGCCGTGCGACTCGATGACCGAGTCCAGGTACGAGTCGAACCACAGCTTGTCGCCGACCAGGATCGGCCGGTGGAAGATCAGCTTCTGGTCGCGGTGCAACACGCGCTCCAGGTTGATCGGGATGTCGAACTTGTCGAACAGCTCCAGCTGGACCCGTCGGCCGGCCACTGCCAGGAACGTCACCGACGCGACGACCGAGTTGTGGCCGTACTCCTTGGCGGCCTCGGCGTCATAGAGCGCCGGATGCTCGTCTTTGACCGCGCGGGCGAACTCGCGGACCTTCTCCCGGCCGACCTCGAAGTAGTCGGGATACCGGTAGTGAGTCCCGATGATGTTTGCGGCGATGCTCATGTTCCCTGCGCTGTTCGGTATGCGGTGCGCGGGTGCGCACAAACGTGCATGACTGCGGGGCCACATGACGCGACCCGCCGCGGCAGTTTATCAGCGAGGGTGGCCTGCTCAGCGAGTGTCGTGGCGGCGGGAGGCCGCAGCCGCGAGCGCGCCGCCCAGTGCACCGAGGGCCAGGGCCGACGGCACGCCGATGCGCGCCGCCTTGCGTGCGGTGCGGAAATCGCGGATCTCCCAGCCCCGTTCCCTGGCCACATCGCGCAGCGCGGCGTCGGGGTTGATCGCCACCGCGGTACCGACCAGTGACAACATCGGCACGTCGTTGAAGCTGTCCGAATAGGCGGTGCACCGGCGCAGGTTGAGCCCTTCCCGGATGGCCAGCGACCGCACCGCGTGGGCCTTGCCGGTGCCGTGCAGGATGTCGCCGACCAGCCGGCCGGTGAACACCCCGTCGACCGACTCGGCGACCGTGCCCAGCGCACCGGTCAGGCCCAGCCGCCGGGCGATCGTGGCGGCCAGCTCATATGGCGTCGCGGTGACCAGCCACACCTGCTGCCCGGCGTCCAGGTGCATCTGGGCCAGCGCCCGGGTTCCCGGCCAGATCTTGTCGGCGATGATCTCGTCGTAGATCTCCTCGCCGAGTTCGACGAGCTCGGCGGTGGAACGGCCTTCGATGAACGCCAGGGCCTTCTGCTTGCCCTCGGCGACATCGTCGCTGTTCTCCTTGCCGGTGAACTGGAACTTGGCCTGCGCGTAGGCGATGCCGAGGATGTCGCGATAGGTGAAGTACTTGCGGGCGGCCAGGCCACGGGCGAAGTGCACCAGCGACGATCCGTGCACCAGGGTGTTGTCGACGTCGAAGAACGCCGCGGCCGTCAGATCGGGCGGCGGCGCCGGCGCCCCGGCGGTGTCGTCGTCGGTGTCGGACTCGAGCTCGGTGACAGCGAGTTCGGCGCTCGCCTCGGCGGCAAGCTCCTGTTCGAGCGCATCGGCACTACCGGATTCGGACACGAATTCACCCTAGGTCACGGCGCCGGGATACTGGCGGTGTGGAGCGCGAGCAGGCGGGTACCGGCGGTCGAGCCGCTGTGACGTTGCTGACCCGGGCCGGGTGCAGCATGTGCGAACGGGCGGCCCAGCAGCTGGCCGCACTGCGCGAGGAACTGGACTTCGAGCTGGTGACCACGGACGTGGATGAGGCCGTCGCGGCCGGTGACGCCTCGCTGCGGGCCCGGTACGGCGACCTGTTGCCGGTGATTTTGCTGAACGGGACCGAACACAGCTACTGGGATGTCGACGAGCAGGCGCTTCGGGCTGACATCCCCGCCAGATGAAATTTGGTGGGCGGGCGGGAAACGATTACCTTGGTGACGTGGTGATCAAGCCGTGAGTGTGCTGCTATTCGGGGTTTCGCACCGCAGCGCGCCGGTGTCAGTTCTCGAGCAGTTGAGCACTGATGAGTCGGATCAGGCCAAGATCATCGACGAGGTGCTTCGATCCTCGTTGGTCACCGAGGCAATGGTCCTGTCCACCTGCAACCGCGTCGAGATATACGCCGTGGTCGAGGCCTTCCACGGAGGCCTGTCGATCATCGGGCAGGTGCTCTCCGACCACTCCGGCATGTCGCTGAACGATCTCACCAAATACGCCTACGTGCGCTACGCCGAGGCCGCCGTCGAGCATCTGTTCGCGGTGACCAGCGGCCTGGACTCGGCCGTCATCGGTGAAGCCCAGGTGCTGGGGCAGGTGCGTCGCGCTTATGCGTCCGCCGAGGAACACCAGACCGTCGGGCGCACGCTGCACGAGCTGGCTCAGCGCGCCCTGAACGTCGGCAAGCGGGTGCACTCCGAGACCGGGATCGACGCCGCCGGCGCATCCGTGGTGTCGGTCGCCCTCGGCATGGCCGAGACCAAGCTCAGCGGCGGCCTTGCCGGCCGCACCGCGGCCGTGATCGGCGCGGGCTCGATGGGGGCCCTGGCCGGCGCACACCTGGTACGGGCCGGAATTGAGCGGGTCCATGTGGTGAACCGCTCGCTGCCGCGGGCCCAGCGTCTCGCCGCGAACCTCACCGAGCAGGGTGTCCAGGCGCAGGCCTTCTCCCTGGACCATCTTGCCGAGGCCCTGGCCGACGTCGACGTTGTGGTCAGCAGCACCGGCGCGGTACGCCCCGTGGTCTCCCTGGCAGACGTGCACCACGCACTCGCGCAGCGCAACGCCGCCGACGGCGACCGGCAGCTGGTGATCTGCGATCTCGGTATGCCGCGCGACGTGGATCCAGCGGTCGCCGGGCTGCCCGGTGTCTGGGTGGTCGACATGGACCGGATCCAGCGGGAACCGTCGGCGCGGGCCGCGGCCACCGACGCCGACGCGGCCCGCACGATCGTTGCCACCGAGGTTGCCAACTACCTGGCCGGTCAGCGGATGGCCGAGGTCACCCCGACCGTCACCGCGCTGCGCCAGCGGGCCGCCGACGTGGTCGAGGCCGAGCTGCTGCGCCTGGACAACCGGCTGCCCGAGTTGGAGGCGACCCACCGCGACGAGGTGGCCAAGACGGTCCGCCGAGTCGTCGACAAGCTTTTGCACGCGCCCACGGTGCGGGTGAAACAACTCGCCAGCGCTCCTGGCGGGGACAGCTACGCAGAGGCCCTGCGTGAGCTGTTCGAACTCGATCCGCAGGCCGTCGAAGCTGTGGCGGCCAGCGAATTGCCCTTCATGACAACAGATCTCGATAAGTCTGAGTAGGTCTTGGTAGAAACGCGCGATACGGTGATCCGGATCGGCACCCGGGGTAGCCTGCTGGCGACCACGCAGGCCGGCACCATCAGGGACGCTTTGCTGGCCGCCGGCCACGCCTGCGAGCTGGTGATCATTTCGACCGAGGGTGACCGCAACCAGGGCCCCATCGCCGAAATCGGCGTCGGGGTCTTCACCGCGGCGCTCCGGGAGGCGATCCACGACGGCCGGGTGGACATGGCCGTGCACTCCTACAAAGATTTGCCCACCGCTCGTGACGACCGGTTCGTGATCGCCGCCGTCCCGCCGCGTGAGGACCCCCGTGACGCGCTGGTGGCACGCGACGGAATGGTGCTCGGTGAGTTGCCGGCAGGTTCCGTGATCGGCACATCGAGTGCGCGACGGGCCGCGCAGCTTAGAGCACTGGGTCTCGGTTTGGAAATCCGCCCCCTACGAGGCAACCTAGATACCAGGTTGAACAGGGTTACGAGCGGTGATCTCGACGCCATCGTGGTCGCCCGCGCGGGTCTCGCCCGTATCGGACGCCTCGATGCAGTCACCGAGTCGCTCGAGCCGGTGCAGATGTTGCCAGCGCCGGCTCAGGGTGCGCTCGCGGTGGAATGCCGCGCCGGCGACACCGAGCTGATTTCGGTGCTGTCGGAGTTGGATGACACCGACACGCGCGCCGCGGTCACCGCCGAACGGATCCTGCTCGCCGAACTGGAGGCGGGCTGTTCCGCACCGGTAGGCGCGATCGCAGAAGTGGTCGAGTCGATCGATGAGGACGGCAATGTCTTCGAGGAGCTGTCGTTGCGCGGCTGCGTAGCGACGCTGGACGGATCCGACGTGATTCGTGCGTCCGGCATCGGAACTCCCGATCGGGCCGCTGACTTGGGTGTCTCGGTGGCCGCGGAGCTTTTCGAGCTGGGTGCACGCGAGCTGTTGGTAGAGCGCGGGAGTGAAGAATGACCATGCGAGGTCGCAAGGCGAAGCCCGGCCGCATCACATTTGTGGGCTCAGGCCCGGGTGATCCGGGGCTGCTGACGGCACGGGCACAAACCGTGCTGGCGCACGCCGAGTTGGTGTTCACCGATCCCGACGTCCCCGAGGCCGTGCTGGCCTTGATAGGCACCGAACTGCCGCCGGCGTCCGGTCCGGCCCCGGCTGAGCCGGCCAAGGCCGACGCCGCCGCGGATGCCGGAAGTCCTGGGGCCTCCGGAACCCCCGACGCCGCGCAAGCCGCCGTCATCGCCGGTGGGCCCGAGGTCCGGCCCGCTCTCGGCGATCCTGCCGAGGTGGCCAAGACGCTGGTCGCCGAGGCCCGCCACGGCTACGACGTGGTGCGCCTGGTCTCGGGTGACCCGCTGTCGGTGGACGCCGTCATCACCGAGATCGGCGCGCTGGCCAAGGCCCACGTGAACTTCGAGATCGTCCCCGGGCTGCCCGCCACCAGCGCGGTGCCCACCTACGCCGGCCTGCCGCTGGGTTCGTCGCACACCGTGGCCGATGTCCGCGGTGACGTGGACTGGGCGGCCCTGGCCGCCGCGCCTGGCCCGCTGATCCTGCACGCGACCGCGTCGCACCTGCCGGACGCCGCGCGCACCCTGATCGAGTTCGGTCTGGCCGAGGGCACCCCCGCGGTAGTGACCGCGAGCGGCACCACCTGCCAGCAGCGTTCGGTGGAGGCCACCCTCGGTGGGCTGACCGACAAGGGCGTGCTGGAGAAGCCGGCCGGAAGCGAGCTGGCGGGGCCGCTGGTCGGGCCGCTGGTCGTCACCATCGGCAAGACCGTGGCCAACCGGGCCAAGCTGAACTGGTGGGAGAGCCGCGCCCTGTACGGCTGGACCGTGCTGGTGCCCCGCACCAAGGACCAGGCCGGCGAGATGAGCGACCGGTTGGTGGGCCACGGTGCCCTGCCGATCGAGGTGCCGACCATCGCCGTCGAGCCGCCGCGCAGCCCCGCGCAGATGGAGCGCGCGGTCAAGGGTCTGGTCGACGGCCGGTTCCAGTGGGTGGTGTTCACCTCGACCAACGCCGTGCGTGCGGTGTGGGAGAAGTTCAACGAGTTCGGCCTGGACGCCCGGGCGTTCTCGGGCGTGAAGATCGCGTGTGTCGGACAGGCCACCGCCGACAAGGTGCGGGCGTTCGGCATCAATCCCGAGCTGGTGCCGTCGGGGGAGCAGTCCTCCCTCGGCCTGCTCGACGAGTTCCCGCCGTTCGACGAGGTATTCGATCCGGTGAACCGCGTGCTGCTGCCGCGTGCCGACATCGCCACCGAGACACTGGCCGAGGGCCTGCGCGAGCGCGGCTGGGAGATCGAGGACGTGACCGCCTACCGCACCGTGCGTGCGGCTCCGCCGCCGGCGCAGACCCGCGAGATGATCAAGACCGGCGGTTTCGACGCGGTCTGCTTCACCTCGAGCTCGACGGTGCGCAACCTGGTCGGTATCGCCGGCAAGCCGCACGCCCGGACCATCGTGGCCTGCATCGGACCGAAGACCGCTGAGACCGCTGCGGAATTCGGCCTGCGGGTGGACGTCCAGCCCGAGTCGGCCGCGGTGGGACCCCTGGTCGACGCGCTCGCCGAGCACGCTGCCCGCTTGCGCGCCGAAGGGGCACTGCCCCCGCCGCGCAAGAAGAGCCGCCGCAGGTAAACACCCGCCGAAACGGTATTCCAGCAGGGCCGCTGTCGAACTCTTCCTTCTGGAATACAGTTTCGCGGAGACGCGCAGAAGGAGTCTTTGCCATGGGTTACCCGAGGCATCGTCCACGTCGGCTGCGGTCCACGCCGGCGATGCGTCGGCTGGTGGCCCAAACCTCTTTGGAACCACGCCATCTCGTGCTGCCGATGTTCGTCGCCGACGGTATCGACGAACCTCGCCCGATCTCCTCGATGCCCGGCGTGGTGCAACACACCCGGGATTCGTTGCGTCAGGCGGCCGCCGATGCCGTGGCAGCCGGCGTGGGTGGGCTGATGCTCTTCGGCGTGCCTCGCGACGAGGACAAGGATCCGACCGGTGCCGTGGGCATCGATCCGGACGGCATCCTCAACGTGGCGCTGCGGGATCTGGCCAAGGACCTCGGCGACGCCACCGTACTGATGGCCGACACCTGCCTCGATGAGTTCACCGACCACGGGCACTGTGGTGTGCTGGACGCCGCAGGCCGGGTCGACAACGACGCGACCAACCTGCGGTACGTGGAACTTGCTGTGGCACAAGCGGAATCGGGCGCACACGTGGTGGGCCCCAGCGGCATGATGGATGGCCAGGTGGCCGCCATCCGTGACGGACTGGACGCGGCCGGGCACACCGACGTGGCCATCCTGGCTTACGCGGCCAAGTTCGCCTCGGCGTTCTACGGCCCGTTCCGTGAAGCGGTGTCGTCCAGTCTGGTGGGGGATCGGCGCACCTATCAACAGGATCCGGGCAACATCCGGGAAGCCGTGCACGAGGTCGAGCTCGACATCGACGAGGGTGCCGACATCGTGATGGTCAAGCCCGCGATGAGCTACCTGGACGTGGTGCGCGCCGCCGCCGATATTTCACCGGTACCCGTTGCGGCATACCAGATTTCAGGTGAGTACTCGATGATCTGTGCCGCCGCGGCCAACGGGTGGATCGACCTGCAGGCGGCCGCGCTGGAGTCGCTGACCGGAATCCGGCGGGCCGGCGCCGACATCGTGCTGACCTACTGGGCGGCCGATGTGGCCGGCTGGCTCGCGTGACCGGACAGGTGACCGAGCAGCAGAAGAGCCCGACCGGGCGTCCCGAGGACGTCGACACCGGGTTCTGGTTGTGGACCGCCGCGCTCGTGCTCATGGTGATCGGGTACCTGATCGACGCCCTCACCGGGTCCGGCGGCGGCGTACAACGGTCGGTGACTGTCGTCTTCTCGGTGATGTTCCTGGTGGTGCTGTCCTCGATCGTGGCGGCATTCCTGGTGCTGATGCGCCAGGGATATCGCTGGGCCAGAACCCTGCTGACCAGTGGGGGAATCGTCACGGTCCTGCACGCGATCAGCGGCCTGCTGACCGGCGAACGCCAAGACGCGGCGGCGGTGGGGTACGCGGTCACCGCGATCGTCGGATCGGTGTTGATCGCCGGCGGGCTGTACCTGCTGTACCGCAAGGACGCCGACGGTTTCTTCACCCGCTGATTCGCTAGGCTTTGGCGACAATGCCTTCATCATCAGCGTCGCGGCGCGCGACCATCGCGTTCAGTTGCTGGCTGGTCGGCGCCGTGTTGTTGATCGTCGGCGGCCTGATCGCGGCCTCGGCGTCCTGGCCGAGCGCCGAGAGCGCACTGTTCCGCAGCGTGGGCGTGCTCACGGCCCTGGCCGGCGCCGGGATGGCGTTCCTGGCCGGCCGCAGTCGCTCCGGCGATGCCCGGTACCGCCGGGCCGCGATCGCGCTGTCCATGGCAATCGTTGTGGTGATCGCGTTGATCGCGGCGTTCAGCCTGGCCCCGGTCCACATCCTGACGCTGTTGGCGTTACTCCTGCTGATCGCGGGTACGGGCCTCAGCGCAGTGCCGGGGCGGAGGGGCGACGATGGAGAGTGAACCAGTGAACAAAGTTGCCTCCGAGGTGCTGTTCTACGAGCAGGGCGCCAGCTGGGCCTGGCTCCTGTTGGGGCCGTTCGCCGGCGTCGGCATGGCGATTCTTCAGATGACCGGCGGATACGGGTACGACCTCTGGATTCCGATCCTGTTCCTGGTGCTGGTGTCGGGGTTCGTGGCCATCCAGATCAAGGCCGCCCGCATCCACACCTCGGTCGAGTTGACCGCCGACGCCCTGCGCCAGGGCGCCGAGATCCTGAAGATCGATGAGATCGTGCTGATCTACCCCGAGGCCTCGGGTTCGGAGGCGCCGAAATGGCAGTCCGCCCGTGCCCTCGGGGAACTGTCCGGCGTGCCGCGGGGCCGCACCGGGATCGGGCTCAAGCTCACCGGCGCGCGTACCGCCCAGGCCTGGGCGCGCAAGCACCGGAAGCTGCGGGAAGCGCTGACGCCCCTGGTCGAGGAGCGCACTCCGTGAAACGCAGGGCCGTGTTGGAGCTGGTGGTGGCCGCTGTCGCGGCGGTGGGCTGTGTACTGAGCTGGATCGCCGCGGCAACGACGATCGAGGTGGCGCCTGTGCTCGACGGTGAGCCGCCCACCACCGCGGTCAGCTATTCGGCGCCGCTGCTGGTGCTGGCGCTGGTGCTCGCGGGTCTGGCCGGCGTGCTGACCGTGCTCGGCGTTGCCCGGTTGCGCCGCTGATCCCGTGACCGACTGGCATCCCGTAACACGCGGTGAATCCGGCGCCGGGGTGTTCCGTAGCGCGGACGGTTCCCGGTACGCCAAGGTGGTCGGCCCCACGGCCGTGACCGATCTGGCTGCCGAGCGCGACCGGGTGTCCTGGGCGCACGATCGCGGCGTGCCGGCACCCGCGGTGATCGACTGGGGCGCCACCGAGGACGATGGCGCGTTCCTGGTCACCAGTGCCGTCGGTGGCGTCGCGGCCGATCAGCTCGCGGAAGCGGACCTACGGACGGCGTGGCCCTCGGTCGTGCGGGCCGTCCGCGACCTGCACGGCATCCCGATCGACGACTGTCCCTACCGGCGCGACCTCGACGACATGCTGTCCCGGGCCCGGTCCGTCGTCGCCGCGGGCGCGGTGAACCCCGACTTTCTGCGCGACGAGGACCGGGACGTCCCGCCCGCCGAGCTGCTGATGCGCGTCGAACGGGAGGCCGCCCCGCGCCGCCGCCAGGAGGCCGTCGATCGCGTGGTGTGTCACGGCGACCTGTGCCTGCCCAACATCCTGATCGACCCCGACCGGCTCGCCGTCGAGGGCTTCATCGACCTGGGCCGCCTGGGTCTCGCCGACCGGCACGCCGACCTCGCGTTGGTGCTCGCCAACACCGCCGACACCTTTCCCGGCTTCGCCGAGGACGCATCGGCAGGTCTGGCCGCGGGCTATCCGGCGGCGATAGATGAAGACCGGCTGCGGTTCTACCTGGCATTGGATCCGCTCACCTGGGGGTGAGAGCCCAAGGCGCGGTTCAGGAATCGAGCCAGGCCAGCTCGTCGGACAGGTGCGCGCGCCAGAAGTCCTGATCGTGGCCGCCGGGGTAGAAGCCGACGGCCGGGGTCCTGGGCAGTTGGTTGACGAACATTCTGGTTGCGGCGTAAAACCCGTCCCCGGTGCCGCAGTCGATGCGCAGCGGGATCGACCCCAGCGCCGGTAGCAGTCTCAGCGCTGAGTTCTGCTGCCAGTCTTCGAGGCTGTCGAAGGCGTCGGGCGGCGCGCCCCAGTACGTGAGGTACAGCGCCGGGCTGATCGCGCAGACCGCCGCGGTACGCGCGGCGCCCAGTCTGGCACCCAACAGCATGGCGCCGTAACCGCCCATCGACCAGCCCATGAAGGCCACTCGCGAGGTGTCGATGCCCTTGGTGGCCAACATCGGGATCAGTTCGTTGAGCACCATCGCCCCGGAGTCTCCACCAGAGGCTCGACGGCGCCAGAACGAGTTGCCACCATCCACACTGACCACTGCGAACGGCGGTCGGCCGGCCGCGGTCAGCTGGGCCAGCGCTTCAGGGATGCCCAGGCTCATCACCCCGGCGGCGTCGTTGTCCATCCCGTGCAGGGCGATCACCGGACGTAGTGGGCCGTGCTGGCCCGGCGGGCGGGCGATGATCCAATTGGTTTCGACGCCGCCGCGGGCCGCGGAGATGAACGACCCCGAATCGCGGGTCGGTGACGAGTCGCCCGCGGAGGCCGGTTGGTTGGGGCCAGGAGACGCACGGGGCATCGGCGGATCGAGCAGGCTGCCCAATGCCATCAGTCCCGCGGCACCCGCGCCGGTGACACCTAGACGCAGCGCGTCGCGGCGGGTCAGCGAGTTCACCTGCGCATCATTCCAACCCCGAGTGCGTTATGGGTCTCAGCACGCGACACGGTCCGGCAACAGCCCGATAACGCCGCTCACACGCTTCGGTGACCCTGGTCACATCCACCTTGGTACAAAGTGCGAAATCTGTAACACTGTGTCCATGACGGAATTGGCCGAACAGCCGCAGCAGACCGACGCCCTGCCACTGGGGCCGCAATCGCTGGTCTGGAAGTACTTCGGCGACAACCGGATGTACCTGATCGGGCCGCGGCCCGCTGTCCTCCAGAACATGCTGGCCGAGCTGGGCCAGGGTGTGCTGGACCATTCGGTGTTCTTCTCCGACACCGCTGCCCGGGTCAAGCGGTCGTTGCCTCCGATCTTCATGACCGTCTACGGCACCGACGGCGACAACCGCGGACAGCAGGTGCGTGACTTCCACCGCGACATCAAGGGTGAGATGCCCGACGGCGCGCGCTATCACGCCCTGGACCCCGAGACGTACTTCTGGGCGCACGCCACCTTCGTCGAGCAGGTGCTGTATTTCGCCGACACCTTCGTCAAGCGACTCAGCGACGCCGAGAAGGAACAGATCTACCTGGAGTCCAAGACCTGGTACCGGCGCTACGGCGTCAGCGACCGCGCGATGCCGGCCACATATGCCGAGTTCGAACAGTACTGGGACCGGATGATGAACGAGATCGTCGTCGCCCACAAGACTGCGCAGTACGGCGTCGGATACGTCACCAAGGGATTCCCGCGGCCCAAGGCAGTGTCGCCGCTGGCCTGGAAGCTGATCGCGCCGGTGTTCAATCCGGTCGCCGCGTTCATCACCACCGGCGGGATGCCGCCACGTGCCCGCGCCCTGCTGAACCTGCCGTGGAGTGATCGCAAGGAACGTAACTACCAGCGGTTTGCGGCGTTCTGGCGCACCCGCCCGGTGAACTGGGTGTGGGATCATCTACCGATGAGCGTGCGCTACAACAAGTTTGCACAAACGGGCTATGCCCGGAGCTGATTCGGTAACCGCGACGATCCTGGACGCGGCCCTCGTCGAGTTCGAGCGGCACGGCCTGCGCCGGGTCGCGCTCGACGACGTCGCGCGCCGGGCCGGGGTCAGTCGCACCACGATCTACCGCAGGTTCGCCAACCGCGACGAGCTGGTCGCGGCGGTGATCGAGCGGGAGAACGTCGCGTTGTTCTCCGACATTGCCAACGAGCTGAAAAACGCAGGGCCGCAATCGAACTACTATGTTGAGGCGTTCACGCTGTCGATCCTGAAGTTCCGTCGCCACCACGTGCTCAACCAGATGATCGCCGATGAACCGGCTCTGGTGATGGAGATGCTGCACACCCACTACGGCGCGGCGATCGAGCGGATGGCTGCGGCGCTCAAGGTGATCTTCCCGGCCGGGTTCGCCGAGCGGATCGGTGAGCAGGCGGTCAACGACCTCGCGGACACCATCCTGCGCTATGCGGGGATGGTGCTGTTGCTGCCCAGCGTCGAACCCCTCGACACCCCCGAGGATCTCCGGGCCTTCGCCACCCGGCATTTCCTGCCCAGCCTGCCGGCCTCGCTTCGTACCGTCTCGGCCTGATCCGCTCCGGCGCACCCCCCGGGTCTAAGTGTTTGGTGGCTCACACTTTCGGGCAGCCACAGGTATGAGCACCGAGAATCCGCCACCCGTCAGCGAAGAGAACCGCAGAGAAGCCAAGCGCGTCCTGAGGTCCTATGACGACACCCGCCCCACCGTCACCCTGCCGGGCAGTCATGGCACGGTGTCGGGCACCGCCGTCAACGACTGGATCGACGAGGACGGCAACCCCATCTACGGTGACGCGGACCCGGAGCCGTAACCGCGAACCTGCGCCGTCGCAGGACATCCCTTGCCTACTGTGGCTGATGTGACTGCTACCCCGCTGGACCGGATCGCCCCTGCCTTCGTGACCATGGCCCACGAGATCGTGTGGGCCTCAGTGGCCACCGTCGACGCCGACGGTCAGCCCCGCAGTCGCATCCTGCATCCGATCTGGGAGTGGGACGGTACCGATCTGTTCGGCTGGGTCGCCACCGTTCCCACCGCGGTCAAGCGCGCCCACCTTGCGGTGCATCCGTATGTCTCGGTCAGTTACTGGACCACCAATCACGACACCTGCGCCGCGGACTGCCTGGTGGAGTGGTACACCGATGACGAGACCTGCACGCAGGTCTGGGACCGCTTCGCCAACGGGCCCGCCCCGGTGGGCTACGACCCGTACATCATTCCGCAATGGAATGCCGGGCCGACCTCGGATCAATTCGCGGCGCTGAGGCTGACCCCCTATCGGCTGCGAGTGATGCCGGGCACGGTCATGACAGCGGGATCTGGTGAAGTGTTGAACTGGCGGACCTGAATGCCCGCCAGTTCCTGTCGCTCATTTATATTGTCACGCTCCGGCCGACCATTATTCTGCACAATTCATCCACGGCGATCGCGAAATTGAAAATGCGAATCGCGTGTTAGTTTCAGCGTCGCAAAATATTGGTTGAATTCGCCGCGAATGCGCCTCTGCGGGTACGGCGTGATGAACGTAGGGTCCGATAAACCTACAGCTCGGACTGCTAAACGCGGTCCGGCCGCTTCCTCTTGGGAATGGTCTCTGCGGCCTCGGCGGCCTTGGTACGCTTTGCCGCTCGCCGTTCCTTGATGGTCATCGCCGGTTTTTTGGGCAGACGACCTTGGGATTTATCAGCCATCGTTGCTCCTTTTTATTCGCAAACAATCACTGGGCCCGACCATACATCAGAAAAAAATAAAAGCCAGCCGGCAATTTTTCGGTCGTCCGCGGGCCGCGAGCGTCGGCTGGGGGGGTGTGGTGCCGCGCCGCGCCGGGATGCAGTTTGTGAATACTACTAGCAAGTAGTCGCGACGAGTATTTACGCTACGGTAAGTAGCTATATTGAAGAAATGCCAGCTAGATAGCCATCATTCTCATTGCTAAAAGTTGCTCGCGCAAATGAGAATTGCCCCACTTCTGAAGAAAGTGAAACACGTTATAGCTGCGTCGGTACGTTCTCTCGACGTTGGCTGCGTGCGGTGCGTCGAGCCCCGTCCGGAATGCCAACTCGGATGAAAGGGATCACATGCACGCAGGTGTTCGGCCCTATCTCAGTGCCGGAATCGCCCTCGTCGGGGCCGGCGTCATCGCCACGGCCTCGGTCAACCCGCCACCGCAAATCCATTCCGGCGGTGTGCAACTCGCAGCCGCGGTGGAGAACCCGGCCGAGGTGTTCGCCCCGGTTTTCCAGTTCTCGCAGGAAGTCATCGCCGGACTCATCGCCGCTGAACTCAGTGACCCGGCCCCGATTCTCAATCAGCTTCTGATGAACCAGATCGCCACGGTCAACGCGACAGGAGCGATCGTGGTCGACGGCATCAAGACCGCCGTGGACGTCGTCACCGGGCTTCCTGCCGGTCTCTCGGCGGCGGCCGACGCAATCGTGCACGGTGACCCCGCGCAGGCATCCATCGAGATTCTCAATGCGATCGGAACGTCGATCATCCAGTACGTGATCCAGTCGGTCCCGTCGGTGGAGTACCTGCTGCAACGCCCGCTGGCCGTAGCCCAGGCGTTGGTCCCCGTGGTGGTGGAGAGTGCGATCTCGATACCGATCTACCTCGGCATCAGCTATGTGAAGCCGCTCATCGACCAGGCGGTTTTCTCGATTGGTGAGGTGCTGAATGCGGCGACCACTCTTGACCCGGGCGCCACCATCAACGCGCTCCAGCACGGGGTGAAAGACGTCGCCATGCGCACGATCGATCTGGCCAATGCCACTGGGGCGGTTGTCCACGACACCCGGCAGGCGGTCAAGACCGCGCTCCAAACCCAGCCCGCGACAACGAATCTGGCACTGGAGCGGCGTGTCGAATCCGTTACTCCCACCGATGCCGGTGCAGGCGACGATCAGGATGTCGCGCTCACGTCCCGGGTGGCGGCGACGGTCGACTCCCCGGCGTCGACCACGCATGCCCGTCCGAATCTGCGCTCGATCTTCGGCAAGGGCAACAAGGTTCGGCCAGGGCAGACCGTGGCGAGCTCCGGCGGTGCGGAGACCGATGGTACCGATACGCCGGCCCCGGCCAAGACTGAGTCGCCGGCGCCAGCGTCGGTGAAATCCTTTGTGAAGAAGGTGAAGTCGGAACTGAACAAACCGGCCAAGGCTCCCGGGGACAACGAGTCCTCGGGGAGTGCAGGTGGCGGCGAAGAGTAGCGGTTGCCGGGTGTGGTTCGGCGGAGCCGCTCGCCACACCCGGCCTCCACGGGGTGTCCGCTACGCCGCCCGATGCCTGACTTTCGGGGTGGGGCTGTCGTGGCCGAGGTGCAGACCCGGGGCCAGCATCCCGACGCGGTGCCTGTAGTCGCGGTACTGATCGCCCATCATCGCCATCATGTCGTGTTCTTCGAGCTGGATCGCCACCAGGATGTAGGCGGTGCTGACAGCCGCGAACAGCAGATGGCCCGCGGTCATCGTCGGGGTGGCCCAGAACGCCACGATGAACCCGGCCATGATCGGGTGCCGGATCACCCGGTAGAACATCACGGTGCGGAAGCCCAGCTCGCTGTACGGCCGGCCGCGCCAGTTCAGCCACACCTGCCGCAGCCCGAACAGGTCGAAATGGTTGATCATGAACGTCGAGGCGAGAACGGTTGCCCAGCCGGCCCAGAACAACACCCACAGAATCACCCGTCCCGCAGTGGATTCCACGTTCCACACCACTGCGGGCATGGTGCGCCACTGCCAGTACAGCAGGAACAGTGCCAGGCTCGACAAGAGCACATAGGTGCTTCGCTCGATGACTTGCGGAACGATCCGCGTCCACAAGCGTTTGAACCAGATTCGGGCCATCACGCTGTGCTGAACGGCGAACACCGACAGCAGCAGCACGTTGACGAGCACCGCCTCACTGGTCGGTGCGGCGATACCGGAATCGATCGTGCGCGGCACCGCGAAGTTGCCGACGAAGGCGATCGCGTAGAGGAAGGCGACGAGGAAGGCCAGATAGCTCGCGATCCCGTAACCGATGATGAACAGGCGCTTCATGGTGACCTCCTGCCACCGATTGGACAGATGCCGCGCCCTGCTGCCGACCGCAGTAGTGACTTATCTACGGTAGACCTTGAATTCCCAGGTGAACAAGGGTTCGCCAGTTTGCTGAATCAGCCGGTTGCAGTCCGTTTCGGATCTATCAGGCCGTATCGGTCCGCCTCCGACAGCCCGCCCCAGACGCCGAACGGTTCGGCGATCGTGAGCGCATGCGTTCGGCATTGCGTGAGTACCGGGCAATCCCGGCACAGCGCTTTGGCCCGTTGTTCGCGATTCGATCGAGCGCGCCCGCGTTCTCCTTCGGGGGAGAAGAACACCGAAGCGTCCATGCCTCGACACCTCGCGTGCAGTTGCCAGTGCCATCTGTCCGCGTCGTCATGTGCCATGCATGCCATCCCAGCGGCTCGCAGGCCCGCCGGCCGGATCGTTCACGACTTCTTTACGGGTGCAACGAGATTCTGCACAGTCTCTTGACGTGCACGATCACGCGGCATGTAAGGATTCGATCGTCGGCCGTCAAGAAACCGTTGAGATCGACGCCGAGTGCCTGGGACCGGCGTAGACCGGCAGATATGCGAGACCAAGCACCGACCGAACTTCCCGCCGCCGCCGTCGTACTGATTCCGCCTGGGCGCCCGAGGCGGTACCCGCGATGAGTGAGATGTTCCAGATCATCGCGCTGATGGCGGCGCCGGCCGCGATATTGCTGGGCTTACGCCGGGTGGTGATCCGCCAGAACCGGCGACTGGATTCGCAGGCGTCCCCGGTCCCGCTGGTGACCACTAGACCTTTTTGAGTAGCACGGCCTGTTCGAAGGGCAGTCGCGCGAACGGGCGACGCATCGCGCCGGTCACGTGCTCGGCCGCTTCGGCCTTGGACACCACCCGCGGCCCACTGACCTCGATGGTCTTACCGTGGCGGCGAATCCGCGCGTGACCAGCTGAGGTGATGTTCTTCAGCCAGTCCCGATCCGGACCGTAGGTCAGCATGATGGCCACGCCGTCGTCGGTGCTGAAGACGCTCAACGGCGTCCGGTAGGTCTTGCCGGATTTCCGGCCGACGTGTTCCAGGATTCCGAACGTCGGCGCCCAGCCCGCCCACAGACGCTGGATGGGGTTGGTCACATGGCGGTTGAACCGGGCCAGCGATTGCGGTAACTGCATGGTCACCATCAAACTCGTGAGTTATGGCCTACCTCAAGCCCCCTTGGTTTGTTCGGGCAGTGTTCAACCGGATCGCGATGGCCACCGGCATCGGCCACAGCGAGACCCTGACCGTCACCACCCGGGTCAGCAAACAGTCACAGCAGATCCCCGTCGTGGTTCCTGTGGTCGACGGCGTCCGATACCTGGTCTCCACCCGTGGTGAGTCCGAATGGGTGCGCAACATCCGGGCCAATCCGCGCGTCACGCTGGGCAAGTCCAGCTACCTCGCGGCCGAGGTTCCGGTGGAGCAGCGGGCGCCCATCATCGCGGCCTACCGGCCGCTGGCCGGCAAGGTGGCGAAGGGCTACTTCCGCGACCTGCCCGACGACGCGGACCATCCGGTGTTCGCGCTGACGCCGGCTGGGTGACCGCGACCACTACACCCTGTAGTTGACGCAGTTGCGCCGACTGGGACACTGGTGGCCATGCGTGTTGAGCAACAAGGCGGACGCGAGGAGCACCGGATATCCGAGCCTCAGCGATCGGCCCAGCTGTTCGCCGATGCCTGCGCAGTTATCCCCGGTGGAGTGAACTCCCCGGTGCGTGCCTTCAGCTCGGTCGGCGGCACCCCCCGGTTCATCACCTCGGCCAAGGGCTACTGGCTGACCGATGCGGATGACAACCGCTACGTCGACCTGGTCTGCTCATGGGGCCCGATGCTGCTCGGCCACGCGCACCCCGCGGTCGTGGAGGCCGTGCAGAAGGCGGCGGTCGACGGACTGAGCTTCGGCGCCCCGACCCCGTCGGAGACCGAACTGGCCGCCGAGATCATCGACCGGGTCGCCCCCGTCGAGCGGCTGCGGCTGGTCAACTCGGGCACCGAGGCCACCATGAGCGCGATCCGGCTGGCCCGCGGCTACACCGGCCGCGCCAAGATCATCAAGTTCTCCGGCTGCTATCACGGTCATAGTGACGCGCTGCTGGCCGACGCCGGCTCGGGTGTGGCCACCCTGGGTCTGCCGTCCTCGCCCGGTGTCACCGGTGCGGCGGCCGCCGACACCATCGTGCTGCCGTACAACAACGTCGCCGCGGTGGAAGAGATCTTCGGCCGGTTCGGGGATGAGATCGCCTGCGTCATCAGCGAGGCCAGCCCGGGCAACATGGGCACGGTCGCCCCGTTGCCCGGTTTCAACGCGGCGCTGCGCCGGATCACCGCGGCCCACGGCGCGCTGCTGATCCTCGACGAGGTCATGACGGGCTTCCGGGTGAGCCGGGCCGGCTGGTACGGGCTCGATCCTGTCGCCGCCGACCTGTTCACCTTCGGAAAGGTGATGAGCGGCGGCCTGCCGGCCGCGGCCTTCGGCGGCAGTGCCGAGGTGATGGGGCGGTTGGCCCCGCTGGGGCCGGTCTATCAGGCCGGGACCCTCTCCGGTAACCCGGTGGCGATGGCCGCCGGGCTGGCCACGTTGCGCAACGCCGACGCCGCCGCCTACGCCCGGCTGGATGCCAATGCCGACCGGTTGGCCGGTCTGCTCAGCGGTGCGCTCACCGACGCCGGCGTGGTCCACCGCGTGCAGCGCGCGGGCAACATGCTCAGCGTGTTCTTCACCGACGAGCAGGTCAACGACTTCGCCGCGGCCAAGGCCACCGAAACCTGGCGCTTCCCGCCGTTCTTCCACGCGCTGCTCGAGGCCGGGGTGTACCCGCCGTGTAGTGCCTTCGAAACCTGGTTCGTCTCAGCGGCTTTGGATGACGAGGCGTTCTCCCGCATCGCCGATGCGCTGCCCGGTGCGGCCCGTGCCGCAGCGGAGGCCAAGCAGTGACCACCAGAACGACCGTGCACGTGATGCGCCACGGCGAGGTGTTCAATCCGGAGAAGGTGCTCTACGGCCGGTTGCCCGGCTACCACCTGTCCGACCGCGGGCGGGCCCAGGCGCAGGCTGCTGCCGACTGGCTGGCCGGCAAGGACATCGTCTACGTGGTGGCCTCACCGTTGGAGCGGGCTCAGGAAACGGCCACGCCGATCGCAGAAAGCCATGGGCTGCCGATCGCCACGGACGGCGATCTGATCGAATCGTGGAACATGTTCGAGGGGGAGCGGGTGGCCCCGGGGGACGGTGCGCTGCGTGACCCGAGGAACTGGCCGCGGCTGCGCAACCCGATGAAACCGTCCTGGGGTGAGCCCTACGACGAGATCGCGCCGAGGATGATGGCGGCCATGCACCGCGCCCGGGAGAAGGCGGCCGGGCACGAGGCGGTCTGCGTCAGCCACCAGCTTCCGGTCGAGACGCTGCGCCGGGCGATGACCGGACGCAAGCTGGCCCACCTGCCGTTGCCGCACAGCCGGCTGTGCAACCTGTCTTCGATCACGTCGTTCACTTTCGACGGCGACAAGCTGATCCGGTGGGGCTACACGGAGCCCTGGGGAATCTGAATGAGGTCGTTGGTCGCCCGGGTGAGTGCGGCGGTGCTGGCAGGGCTGGTGCTGCTCACCGGATGCTCGACGGGTGACGACGCGGTGGCCCAGGGTGGCACCTTCGAGTTCGTCGCACCCGGCGGCAAGACCGACATCTTCTACGACCCGCCCGAAAAGCGCGGCACCCCAGGCAAATTGAGCGGTCCCGACCTCGTCGACCCGAGCAAGACCATCTCGCTGGAAGATTTCGCCGGCAAGGTCGTGGTGATCAATGTGTGGGGCCAGTGGTGTGGCCCGTGCCGGGCCGAGATCGGTCAGTTGCAGAAGGTGTACGAAGCGACCCGTCGCGACGGCGTTCAGTTCCTCGGCATCGACGTGCGGGACAACAACCGTGATGCCGCAGTCGATTTCGTCACCGACCGCAAGGTCACCTTCCCGTCCATCTACGACCCGGCGATGCGGACGATGATCGCGTTCGGCGGGAAATACCCGACCACGGTGATCCCGTCGACCGTGGTGCTGGACCGTCAGCACCGGGTGGCCGCGGTGTTCCTGCGTGAGCTGCTGGCCGAGGATCTGCAACCGGTCGTGGAGCGGTTGGCGGCCGAACCGGGACCGCAGAAATGACCGGGTTCGCCGAGATCGCCGCGGCCGGGCCGGTGCTGCTGGCGCTGGGGATCAGTGTGCTGGCCGGGCTGGTGTCGTTCGCCTCGCCGTGCGTGGTGCCGCTGGTGCCGGGCTATCTGTCCTATCTGGCCGCCGTCGTCGGGGTTCAGGAAGCCCCGGTGGCCGCCGAGGCCGGATTGACGAAACAGGCGACCCGGACCGCGCGGCTGCGGGTGGCCGGTGCGGCCGCGCTGTTCGTCGCGGGTTTCACCGTGGTGTTTCTGCTCGGTGCCGTCGCGGTGCTGGGGATGACCACCACTTTGATCGCCAATCAGGTTCTGCTGCAACGTATCGGCGGTGTCGTGACGATCGTGATGGGCCTGGTGTTCGTCGGCTTCATCCCGGCGCTGCAACGCCAGGCCCGGTTCGCGCCCCGGCAGTGGTCCACGATGGCCGGCGCCCCATTGCTGGGCGCGGTGTTCGCGCTGGGCTGGACGCCGTGCCTGGGCCCGACGCTGACCGGGGTGATCGCGGTGGCCTCGGCCACCGACGGCGCCACCGTGGCCCGCGGGGTGGTGCTGGTGCTGGCCTACTGCCTGGGCCTGGGCATCCCGTTCGTGCTGCTGGCACTGGGTTCGGCGCGGGCGGTGACCGGGCTGGGCTGGTTGCGCAGGCACACCCGGACCATTCAGATTCTCGGCGGTGTGCTGCTGATCCTGGTGGGCACCGCACTCGTGACGGGTCTGTGGAACGACTTCGTGTCGTGGGTGCGCGACGCGTTCGTCAGTGACGTGAGGCTGCCGATATGACCGACGCCGAAACTCGGCGCCCTGGAGTGTTCTCACGTCTGATCGCGCTGGTGCGCAACACCTGGCGGACCCTGACCTCGATGGGCACCGCGCTGGTGCTGCTGTTCCTGCTGGCGCTCGCCGCGATCCCGGGTGCGTTGCTGCCGCAACGCAGCCTCAACGAGTCCAAGGTCGACGAGTACCTGGTCGCCCATCCCACTCTCGGGCCGTGGCTGGACCGCGTGCAGGCCTTCGACGTGTTCTCCAGCTTCTGGTTCACCGCCATCTACGTGCTGCTGTTCATCTCGCTGGTGGGCTGTCTGACACCCCGGATGATCGAGCATTTCCGCAACCTGCGGGCAGTGCCGGTGTCGGCGCCGCGCAACCTGGGCCGGCTGCCCAAACACCATGCCGAGCAGGTGAACGCCGACGCCGACGAGATCGCCCAGACCGTGACGCGGCGACTGAAGGGCTGGCGCAAGGTCACCCGGCAGACCGACGCCGGCACCGAGATATCCGCGGAGAAGGGCTATCTGCGGGAGTTCGGCAACATCGTCTTCCACTTCTCGCTGCTCGGCCTGCTGGCGGCGGTGGCAGCGGGCAAGCTGTTCGGGTACGAGGGCAACGTCATCGTCATCGCCGACGGCGGCCCCGGATTCTGCACCGCCTCGCCGGCCGCCTTCGACTCGTTCCGGGCAGGCAACACCGTCGACGGCACCTCGCTGAGCCCGATCTGTCTGCGGGTCAACGACTTCGATGCCCACTATCTGCCCACCGGGCAGGCGTTGTCGTTCGCCGCCGACATCGACTACCAGTCCGGTGAGGATCTGGCCGCCGACACCTGGCGGTCGTACCGCCTCGAGGTCAACCACCCGCTGCGCATCGGCGGCGACCGCGTGTATCTGCAGGGGCACGGCTACGCGCCGTCGTTCACGGTGACCTTCCCCGACGGTCAGCAACGCAGTCAGACCATCCAGTGGCGCCCAGAAGAACAGCTGACGTTGTTGTCCTCGGGTGTCGTCCGCATCGACCCGCCCGCCGGCACGTATCCCGACGCCGACGAGCGCCGCAAGCACCAGATCGCGATCCAGGGCCTGTTCGCGCCCACCAAGCAACTCGAGGGCACGCTGCTGTCGTCGAGCTTCCCGGCACTCAACGATCCGGCCGTCGCCATCGACATCTACCGCGGTGACACCGGCCTGGACACCGGCCGGCCGCAGTCACTGTTCTCGCTCGATCCCCGGTTGATCGATCGCAAGCAGCTGACCAAGGTAGCCCGCGTCAACCTGGTCGAAGGTCAGGACACCCGGCTCGACGACGGCACCAAGGTTCGGTTCGACGGCGCGGTGCCGTTCGTCAACCTGCAGGTCTCCCACGATCCGGCCCAGGTCTGGGTGCTGGTGTTCGCGATGTCGATGATGGCCGGGTTGCTGGTGTCGTTGGTGGTGCGGCGGCGCCGGATCTGGGTTCGGATCCAACCCGCTACTGCGGGTACGGTGAACGTCGAGCTGGGCGGGCTGGCCCGTACCGACAACTCCGGTTGGGGCGATGAGTTCGAAAAGCTGACCGCGCGGCTGTTGGAGGGGTACGACGACGCGCCGGCGGAAGAAGAGAAGGCGGAGCAGTGAATACCGAGCACATCGACATCGGACTGGCCAGGTACTCCGACTGGGCGTTCACGTCGTCGGTGGTGATTCTGGTCGGCGCGCTGATCCTGCTCGCCGTCGAACTGGCTTACAGCCGCGGACGTCGTGTCGAAACCCGTGAACTGGTCGGCGCCACCGTCGGCGCCGACAGCGCCACCCCGGGCGTCGTCGCCGAGGAACCCCGGCGGCCGTTCGACGAGCGGGTCGGCAAGACCGGGCTGGCGCTGACCTACGTCGGCATCGGCATGCTGTTCATCTGCATCGTGTTGCGCGGTCTGGCCACCTCACGGGTGCCGTGGGGCAACATGTACGAGTTCATCAACCTGACCAGTTTCTGCGGTCTGATCGCGGCGGCCGTGGTGTTGCGCAAGCCGCAGTACCGCGCGCTGTGGGTGTTCGTGCTGGTTCCGGTGCTGATCCTGCTGACGGTGTCGGGACGCTGGCTGTACTCCAATGCCGCCCCGGTGATGCCCGCGCTGCAGTCCTACTGGCTGCCCATCCACGTCTCGGTGGTCAGCCTCGGCTCCGGGGTGTTCCTGGTGGCCGGTGTGGCCAGCATCCTGTTCCTGCTGAAGATGTCGCCGCTGGGCGAGCCGGGCCGCGAAGGGACCGTCGCGCGGATCATCGCCCGGCTGCCCGACGCGCAGACCCTGGACCGGATTGCCTACCGCACCACGATCTTCGCGTTCCCGATCTTCGGCTTCGGCGTGATCTTCGGTGCCATCTGGGCCGAGGAGGCCTGGGGCCGGTACTGGGGCTGGGACCCCAAGGAGACGGTGTCGTTCATCGCGTGGGTGGTGTACGCGGCGTACCTGCATGCGCGCTCTACCGCGGGTTGGCGGGACCGCAAGGCGGCCTGGATCAACGTCGTGGGTTTCGTCGCGATGGTGTTCAACTTGTTCTTCATCAATCTGGTGACCGTGGGTCTGCATTCGTATGCGGGGGTCGGCTAGGCACCGTCGGGTTGGTGAGTGACCGCGCGCTCTGAGGTTGTGGCGCAGCCGCGGTCCGGTCGGAAGCGTGTGGAAAAGAGGGGAATTCGTGTCCGAGCCAGTGCCTGAGTCAGTGTCCGAGCCGTCCGAAACGCAAGAGTCCGCCCCACAGGACAACAGTGAACCGTCAACAGACACCGCGCTCGACGAGCCGACCGTGGCCCGCCCGGCAGCACCTGCCGCCGACGCACCGCCCCCGGCTTCCCCGGCACTCGCGCCACCCCCGGTCGCCGAGCCTCCGCTGGTCCCGTCGGTGTTCGCTCCGGTGCCAGGCTTCCGCGGTCAGCAGCGATTCAGCAACCCCACCGAGCCCGGTGTTTCCACGCCGCTGCCCGCGGAGTGGACCGCACCGACGCCGCCGCAAGGCATCCCGGTGATCACCGCACCGCCGGTGCCCGGCCACTTTCCGGGGCCGGTCGCCGCGAACTTCCCGGCGCCGGCAGCGGGAATCTTCGAGCGGCCCGCCGGTGGACCTGTCGGACCCGCCGCTGGACCTGTCGGGCCCGCCGCTGGATCTACTGAGCGGCCCGCCGCTGGATCTACTGAGCGGCCCGCCGCTGCAGACTTCGCGACGCCCTACCGGGACCTCTCCACCGCCGCACTGTTGGGCCAACGCAAGAACCCGCCCACCTCGGGCTGGCGCAAGGCCCTCTACGTCGCGTCGTTCAAGCAGGTCAACGTCGGTGAGAGCCCCAAGACCACGCACCGCAACAACCTGGTCGGCGAGGTCAGCCAGCCGCTGCAGGGCTGCTACCGGATCGCGTTGATGTCCCTGAAGGGCGGCGTGGGCAAGACCACCATCACCGCGACGCTTGGCGCCACGTTCGCCTCGATCCGCGGAGATCGGGTGGTCGCGGTGGATGCCAACCCCGACCGGGGCACGCTGAGCCAGAAGGTGCCGTTGGAGACGGCTGCGACGGTGCGGCACCTGCTGCGGGACGCCGAAGGCATCGAGCGCTACAGCGACGTGCGGGCCTACACCTCACAGGGGCCGAGCCGGCTGGAGGTGCTGGCCTCCGAGAGCGACCCGGCGGTGTCGGAGGCATTCAGCTCCGACGACTATCTGCGCGCGCTGGAGGTGCTGGAGCGGTTCTACAGCCTCGTGCTCACCGACTGTGGGACGGGGTTGATGCACTCGGCGATGTCGGCGGTGCTGTCCAAGGCCGACGTGCTGGTCGTGATCAGCTCGGGTTCGGTGGACGGGGCGCGCAGCGCGTCGGCCACGCTGGACTGGCTCGACGCCCACGGCCATCAGGATCTGGTGCGCAATTCCATCGCGGTGATCAACGCGGTGCGGCCACGCTCGGGCAAGGTCGATCTGTCCAAGGTGGTGGACCACTTCTCGCGGCGGTGCCGTGCGGTGCGGCTGGTGCCGTTCGATCCGCATCTGGAGGAAGGTGCCGAGATCAGCCTGGATCGTCTCAAGCCCGGTACCCGTGAGGCGCTGATCGAGCTGGCGGCGGTAGTGGCATCCGACTTCGCCGGGGCACGCCGGTCGACGAACTCGCGCGCCTGACGCGGGTTAGCCGCGGGGATTGTCGCCGTGCCCGAGCCGGCGCAGGAACTCCGGGTCGTCATCGGGACCGATCACGCGGGTCTTGGATTGACTGCCGGAAACCCGCGCCAGCCGCCAGCCGATGTACACCAGGCTTGCTGCGGCAATGAGCAGGAGTAGATACGCCACTCGAAACCTCCTTTATCCGAATATACGCGCCGTCGGTAGGCTCGGAGCGTGTCAGGAAGTGGTTCGACCTCCCGCATGGTCACCGACGTCGTGGTTTACCTCATTGCCCGGCTTGTGCTGGTCGCTGTGCTGACTGCGGCGATCTACGGTCTGGGGTATCTGGTGACCGGGGATTTCCCGGTGGTGGTGGCGTTGCTGTTCGCGATCGTGATCGCACTGCCGCTGGGGATCTGGCTGTTCCGGCCGTTGCGTGAGCGGGCGACGGCCTCCATCGCGGTGGTCGACGAGCGGCGGCGCAAGGATCGCGAGCAGCTGCAGGCGCGGTTGCGCGGCGACGAGCCGCCGAAATCCAAGTAGCAGCAAATCTTTACTCCCAGAACGTGATCAGTTTTGTGGGGGATAGCCGGTAACAGGAGTTGGGGGTCAGCGCCGTCGTTTTCGGCGCCACTGTCGGCGACGCTTGAGGTACTCGAATTGAGTTGGCTGACAAAGGAGTACCGCCACCATGAGTAACTCGATACGTTTTTTGATGCTCCTGACCGCGTCCGCCGCCGCAATAGCGCTGGCACCCGTCGCCCAGGCAGACCCCGCCGCACAGACCTGTACCACCGCCGGGGCGACCTCGACCGTGTGCCGATCCGACGGCAATGCGCAGATCGTCGCGACCCCGCCGGCTGTGGACTACCAGGCCCAGTACCCGTTCTTCGGGCCGTACGGGCTGCTGTTCCATCACTGACGAGGCTGCGGCTGACCGCAATTGAGCGGGATCGAGGCGCGGATGGTGGTCCCGGTTCCCGGTGGGCTGGTGACACTGAGCTGACCGGACAGTGCCTCGGCGCGGTCGGCCAGACCGATCAATCCGGACCCGGCCCCGGTGACGGCACCGCCGACACCGTCGTCGCGCACCGAGAGGTGCAGGGTGTGGTCGCTGACGGAGGCCGTCACTTCCACGGCCGTGGCCCCGGAATGCTTGGCCGCGTTGGTCAAAGCCTCGGCGAGCACGTAGTACGCGGCCACACCCACCGATTCGGGGATCGGGTCGTTCAGGTCGACCTCGACGTCGACCGGGATCGGTGAGCGGCGGGCCAGGGAGCGGATCGCGGCGCCCAGTCCGCTCCGGGACAGCACGGCCGGATGCATTCCGCGGGAAAGCTCTTGCAGTTCGGTCGACAGCGCGGACAGCCCCGCCACGAGGCTGTCGAGTTGATCGATCAGTTCTGTCCGATCGGCCGGTATCGATGCCTGGGTGGCCCGCAGCGCCAGGCTCAGTGAGACGACCCGCTGCTGGGCGCCGTCGTGCAGGTCGCGTTCGAACTGCCGCCGGGCCTGGTCGGCGGCCGTCACGATCCGGGCCCGCGAGGCGGTCAGGGCGGCACGGGTTTCGGAGTTGGCGATCGCGGTGGCGACCAGGTCCGCGAAGTCGCCGACCCGGGCTTCGGTTCCCGGGTCGAAGGCACCCGGCCGGGCCGAGCCGACCACCAACAGGCCGCGAACCCGACCGTCGACGGTGATGGGGGCGCCGACCGCCGAGCGAATCCCGATGCCCCGAATGCGCGACGCGGTGACGCCGGTCTCCCTGGCGTAGTCCTCGATGCGGGCCGGTTCGGCGGTCTCGGCAATCGCGGTCAGCAGCGACCCGCGCTCCAGCGGCAATCGTTCGCCGATGTGCAGCTTGGTCGCACCGTGTGGGTCGCGCGAGGCCAGCACCGCCGCGGTCCCGTCGTCCTGATAGAGCAGCAGCCCGACGTGGTCCATGCCCAGCCCGCCGGCCAACTCCGCGACGGCCACCGGGTAGACCTCGTCGGGATGCGATCCGCGGGCCACCAGGGTGGCCACGTGGCGCAGCGCCGCCTGCTGTCCCGCCAGCGCCGCGGCATCGGCGGCCCGCAGCCGGGCCTGCCCGACCAGCAGATTGGTCAGCAGCGCGACCGGCAGGAAGACCAGGATGGCGGTGATGTCCTGGTCGTGGACCGGCAGCAGCGCGCCGTTGGTCTCCATGTGGAAATGCACGTAGACCACGGCGCTGACCAAGGACGTGGCCACCGCGAGCCATATTCCCCAGCCGGCCGAGACCACCAGGACCCCGAGTAGGAACACCGCGCCGAACGAGCTTTCGGGTGCCGTCCGGCGCAACTGGGTGACGACCAGGGTCTCGGCGGCGATGAAGACGATGGCAACGACGATCCCGGCGGCCAGTGGCGGCGCCTTCGGCCGCAGCAGCATCCCCAGCAGCCGGGTGCGCACCGACCGCCAGGGCCGGTCGGCGAGAGTCGGGACAGCACGGGCGACAGTCATCTGAACAGTACGAACGCTACGCCGCCAGGGTTCATGCCGGCTGTGCGGCGATTTTCCGGCTAGCGGTAATGCAACCGCGATGCGGGGCTGAGACGCTGAGTTCATGACTCGGATGTGGAGGCCCGGTGCGCTGCCTCATCGTCGATGACAGCGCCGGATTCCGCAGTGCCGCGACCCGGCTGTTGGGCGGCGGCGGGGTCGAGGTCGTCGGCGCGGCGGCCGACGGCGAGCAGGCCCTGAAGATGTGCGACGAAATGCGGCCCGACGTGGTTCTTCTCGATGTGATGCTCGGTGCCGAGAGCGGGTTCGACGTGGCCGAGCAGTTGCACCGCAGCGCGCACCGGCCGCTGGTGATCCTCACCTCGACCTACTCCGAACAGGATCTGGTCGAGGTGATCGCGGCCAGCCCGGCGCTGGGCTTCGTGTCGAAATACGCGTTGTCGGTGGACGCGATCCGCGAGTTGCTGGCCAGCTGCCCGAGGCCGTGACGTTGGGGACGCCGGTCTTCGGTGGATGGCGGAGCGTTTCGATGGACCGTCAAGCACCTTCTCCGGTAGCGGGGTGCCCGACGTGGCCGGGCCGCTGTTCGACGCCCAGCAGGCCTGAAAGATGCTGGAGAAGCAGTCTCAGGGTGTGCTCGAGGTGATCTTGCTGGTCTTTGGACAGCCCGTCGAGCAACTGGCATTCCCGCGTCAGCACCGCGGCAACGAGATCGTCGACTGTCGCGTGGCCGAGCGGGGTGAGTTCGATGTCGACGGTCCGTGAATCGCGGCGACCGGATCGTTTCACGAGTCCTTGTGCCTCTGCCCGGTCCACGCGTTGGGTGATCGCCCCCGCGGTGATGAGCGAAGCGGCCGCCAACTCGCGGGTCGTCATCCGATAGGGCCTGCCATGGCGACGCAACGTGGACAACAGGTCGAGGGTGGCCATGTCGGCATGACGGGAGCGCAACAGCCGCGCCCGGTCATCGCCGAGTAGCTTCGCGATGTGCCATACCCGGGTCACGATTCCGATGGATTGCACTGGGACGCCCGGTAATTCACGCTTCCACGCCTCGGCGATCGCGTCGATGGAGTCACTTGACGTTGCGTCGGTCACCGGCCCTCCTGTTACTCTCGTTTAGGTCTAAACATAACAGGAGGTACTGGAATGCGCACTGTCGTGGTGACCGGTGGGGGCACTGGGATCGGCCGTGAGGTCGCCGCACAATTCGCCTCGGAAGCTTGCAATGTAGTAATCACAGGCCGTCGTGCGGATGTACTCAAGAAGGCAGTGGACGAGATCGGGGGGTCGGTCCGGGCAGTCACAGTTGACGGGACCGACCCCGAACAGACTGCTGCGGTGGCGCGGGAGATCGGTGCCGTCGACGTGCTGGTCAACAATGCGGGCGGCAACACCGATTTCGACAGGGAGGAGCCCCGTCATCTAGGTGACATTGCCGATGCGTGGCGCCAGAACTTGGACAGCAACCTGATGACCGCGGTGCTGATGACGACGGCGCTGCTGCCTGCGATGCCGCGTGGTTCGGCCGTGATCACCATCGGTTCCATCGCCGCGGACAAAGGTGCTGGCTCATACGGAGCCGCCAAAGCGGCCGTCGCGTCGTGGAACGTCGACCTGGCTCGACAGATCGGTGACCGAGGCATCACCGCCAATATCGTCTCACCTGGCTACATCGCTGATACGGAGTTCTTCCGAGACAAGCTCACCGACGAACGCAGAGATTCTCTGGTCGAAGCAGCGATGACCAATCGTGCGGGGACGCCCGCCGATATTGCCGCCACCGTGCGGTTTCTCGCCTCGCCCGGTGCACGCCAGATCACTGGACAGACCATCGCCGTCAATGGAGGCGAATGGACGACTCGTTAGGCCGCCGGAGGTCCGACGCTTTCTGTCGTTGTCAGCGACGTGCTGATCCGCAACGGCTACCGCGCTTCCAAATAGGTGATGACGGCGCGGACCCGGCGGTGGTCGTCGCCGGTCTCGGGGAGGTTCAGTTTGGTCAGGATGCTGCGGACGTGTTTTTCCACGGTGCCCTCGGTGACCCAGAGCCGGCGGGCGATGCCGGCGTTGGACCGGCCCTCGGCCATCAGCATCAGGACTTCGCGCTCGCGGGCGCTGAGGGCGGCCAGCGGGTCGTCGCGGCGGCGGGCGGAGACCAACTCGGACACCAGCGCCGGGTCGACCACCGAGGCTCCCTTGGCGATCCGTTGCAGGGTCTCGACGAAATCGTTGACGTCGGTCACCCGGGTCTTGAGCAGGTAGCCGATGCCGTGACCGCTGGCGAGCAGCTCGGTCGCGTGCTCGACGTCGACGTGTGCGGACAGCACCAGGATGCCGGTCTCGGGGGACTCGGTACGGATCACCTTCGCGGCGTCCAGGCCCTCGGTGGTGTGAGTGGGTGGCATCCGGATGTCGACCACGGCCAATTGCGGTGCCTGATCCCGAACCAGGGCAAGCAATTCCGTTGCGTCGGCGGCCTGCCCGACGACGTCGAATCCGGACCGGTCGAGCAGGCTGGCCAATCCCTCACGCAGAAGCACGTCATCGTCGGCGACGACCACCCGCAGCGCACTCATCACGTTCCTTCCGGCCCGGCATATCCGGTAATGGGGGCCACCGCTGAACGTACCGGTTGGGTCCCCGTTCCGTCGGCGCTGGCGCTACCGGATGAAAGCCGAACCCTTCTCCTGGTCCAGGTAGGTTTCGGCCTTGTTCTTGAGGAAGAACAGATACACCAGCAGGGACAGGGCGATGCACACCGTGACGTAGGCGATGAACCACGGCACCAGATCCCGGTCCTTGAGTGCCTGGTAGATCACCGGTGCGGTGCCGCCGAACATCGAATTGGCCAGTGCGTAGCCGATTCCCACCCCGAGAGCGCGCACGTGCGAGGGGAAGAGCTCGGATTTCACCAGGGCGTTGATCGAGGTGTATCCGGTCAGGATCACGTATGCGACGGCGACCAGCAGGAAGGACATCAGCGGTGAATGTGTCTGGGGCAGATAGGTGAACAGGAAGTAGGTGTAGATCACCCCGCCGATGCCGAACCACAGCAGCAGCGGCTTGCGGCCCATCTTGTCGCTGATCATCCCGCCGATGGGTTGGATCGCCATCAGGAAGATCAGCCCGATCAGGTTGATCCAGGTGGCGGTCATCGCCTGGTCCTTGTAGGTGGTCTTGACGATCGCCGGGGCGTTGACGCTGTAGGCGTAGAACGCCAGGGTGCCGCCCATGGTGATCAGGAAGCACAGCAGCAGTGGCCTCCAGTAGCGGGTGAGCAGTTCGCTCAACGAGCCCGAGCTCTTGTCCTTGCCTTCGCGGATCGCTTCGAGTTGTTCGGCGGACAGCGATTCGTCCATGGTGCGGCGCAGCCAGAACACCACGACCGCGGCCACGCCGCCGATGGCGAAGCCGATGCGCCAACCGAATTCGTGGACCTGCTCGGTGCTGAGCGTGGTGAGGATGATCAGCAGGGTGAACTGCGCCAGGACGTGACCGCCGACCAGTGTCACGTACTGGAACGAGGAGAAGAAGCCGCGCCGTTCCCGGGTGGCGGCCTCGGACATGTAGGTCGCCGAGGTGCCGTACTCACCGCCGGTCGCGAAGCCCTGCACCAGCCGGCACAGGATGAGGATGATCGGCGCTGCGACACCGATGGTTTCGCGCGACGGCACGACTGCGATCACCAGTGAGCACAGCGCCATCAGCGAGACGCTGAAGGTCAGCGCGGCACGGCGGCCGCGCCGGTCGGCGAACCGGCCGAAGAACCACGATCCGATCGGGCGGGTGAGGAACGTGACCGCGAAGATCGCGTACACGTAGACCGTCGCGTTCTTGTCGGCCTTGTCGAAGAACTGGGCTTCGAAGTACGTGGCGAACACCGTGTAGACGTAGACGTCGTACCACTCGACGAGGTTGCCCGACGAACCCCGGATGGTGTTCCAGATGGCCCGCCGGGTTTCGGCGCGGCCCGACGGTGCGGGCTGATGCGCCTCGGTCGAAATGGTCATGCGCATCCCCCAGGTGGTCGGCGTTGCAGTGCCCACAGTCTTCCCGGCGAGCAGACGCTGCGGTACCCCAATATCGCGCGTGTCGGGTACCTGAGCGTCTGCTCGCCGGGAATTGTCCGGGAAGCTCGGCGGTCAGCCGACAAGTGCGGGATAGTTCAACCGCCACAGCACTTGGCGGACCAAGTGCTCGGGATGCTTGCGGATGTCATCTACCACTGCCGGGATCGTGGTCCAGCCGCATTCCTGCAGCCGCGCCGTCTTGATCCGATCATGGGTGAATGCGGCAGGATTGGCGTGCCACTCGATGCTGTCGTATTCGGCGGCCAGTTTGGCGTGGGGCCAGGCGAAGTCGACGCGCCACGTTTGACCACTGCGGTCAACGATCTCGTACTGAAGCTCCGGAGGCGGCACCGACCAGTCGATGAAGACAAGGCGCATCTCGCTTTCCATCGGAGATTCGGCTCTGCCGTCGGCGTGGGGCAGTAGGTCGCGTACCGCGACGATGCCACGGCGCCCCTTCTGTTCGGCCATCACAGCCTCCAACTCCGCAGCGGTACACGCGTTGACTCGCAGTGCAGCGTCGAGTGTGGCCAGTGCCCGTGGTCTGCGCAGCGTGCGGGCGATTTCGATTGCCGTCCAGGCGGGTGTTGTCGCGAGCCGCCCGGACACACGCCGCAGCGGTGCGCCGAGGCGTTGATGCACCATGACGTGGGCATCGGGCCGGATACGGACCCCGGGATCGAGGATGTGGATGCGGGCGTCGTTTTCGGTGTCGAAGCCGTACATCGCGGCAGCTGTGCTCATGCACACGGCGATGGGGGTGGCGTTGAGCAGGTCGAGGGCGGCCAGTCGGCCGGCGATATCGGGTCGGCTTGGGGCATAAACACCTCGTCGTACGCGCACGATTGCGCCCGACCGCACCAGCGACGCGACCATCTTGCGAGTCATCACGGTGGTCAACTGTGCAGCGGTGGCAACTCCGCCGTTGGCGGCAAAGATCGCTTCGACGCTCACGTTCACGATCGTGGCTGCCGGCGTCTCCGAGAGGAAGGTGCCGATTACGACCTGTGGATAACCTTGCGGTCGCCGCTGCCGAGCAGACGCGGAAGTACCCGAAAACGATGTCTGGAGGGTACTTTCACGTCTGCTCGCGGGGGAGGAATCAGGCCGCCAGGAACAGGGCTGCGGACACCGCAACCGCCCACACCAGCATGGTCAGCCCGGTATCGCGCAGAACCGGGATGAGCTGGGCGCCGGTACTGCCGTTGCGCACCGGCCGCAGTGCCCGCACCGCCGGCGCGACCGCGGCCAGGCCCACCGCGCACCACGGAGTGGCCAGGATCAGCACCAAGGGCAGCAGCAGGGCCACGCCGACCAGCAGTTGATACAGCAGCCGGGTACGTGCATCGCCGAGGCGCACCGCGAGGGTGATCTTCCCGGACTGGCTGTCGGTGGGGATGTCACGCAGATTGTTGGCCACCAGCACGGCCGACGACAGCGAGCCTATCGCCACCGCGGCGACCAGGCCGACCCAGTCGATGCGCAGGGCCTGGGTGTACTGCGTGCCCAGCACCGCGACCAGGCCGAAGAAGACGAACACGGCTACCTCGCCCAGGCCGAGGTAGCCGTAGGGCTTCTTGCCGCCGGTGTACAGCCAGGCCCCGGCGATGCACACGGCGCCGACCGCGATCAGCCACGGCGCGCTCACCGCCGCCAGCGCCAGCCCGGCCACCGCGCCGACGGCCAGGCTCACCAGCGCCGCGGTCAGCACCGCCCGCGGGGAGGCCAGCTTGGAACCCACCAGGCGCAGCGGGCCGGACCGCACGTCGTCGGTGCCGCGGATGCCGTCGGAGTAGTCGTTGGCGTAGTTCACCCCGATGATCAGTGCGAGTGATACGGCCAGCGCCAGCAACGCTTTCCACCACACGGCGGAGCCCACCCAGGCGGCGGCGCCGGTACCGGCGAGCACCGGGGCGACAGCGTTGGGCAGGGTGCGGGGACGGGCGCCTTCGATCCATTGCGCGAAACTGGCCACGACGGCCATCGTATGAGCTGACCCGGTGCCACCCCGCGCGGACTCTTACACTGAGCCTCATGAAGGAGCAGCTCAGCAAGACCGAGATCGGCAAGGACGTGCTGCAGGAATCCGTCGAGGCAGTGGCCTCCACGGTCGGGCAGGTCACCTCGATCATCACCACGGCCGTCAAGGACGTCGCGACCGCCATCGGTGGCCTGGCCACCGATGTCTTCGAGATCGCCGACGGCGCCCGCAAGGCGAATGAGGATTTCGACGACTTCGACGACGACCTCGGCGCGGCCGTCGACACGGATCTCGACGATGGCCCGGTCGACCCCGTCAAGAAACCCGACGAGGCCGAATAGCACTGCATGCTCGGCGTCATCGGCGGTAGCGGTTTCTATTCGTTCTTCGGGCCCGAGGCCCGCACCGTCACCGTGGACACCCCGTACGGTGCGCCCAGCGCACCGATCACGGTCGGGGCCGTGGGCGGGCACGAGGTGGCCTTTCTGCCCCGGCACGGGACCGGCCACGAGTTCTCGCCGCACACGGTGCCGTACCGGGCCAACATGTGGGCGCTGCGCACGCTGGGGGTGCGGCGGATCTTCGGTCCGTGCGCGGTGGGCAGTCTGACCGCGCAGCTGGGGCCGGGTTCGATCGTGGTTCCGGATCAGTTGGTGGACCGCACCCGCGCGCGTGCCGACACGTACTTCGATTCCGGCGGCATCCATGTCGGTTTCGCCGATCCCTACTGCCCGGCATTGCGGGCGACTGCGGCCGGGCTGCCCGGGGTGGTCGACGGCGGCACCATGGTGGTGATCCAGGGGCCGAGGTTTTCCACCAGGGCCGAGAGCCGGTGGTTCGCCGACCAGGGTTTCACTCTGGTCAACATGACCGGCTACCCCGAGGCGGTTCTGGCTCGCGAGCTTGAGATGTGTTATGCGGCAATCGCTTTGGTGACCGATCTGGATGCCGGTATCGAGGCTGGTTCCGGGGTGACGACGGTGGATGTCTTCGCCGAATTCGAGCGCAACCTGGTGCCGTTCAAGAAGCTCGTGCACGAGGCCCTGGAAGCCGTCGACACTGAGCGCGCCTGCACGCACTGTCTGGCCCACGACGGGGTGAAGTTGCCGTTCGAACTGCCATGACGGCCTCAGATCGGGCACCCTCTTGACACCCGTCAAGTAGGGGTGCCAATACTGACGGGGTGAAACCCGCGATCTGTGAGCAGTTCGGTATCGACTTTCCGCTCTTCGCCTTCAGTCACTGCCGTGACGTGGTGGCCGCGGTGACCAACGCCGGCGGCTTCGGCGTGCTGGGCGCCACGGCCTACACGCCCGAGCAGCTGGACCAGGAGCTGTCCTGGATCGACGAGCAGGTCGGCGGCAAGCCCTACGGCGCCGACATCATCGTGCCGGCGAAGTTCGAAGGTAAGGGCGAGAACCTGTCGCGGGGGCAGCTCACAGATCGCATCCCCGCCGAATATCGCGAGTTCGTCGCGCGACTGCTGGCCGATCACGGCATCGAGCCCGAGGCCAAGCAGCGTCTGGGCGGGTCCTCGTTGTCCGGTGACACCGGCCGCGAGTTGCTGGACGTCGCGATGAGTCATCCGATCAAGCTGATCGCGAATGCGCTCGGGGTGCCGCCGGATTACATGATCGACGCCGGCCGCGAGCGCGGCGTCCCGGTCGCGGCTCTGGTGGGTGCCCGCGAGCACGCCGTCAAACAGGTGCAGGCCGGGGTGGACCTGATCGTCGCGCAGGGGACCGAGGCCGGTGGGCACTGCGGTGAGGTGACGACGATGGTGCTCATCCCCGAGGTGATCGAAGCGCTCGAGGCTGCCGGCAGCGACATCCCGGTGCTGGCGGCCGGCGGCATCGTCACCGGCCGGCAGATGGCCGCTGCCGTCGCGATGGGTGCGGCCGGTGCCTGGACGGGCTCGGTGTGGCTGACCACCGAAGAGGCCGAGACCGCACCGCACACCGTGCAGAAGATGCTGGCGGCCACCTCGCGGGACACCGTGCGCTCGACCGGGCGGACCGGCAAGCCGGCCCGCCAGCTCAAGTCGGAATGGACTGACGCCTGGCAGCCGAATCCCGGAGGCCACCAGACCCTGCCGCTGCCGCTGCAGAACATGCTGGCCGAGCCGATCATCCGTCGCGTGGATGTGCTTGCCGCCCAGGGGCATCCGGGCGCGCAAGCACTGGCCACCTACTTCGTCGGGCAGGGCGTGGGTTTGATGAACAAGGTCAAGCCGGCCCGCGAGGTGGTGCGCGAGTTCATCGAGGACTACCTCGCCGCCACCGAGCGGTTGAGCAACTCACTGCCGGACTGAGTCAGGACCGTCCTGCGCCCGTCGTCAGTGCCAGTCCCAGACGGACATGTCGTTGGGCGGGTAGTTCTGGCAGACGTCGGTGGTGTTGGCCGCGACGCCCTTGTTGTTGAAGAACAGCTTGGCCCAGTTGGGCCAGCGCCAGGACATGTTCTCGAAGAACGCGTTGGTGGCCGTGTTCTCGGAGTACTGGCGGCGACCGGCGTAGTCCATGGAGAAGAACCAGTGGATCCGGTCCTGGGCGCCCTGCTGATCGGCGACCGGCTTGTTGTTGTAGTCGATCATGTAGCGCTCGTAGTACACCGGCTCGACGTCGCGTGCCGCTGCCATGATCTGCTCGGCCGTGCAGGGGGTCCGCAGGATCCGGTTGGGGATCGGGTAGTCGTCGGTGGCGTCGGCGGAGGCGGTGCCGACCCCTAGGCCGGTGGCGATGCCCGCCCCGGCCAGGCTGCCGGCGATCGCGCAGGCGGCCACCCCGGTGCGGATCAGGTTACTGACACTCTTGCGGTTCAACATCTCGCTCCAAAGTCGTTCAGTGCGCGGCTTGTTCGTAGACGAAGCGCTGATCGGGGCAGTAGTAATTGATGGCGGTGCCCAGGAACTGCCACGACTGAGCGTCGGTGCTGTCCTTGGCCAGTTGCTTTTTCACGAAACCGACCGAGTCCTGGGCATTGTGGTCGACGCCGTTGTGCAATCGCTTGCACATGATCTTGCCGATCCAGGCGTTGTA